>JBJKSH010000122.1:0-9403 GCA_046704255.1 Ignavibacteriaceae bacterium | reverse complement strand
ATCCGTAAATCATATTATTGTAAATATTATATGTCCCGTTGGTTTCAATACTGATTGCCGAATTGCCGTAGCCGGAACCGTTGGACATTGAAGAGACTTCCGAAATTTTATTATCATAAATGTTTACGACAGATCCTGAGTCTACGTTTACTGCGTAAATTGCTTCGTTGTCCGTACTTGCTGTTACATTCTGATTTAGTATAATTTCATTTCCATAAATATTGAAACTGCCGGCTAGATATAATGCAACGCCTCTTCTTTTACCTTCGATTAGATTATTCTTTAAAGTAATATTATTCGGATGTGTTAATGTATAAGGAGAACTTGCGTAGCATCCGATACCTTGAGCATTTTGAGCCACACCATCGAAGTTACCACTTAAGTGATCATTTTCGAAAGTAATATTTTGGGGAACCCAGTCTATGCTATTCTGAACTCTTGATCTAAGGATTGCGGCGCCAATAAAGAGATTACCGGAAGTGCTTACAGTTTGAACTTTGTAAAAAATGTTTGTGTTTTTAACAGTTACGTTTGAAACATCGCCGACTATTACTAAGGGCATTGCATTTCTATTAGCCGTGGTTGCAGTTTGAATTGTTAAATCTCTAGTTGTACCGCCAGCCGTATTTGATCCATCTATTACAATATTTCTGGTTTTAGTTAAGTCACTCCATGCTATTTTATTTGTTGATGGAATGCCTATTACAAAAGCACCGGAAGGACCGGAATTACCGTCGGACGGATATTCCAAAGTAATAGTAGGTGTAACTCCGGTATACGGTTTAATTGTTATTGTATACGGAGAAGGATCAACCGCCAAGGCTATACCTATACCGCCGGTATTTGGTTCGTCAATATTACTTGTAATATAGAAAGTGCAATTACCTGTTATGGTCGCACTGTCTATTACATCAAATGCATCTTTTAATGAAGCATAATTAGGATTCGAGCCGCCTGGTCCCGTTCCTGCAGCACCAATATAATAATCACCGGAAAGCTGAGTTACCTGTGAGTAACCTAAACTCACGGAAAAAAGAATTACTAAAAAGGTAAAAATTATTTTACGCATAGAACCCTCTTTAATTTATTAATTAAAAATATTAAATGAGATTAAATTATTTGTAAAAACAGAATGAATATTATTTGGTATTATTCATCGAATAGAACGTCCCTTATTTTATTGATATAAAAGTTAATCATTTTCAACTATCAAATCCATAAAAAAATATATTTTTATAAAAAATTGTTTATGGCTATATCCGGAAAAGTAATCTTGCATAATCATAATTGTATAAAAATGCAAAAAAGAACTCAGCCTTTGTTAAATAAAACAAGAATATCAAATTGTTAGACATTTAAACTTATTTTAAGTTTTTTGGCAAACATGCTTTTATTATTTTTCAGGTTAAGATATTTAAGAAAAGATAAAAATAAACTTTATAATTTTAATCAGAAACACTTATAAATATGAATTCTTATGATTAGAAAAGCGACAAACCGTTACTCACTTCCCAAAGATAAAATAAGAGTATTGCTGTTAGAAGGAATACATGAAAATGCGGTAAACTTCTTAAAGGAAAATGATTATTCAAATGTTGAATATGTTAAAAGTGCCCTGGATAAAGAGCAGCTTCTAAAAAAAATTGAAAATGTGCATATGATCGGTATTCGCTCCCGGACTCACCTAACAAAGGAAGTTCTTGATAAGGCTAAACTGCTTATTGCAGTTGGCTGCTTTAGTATCGGAACAAACCAGGTTGATCTATCGGCAGCAAAGATGAAAGGAATTCCGGTATTTAACGCTCCGTTTTCAAATACGCGTTCTGTAGCGGAACTGGTTATTAGCGAGGCTATTCAATTAATGAGAAGAATTCCGGAAAGGAATTTTGCGGCACATGAAGGCAGGTGGCTCAAGGATGCAAAAGCCTCTTTTGAAGTAAGAGGAAAAACAATCGGAATTATCGGGTACGGGCATATCGGTACACAGGTATCTGTATTAGCCGAGGGCATGGGGATGAATGTACTTTATTATGATATTGAAAAGAAACTTTCTCTAGGAAATGCAAAAGCCTGTGATAACATTGAAGAACTTTTATCAAATTCAGATGTGGTAACGCTTCATGTTCCGGATACTACTTTAACTAGAAATATGATGACATCAAAGGAATTGAGCCTGATGAAAAAAGGTGCTTATCTTATAAATGCTTCACGCGGCAGCGTAGTAGATATAAATGCACTAGCGAGCCTTTTGGAAACAGGCACAATTGCCGGTGCAGCTATTGACGTTTACCCAAAGGAACCGGGTTCCAATAAAGAATCTTTTGTCTCGCCTCTTCAAAAATTTCCGAATGTAATTTTAACTCCTCATATCGGCGGAAGCACTGTAGAAGCTCAGTCAAGTATTGCACTGGAAGTTTCCGAGAAATTAGTTAAGTACAGTGATGTCGGTTCTACAATAGGCGCCACCAATTTTGTGGAAATTTCTTTGGCACCGAATTATAACAGACAGCGGTATCTGCATATACATGAAAATAAACCGGGTATACTTAATAAAATAACAAAAGTGTTTGTTTCAAGAAAACTAAATATTGCCTCTCAGTTTCTTCAAACTGATCCGGAAATCGGATATGTTATAATTGATATAGACAACAAAGCTAACTCTAATGAAATTTTAAATGAATTAAAATCGATTCGGGGAACTATAAAAGCAAGAGTGTTATTTTGATTTTATTTTGCACCTGCATAAATTTAGGTGCTTACTATTTACCTACACTATATTTTAAGGAAGTTGCAAATGATTTATAATATCTGGAAACTTCTTCATGTTGTAGCCGTAATAATTTTCCTTGGTAATATAACCATAGGTGCCTTCTGGAAAATACAGGCTGAAAGAACTAAAGACCGCATAAAAATATCCGATACCTTCAAAAATATTATTAAAGCCGACAGGCTGTTTACAATGCCTGCCGTAACTTTGCTTATAATATTCGGACTTGGAACTGCAATGCAGGGAAATTTCTCTCTAATTGATACGCCATGGATATTTTGGTCTATAATAATGATAATTATTTCCGCTTATGCTTTTATGGCACATGTGGTACCGGTTCAAAAGAAAATTTATGCGTTAACAAGCAGCGAAGAAAAATATAACTGGGAAGATTACCGCAAACTGTCCAAGAAATGGGATGTATGGGGATCTGTTGCAACTCTAGCTCCTTACATTGCCGTAATTTTAATGGTGCTAAAACCATAAAGAATTACTAAAGAAATATTTTTAATAATTGACTTTTTATAAGAAACAATGAAAAAATATTTAACAGCCATAATTGTATTTATATTATCGCTGGTAATTATAAATTCTTGCAGCACTGTACCAATTACCGGCAGAAAACAACTGGATTTAATACCGGATAACGAGATGTTGTCAATGAGTTTTCAGCAATATGATCAATTCTTAAAATCTAATAAGGAAAGTACAAACCAAAAAGAAATTGCAATCGTTAAAAAAGTTGGAGAAAGAATATCTAATGCTGTTGAAAGCTATTTTGCCGGACGCAATCTCTCCAGTCAGCTAAATGGATATAAATGGGAGTTCCACCTAATTGACGGTAAGGAAGCAAATGCCTGGTGTATGCCCGGCGGAAAGGTTGTTGTTTATAACGGGATTCTTCCTATTACAAAAACAGAAGCAGGGCTTGCGGTAGTGCTTGGTCATGAAATCGCTCATGCTGTTGCAAAGCATGGTAACGAAAGAATGAGCCAGGCGCTAATAACCCAACTTGGTGGAGTAGCATTATCAGAAGCATTAAAAAACAAACCGGTACTTACTCAAAATCTTTTTATGGCAGCATTCGGCATAGGAACCCAGGTCGGAATTCTTCTTCCATACAGCCGGCTGCAGGAAAGCGAAGCAGATCATCTAGGATTAATATTTATGGCAATGGCAGGATATGATCCGCATGAAGCTTTGGCATTTTGGCAAAGAATGATGAGTGCGCAAAAAGGGCAGTTACCTCCGGAATTTTTAAGCGACCACCCATCGGATGCAGCTAGAATTGAAGCTATTAAAAAAGAATTACCTGAAGTAATGAAATATTATAAACCGAGCTAGATGTTTTTGTCTTTAACTTCAATTTCATCAACAACTGCCACAATCATTGTGTGCACGGGGGCTTTTCTGTGGCCTAATATTTGTTTTATTGCAGCACCTTCCTGTACAACAAGTACAATATCGCCGATTCCGGAATCTAATAAATCCAGTGCAATAATATCTTTATTCCCCGTAAAATTTCCTTTAAGATCAATAGGATGTATAAGCATAAGCTTATGACTTACAAGGTAAGGATTCTTTTGAGTGGAAACTATGTTCCCCTTAACTTTTGCCAGAATCAATTTCTTGATCCTCTTTATTCACATCTTCCTTTTTCTTCATGTAAAGAATTGAAGCAGGGAGAATGATTACATAACCTATTAACAAAAGAATGGGAGAAATAAATAACGACGGAAAACTATTCCACTTGCCCATAGACATAAAGATGTAACCGATAATTATTACTCCTACGCCTAAAGCCAGCAGTAAATAATTCTTCTTCTCCCAGTATATATGGAATGGTGAAGAAATTTTCTTTTTGGTTTTATTCTTACGTATATTTTTTCTTTTTACTGGTCTTGCCATTTTATTCTCCGGATATAAAAAATAGAAGCCCAGTGATGGGGGTACCACTGGGCCCGACTCGTTTACATCAAAGGGCAGGGGAGAACCCTCTGAAAGAGTCACCGGTAATATAAATCCTTAAAATTAATTTGTCAAGGATTTTTTATTTATTTACTTATCTGATATACAATTTTTCTTATTGTATCGAATTGTAAATAAGGATATTCTTCTCTAATAGAATCTATCGCATCACCGGCGCTTATTTTGCTGGCCCTTAATTGTTTAAATTTTTTTCTTATTTGATAATCTCTTACCGATTTTTCATCAATTAAACCCTGGGTGTTTAACAGATCGTATATCTCATCGCTGATTAGATCTGATAACGGATTGTCTATTTTCGCTTTCACTGTTTTCATCGCTGCCTTCCTTTTTTGTTGGTGAATATCATTTGTATAAAAAATAAGTATCAAACAACCTATAAACTTTCTCCTGCAATAAAAGTTCCTTTATATAAAATAAAAAAACCGACCAGAGAAACATCCCATAATCGGTATACATCTGCTACTCCGGCATAAAAATTTAATTAAAAATTTTCTTTGGTAGCAAATCTGTTAAATAAATACTCCTAATATTGTGAGTAAAAATACAGAAAAAATATTAAAAGTCAAACGCTTCGCAAAATAATTTTATTATTAAATAATTTTGTTAACCAGGTTACATAATCTTTATGAAAAATGTAATGGCAGTATAATGGAATATTTATCTTTGCACAATATTTCAACATTCCAAAACTCCCTTCGTAGATACCTGCTTTACCTTATTTAACAATTTTTAATTTGCCTTTGGTACGTTAAGGTATAAAGCCTGAAGTACTTCTTTACTCTGGTTGTTTTGCACCCATGCAACAACAGCCAGGTTATTTTTGTTTAACTTATCCGGTTTTTGCTTCCAGCCTGTAAACGGAACACCTCTCCGCCATGAAGGATATTTTTCCGGTGCATTTAGGTAATTGGTTAAATCATTTTCTATTTTATTAAGATTGAATGTTACATTAAACTTTTGAAGACCGTTTTTAAAATTTAACTTTGAACCGTCTGCTTTATTAAAAAGATCACGCACAACAAATATGTTCTTTGTTACTCCGTTTCCGCCGGGATAAATAATTGATTTTTCAACAAGGGCAACATGCAGGCTTGCACTGTTATTTACTTTTTTATTTTCTTTGATTTCTAAATTTACGTTAATCAGCTTCATATTATTTTGCACATTACCGGAAATTGTAACCTCAGGATTTTCACCAAAATATTTTTCTGCCATAAACTTGTAAACATTAAACCTGTTAATTGCAAGAAACTTTGGACCGCCGCCGGTTATTTTATCCTGTCCTTGAATTATAACAGTAGGCGTACCGAAATTGCCGCCATAATATAAATAACGGCTAAAGGAAGACGGGTTGGTCATTGGATCGGGAGCAGGTATGTGTTCGTGGTATTCAAGAATTACAAACATAGTGCGGGGATAGTATTCCGACAATGCATCGAATGCATAATCCGCCGCTGCACAAGGCGGGCACTCGGCACCGGTAAATAGTTCTGCAAGTACAACTTTACCTTTCTCTTTTGAAGATGATTTATAATGGCCGGGGTTAAAAGAAGCGAGTCTGTTTTTTTCATTTTCAATTTTCGTATTAATCGTATTTTCGGCTAAGCCTGTTTTTGCGGCTAATTTATTTAACGCACTTGTTATTTTAGGATTTTTAAAAGCAACGGAACCGGAAACATAAGCATCAATTGCCTTTTCGGCGTTTCCGGTTTTTTCGTAAATTTTTCCCAGCGTATACCAAAAATCTGCATTCCACGGATCGGCAATATTTTTTACGGAGTTCAATTCTTTAATTGCCTCGTTAGTTTTATCTTCTGCTTCCAGCACCACGGCATAATTAATTGTAAGCGAAACTTTATTTTCAACACTTAAATTTTTTCCTGATAATGCTTCTTTTGCCCATCTTTTCGCTTTAGGCAAATAAACATCCAGGTTTGCAAGAAATGCTGCCGCCCTGGACTTTGCTTCCGGTTTTCCGTTTGCTTTAAGTTTATTATCAAAATTCTTTAGGATTTCATTTGCCGTTTTTTGTTTTAATTCCGTTTGCTGTTTTTTACCGGGTACTTCTGCATTAACCCATTTATTAAAATTAGCAGGTGCATCGGAAGTATTCCCGTAAAGAATTGCCTTTGCAGCAGTTTGAATTGCCTCCTTTTTTTTACCTGCCGCATTTAAATAAATCGATAGGCTGTTTAAGTAATCAGGATCATTTTCATGCCCGATTATGGCTTCCTTTTCCAGAACAAGTGCTGAGTCTGTTTTCCCTAGATCGTAATATACAAGTGCTTGAGTATCCAGATACATTCCAAGATTGTTCATTCCGGCATTTCGTACAGCATTAACAGCACGCCCTGCATAAGCGGCTGCCGTATCAAGTCCGGTTTTTTTCTGAGCTAGTTCATAAGCAATATTGTTATAGAGATTAAACCTTGCCATTGAAGGAATCGGCTTGACCGCAAGATATGCATAAACCAGTGCCGAATCCGTATTGCCTTCAGCGAGATAATCCGTAAAGATCTGATATTTTGCCGTCATTGAATAACTGCTTTCGGGGTAATCGTTTAGAAATTTTTTCAGCGCTGTAATTTTTTTAGAAGTATTTTCAATTTGGTCGATTTTTTTATAAGCAGCAGCATCACCGGATTGTGCAAATATTAAATTTGAAAAAAAGGTGGTGCTTAATATGAATACAATAAAAATTTTGTAGCAGGTGTTTTTCATTTATTTATCTCCGGTATTTACTTAAATACAAAACTAATTATTTGTTATTAAATAAGCTATTGGGTAACTTTACAATTCGGAATTTATTATAAGATAAAGATGAGAGCAATAATACCTGTAGCAGGATTAGGAAGCAGATTAAAGCCGCATACTTTTTCCACTCCTAAAGTTTTATTAAATGTAGGTGGTAAACCTATCCTTGGTCATATTCTGGATAAACTTTTAGAAGAAGATATAAACAAAGCCACTTTTGTAATCGGGCATCTCGGAGAAAAGATAAAAGATTATGTAACTTCCGGTTTTCCCAATGTTAAAGCCGAATTTGTAGAACAGCAGGAAATGGAAGGGCTTGGGCATGCTATTTATACCGCCATTCCTACTTTTGATGATGATGAAATTTTTATAATACTGGGGGATACAATTTTTGATGTTAACTTGAAAGATGTTTTTAAAAATAAAAGAACCGCATTAGGGGTTAAAGAAGTTGAAGATCCTAGAAGATTCGGCGTTGCAGTTTTAAATAACGGTTATATTAAAAAACTAGTTGAAAAACCTCAGACCGCCGTCTCCAATTTGGCACTTGTCGGGTTATATTATATTGCAAATTCCGATGCGCTTATAAAAAGCTTAAACCTTTTGGTTGAAAAAGATGTAAGGACAAAAGGAGAGCTTCAATTAACCGATGCATTACAATTGATGATTGAAGCCGGAGAGATGATAGGTACATTCCCTGTAGAGGGATGGTACGACTGCGGTAAACCGGAAACATTGCTTTCAACAAATAAGTATCTTCTTGATTTAAAAAGCATAAGTAAAAAATTTGAAAGTGTGGTTGTTAACAGGCCTGTATTTATTGCAGACGACGTAAAAATTTCCAATTCGGTTATCGGGCCTTACACTACAATCGATAGGGGGTGCGTTATTGAAGATTCGATAATTAAAAACTCAATTATAGGTTCCAATGCTCAAATTTCAAAAACTCTTCTCGAAAATTCGATAATAGGAAATAACTCTGCTGTTCACGGTATTTTCAAGAGGCTAAATTCAGGGGATTCATCCGAAATAGATTTTTATTAATTTATTTATTATAAAACAGGAAAGAAAAATATGTCATATCTTTTTACATCGGAATCGGTTTCCGAAGGGCATCCCGATAAAGTATGCGATGCAATATCAGACGGTATTTTAGATGCAATATATAAGCAAGATACCAATGCTAGAGTAGCTTGCGAAACTTTTGTTACTACCGGACTTGTGCTGGTTGGCGGCGAAATTACAACCGAAGCTTATATTGAAGTTCAGGATATAGTAAGAAAAACGGTACAGAAGATTGGCTACACAAGCGCCGATTATAAATTCGATTCCGAATCCTGTTCGGTACTTAATGCTATTCACTCGCAATCTCCGGATATTGCTATGGGTGTTGATAAAGGCGGGGCCGGCGACCAAGGCTTAATGTTCGGATATGCATGCGATCAGACGCCTGAGTTAATGCCTATGCCTATTATGTATGCTCATAAACTTGTGAAAAAACTAGCCGATATTAGAAAAAGAAACAACGGCTTAATGCCTTATCTTCGTCCCGATGCTAAATCTCAGGTTACTATTGAATATGATAACGATAATAAACCCATTAGAGTTGATACGGTTGTAATTTCTACACAGCATGACGGCGATGTAAAGCAAAAGAAAATTAAGGAAGATGTTATTGAACATATTATTAAAACTGTTATTCCGGAAAAATATATAGATAAGAAGACCAAATATTTTGTTAATCCAACAGGCAGGTTTGAAATTGGTGGCCCGCACGGAGACAGCGGTTTGACGGGGAGAAAAATTATAGTTGATACTTATGGCGGATGGGCTCCGCATGGCGGCGGCGCCTTTTCCGGTAAAGATCCTTCCAAGGTTGATAGAAGCGCAACT
>JBJKSH010000121.1:0-52233 GCA_046704255.1 Ignavibacteriaceae bacterium | reverse complement strand
CCGTATCCAAACCGATTAGAGGCTCATTCGTTCCGTCATATTTTGCTCCAACCCAAAAATCTACATCGGATGTATTGGAGTTGATAATATTGTTAGTCGAGACGTCAATTGTATTCCATCCTTTCTGTGGTGTATACAGATTGCCGGTATAGAGCGGGCTTAAATCCGGCATGCCAAAAAAGAATAAACTACCCGAATAAACGACAGGATAAAAGCTCGCATTGCCTGTTGATTCGTCTCCCAATATATAATAGATAAGTTGATCTATTTTAAAATTTGTAGAAGGTGCTGTTAATCGGTTTGCTAGAACCCAGTTATTATTCGGGGGAGTTTCAAATATTCCTAATTGAGGAATATTATTATCATAAGAAAGCAAAATACTTGTTGTATCCGGAGGAGTACCGCCGGAAGCAATACCTTCAAATGCACCTCTGCCGTGAGTACCTACTACAATAGTTCCGTCGGATTTTCTTGATACAACATAATCCGATACTACATTACCGATAACATTAGAGCCTTCCTGTACCCAATTTGTATTACTGCCTGCTAACGTTGATGTTGAAAACAATCCGATGCTTGTAGCAACAAAATAAATATTACCGCTGCTTTCAGGTAAAATTGAAGCACCTCTTAAAGAAGGTCCGGGGTTTTGTTGTGTCCCCTGTAAATTTCCTTCTATAGCGGTATAAGTTTGTCCGCCGTCTGAAGAATGGTAAAGGCCAACTATATTATAATTTGACATCACGACTATTATTTCGTTTGCATTATCCGGGTTAACGGCAATATCTTTAACAAAAGCACCTGCCGGTGCATTGGGAATAGAAATATCAACTGCACCGCTCGTTGCGGTATTTGCATTTGTTACTTTAAATATTTTGGGTATTCCCTGTTGCGTACTGCTTTCTGCATAATAAAGTATGTTTGCCGGAGTAGTGGAAATGGCTATCGAGGAAACCAAATAACCGGAAGCGGCAGCAAAATTAGTTAACTCCGTCCAGCCTACATCTGTTTTATCTGTATTATCCGGAATACTGCTCAACTGGTCATTCCGCCAAATATCGGAACCGGCCAAATAATATAAAAGGTTCGAATTATTAGGATCAATAACATAAGGATTTACAAACAGTTGATTAGTTGCATTTTTAGGAGTAATAATACTAAATGGGTTATTACTAAACGGCGGAAGTATATTGCCGGACTGATCATAATGGAGCCTAAGCAAGTTGCCGTTTTGTGATTCCGTAAATGCATAATCCGGTCCAAAATAAGCATAGGCACCGTCACCGGAACTAACATCAATATGAGAAGTTGTGGTAGTTCCGTCAAATCTAAAGAAAGGAGTACCGTTATCCTGGCAGCCTCCCATTATTCTTGTATCTCCTGCAGAAGGCGGAATATCAACTTCATAAAATTGTGTTACATCATATCCGTTATTTTTATCCTGCCAGGGGAAATATTGAGTGTATGAAGTATCTGTAACATTATCGGTAAAAACAATACCGCCGTCGCACCCCCACCACATTATATTCGGGTTTGCAGGATCAAATGCAAATGCATGAATGTCCGGATGAAAATTAGGATACTCAAAATTTACAGGGTTATATCCGCCTATCCAATCGTTCTTAACATTATCAGGTTTTGTAGTAAATCCGTCAGTTGATCTGAATAAACCTGTAGCTCCGATTAACACAAAATTTTCATCATCTGGCTTTACGGCAATTACCATGTTATAATTCCCCTGTGTATGAATTACACCTTCGTTTTGGGCAACGTTACCTATGCTTTGGATAGTAGAAAAATCCGGCAGGTTGGCACTTCTATCGGAAAATGTTCCGTTTGTAATATTTATTTTATACAGCTTTATTATTTCATGCTTATTTGCATCTAAATCACCGGTATTAGTTAAAGAATAAACAATATCCGGATTAGCTGCAGTAACCCCAAGTACAGTTCTTTGGGTTGTATCCGGAAAAGTACTTGGTGTAATGTTTGTCCAGGTAGATCCGTCATTAGTAGATTTATAAATACCCGGGCTGTTTTGAGGTGTATAACCCTGAAACGGGCTGGATATTGCGGCAACAATAGTTCCTTGACTGGTAGATACAACGTCGCTCCATATATGTTCATTAGTTCCGCCTAAAACCAAATTAAAACTGCTGCCGCCGTCAGTAGAGCGAAATATACCTGTAGCATTAGCGGCTACAAAAATAGAACCTGTTGTAGGACTAACAATTATTCTGGAAGTAAAATCAAAGTTCCCGCTCCAAGTGGTTGGGTCTGTACTTTCCGTACTTGGTAAGATATTCCAGGTTTCTCCGTCATCCATTGACTTATAAATACCGTCCCCTTCAAAGAAAGAGCCTACACTACTTGCAGAATTACCCGCAAATTCACCACCGCTAAAATACCAGATATTTGTATGCCCCGGCCTTGTATCCTGCGCAACGGAAGTTACGCTTAAAAGCTGATTTGAATTCGTTTTTTCCTGCCATGTATTTCCGTTATCGGTGGACTTCCAAATACCCCCGGAAGCTGCACCGGCAATAATTGTATTAGAATTTGCTGCATCAACTACAATTGCTCTTGTCCTTCCTCCTACATCATTAGGGCCCGCCTGTTTCCAGTTAAGGGTATTTACAGAATTTTCTTTCATCAATTTATTTTTCATTTCCAATTTTTCAGCAAATTGAAGCTCGCGATGCCGGATGTTGATCGGAATTTTATTTGTTGCCGGATCCCTCAACAACATATGGTAATATTCCGCTCTTTCTTCCGGGTCATTCGAGTTTTCTTCTTTATTGAATTCGCTTCGCTTATTTAGCAAGTCTTCTTTTACATTATTCAGCGAAAAAGAAAATAAGAATATTACAATACCGCTTATTACGGCAGCTATAAGAAAATTTTGTACAGTTGTTTTCATACTTTTACTACTATATTATTTTTAATTTTTAGTTACTTAATCGATAAAATCTTCCAAGAAGGGCCTTCGACACCGGGGGGAAGCATGAAATGTTCCAGGATAATATTATACTGCGAATCTTTTTTTAATAATTCTTCTTTAGAAATTTTACTGTTTGATATAACAGATTGAGAAATATCTGCTTTTATTATGCTGCCAACTGCAAGCGGAGGCACAGATGAACCGTAATAATTAATTTTTAAAATTTTTAAATTGCACACTAATAATTTTTTTACATTGTTAACGGCAGTAATTTCAGCATTAATACTAGCAGAATTAACAGAAGGTGGAGTCTCCTTTTGTAAAGTATCAATCTTTTTGTTTGAAGAAATATTTTTACCCGAAGAACTGCAGCCGGGAAATAATGCAAAACTACATAACAGCAAAATTGAAAGTAAAGCAGTAAAAATTTTATTCATATATTTTTTTCATATTGTGGTAAAATCCGCTAAGAAGAAATTGTTAATAACAAACTAAAAATTAATTTTGAAAATTGCAATATTACTTTGTGTGTGTATATCCTCTACATCACAAAATAAATTGAAAAGCAGTGATAAAAACTTAAGTTTAAAAATATTAACCCGCCGGAAAATATATAGTAAAAGAAGAGCCTGCGCCTAATTTACTGTCTATATTAATAGTACCATTTAATATTTCAGTATATTTTTTAGCTATTGCCAGCCCAAGCCCGGTTCCCTGAAACTCTCTGTTGGTACCTTCGCTAACCTGCCTAAATTCTTCGAAAACCTTGTTAAAGTTTTTCTCATCTATTCCAATTCCGGTGTCTTTAACATTAATAAAAACTTTTTCATCACCTTCCTTTCCTGCTATTACGGAAATACTTCCAGAGTTTGTAAATTTTACAGCATTGTTAATCAAATTCTCCAGGATTACTCTAAACATATTGGGATCCACTTTTGCCGTTAAATTATCATTAAAAATTTGCAGAGAATAATCCAATTTTTTTTCAAGAGCAATTCCTTTGAATGTATTAAATACGAATCTAATTTCATCTTCAATATTAATAATGCTTATTTCCGCATCAATTTTATCCGATTCAATCTTTGTAAGATCAAGCAGTAAATTAAGAGTATTAAGCAAACGTCTACCGGACCTTGTAATTCCTTTAGCCATTTCCATGTTTTCAGTATCGGATAAAACCTCTGCAAGCATATCCGAATAGCCGAGGATTCCGATAAGGGGTGTTCGCAGCTCGTGGCTCATATTGGCAAGGAAAATATCTTTGGTTTTATTTGCTTCCTCGGCATTTTCTTTTGCTGCCTGCAATTCTACTTCATATTTTTTCCTTTCGGAAATATCTCTAAAAATACTCAATACCATTATCGAATTATTTATTTCAAAATTTGAATTTGAAATTTCCAGCCATTTCTTCTTACCGTTCCATAATTCAACTTCCGCCACTTGTTTAGGTATAATCCTTTTGGCTAATACATTTTCTTTAAAAAGCCTGGAAGCATCATCTTTATATTTGTATACTACCTGATAAATCTCTCCGGCAAGTTCGTTTTCGGATCTTTCAAACAACTTACAAAATGCATTATTCACCCTAAGTATTAATCCGTTTTCATTACACAGCCTCATAGCGTCTTTAGAACTTTCCCAAACGGAACGGAACTCAACTTCGGATTGCAGGAGTAATTTTTCTGCTTTTTTCTTTTCAGTAATATCACGCGCAATCCCCTGAAAGCCTATAACTTTTCCTCCTTTAGAAAACGGTACGGAATGGATTTCAACAAATAATTTTTCACCGTTCTTTTTTATAATTTCATATTCCACGGGTTTGTCAAGAATTTTTCCCGCCATCATTTGTTGAATTCTGTTCTTTAACATTTCATGATATCGCGGAGGGATTAAATCCATAAATTTTATATGTTTCAATTCTTCACCGTTAAATCCCATAGAATTTAAAATTGCCTTGTTTGCAGATATAAAGTTACCGGAAAAATCTACAATAAAAACTCCGTCGGGGCTGCCTTCAACTAAGGAGCGGTATTTTTCTTCGCTCTCCCTTAATTCTTTTTCAATTTTTAGTTTCTCGGTAATATCATGTGCAACACCCTGAAGCCCGGCAATGGCACCATTATTAAAAATCGGATATTCAAATATTTCCAGAAAGATTGGATAACCTGCCGCATGGTTTATTTCCAGTTGAACCGGATTTTCAGTAAAATCTCCGTTTAAGTGAGCATGAGTAGCTTCAATTGCTTTTAAGTTAATTTTGCTGCCTGTAATGAACCAGTCTTTTATTCGCAGCCATTCCTCAATACCGTACCCCGTAATTTTTTCAACAGACGGCGAAATATATTTTATATTGGCTTCCGTATCCTGAACATAAAAGAAAAGATGCGGGGTTCCCTCAACTATTACTTTCATTCGCTCTTGGCTTTCCTTTAAAGCCTTTTCCGTAATTGTTCTTAAGATCTCATTATCTAAAAACTCCACGGCATAAGAAATATCTTTCGCCATTTCATCAAGCAGTTTTATTTCTTCCTGAGTAAAGAAATTTACCCGGTCGGAATAAAGACTAATAAAGCCGATAATTTTGTCCAGGGATTTGAGTGGAAAAGCAGCCACAGAATGATAATTATTTTTAACTGCCGCTTCAACACTTCGGACCATTAATGGTTCCTTTTCAATATCGTTGCAAACTTCATAAAGACCTGATTTCATGGATTTACCAATAAGGCCTGTTAAAGTACCGGATTGGCCTAAATTGATTTTCATGTTATCAAGATATTGACTAGCCGAACCGCCGCTTGATTCTATTTTTAATTCTTTAGTTAACGGGTCAACAATTCCAATCCAGGCCATTTTAAAGCCGCCGTCATTAACCGCTATTTCGCAGGCTCCTTTAAATAATTCGGTTTTATTTTTAATTCTAACTATCATTTGGTTAACGTTGCTTAAAACGGAGTAGACTCTATTTAGCTGTGCGGTTTTTCTTTCGGCTTCTTTATGGCCGGTAATATTTCTAATTAATTCCTGTGCATACTTCTCACCCTCAAGTTCTATTATCTGTACGCTTACTTCCACTGGGAAAACAGTGCCGTTCTTTTGTTTGTGCGACGTTTCGAAAATGTATCCCTTAGAATTTAGCACCCTTTCCCGGAACTCTTCCAAGTTAAACAATTCTGAATCGTATCTGATATCTTTAATGTTTAATTTAGGTACTTCCTCTTCCGAATAGCCGTATACGGAAAGAGCTTTTATATTCATAAACTTTATATCGCCTTTTTCATCCGAAATGATAATCATATCATTAGCATTTCTTAAAAATTTTTCATAGTTGTTATACGAGATTATTTTGTCATTCCCGGAATTGAATAATCCGAGATAATATTTCTCCGTCTGATTCATGTAGAGATATAAAATTACAAAACCGGCAAATACAATTATCAATAATACCGTAAGAGAAATTTCAACAGCGTGGATATTCTGCCTGTATAGAAATAGGTAAATAAAAAATAAAACTGCGACGAAAACGGACATGTATATAAGCGGTAGTTTCCCGGGTAACCTTTTTTTTAATGGCAAGTACGTTCCCATCCTCTGCACCTTTTAGTTTTAACAATTAACTTATGCAATATGCCTTTTTAAATTTAATAAACTTGATAATTGTAACCGGCCGACTAATAATTTTTCAATTAAGTAATCCTAAATTTTGCCCCTGAAATTTTATTATCAATATATAATTTTTATTTATAAAAATACACCTTAACGTAAAGTGAAATTATATCCGGGAATATTTATTAATTGAAGTTACCATCCGTTTTATTTTAAATTCCTAAAATATAGCAATAGGATAAACCGCATGAAAAACCGTACCTGTCATTTCATTACTTTCAAAGTAAATTCTTCCTTTTAAATATTTGTCTGTAAGCAGTTTAATACTGTAAGTGCCTATTCCCCTTCCTTTTCCTTTAGTAGAAAAAGCCCGGCTGAAAATTAAAGGTTGTATTTCTGGCGGAATAACGTTGTCTCCCTTTACAATATACTCTATCTCGCTGCCTTGTTTAATGCAAGACAGCTCAACCTTTCCGCCCGGTTTTGTTGCTTCAAGTGCATTCTTAAAAAGATTAAAAACTACTCTGCTTAAAATTGTTTTATCCGATGAAATTTTAACGTGTTCGGATTCTGTTATTGTAACTTCTTTGTTTCCGGTAATAAAATTAGAAGTACTTTTATCTATAATTATGTTTAATATATCGCAGCAGTCGAATATGGTTATATCAGGTTCATACTCATTGCTTTCTGCTTCTAAAAGAAGCCGCTGGGAAGTTATTTCATCAATTAAGTTGTCCGACATACTTCTGCATAATAATAAAATTTCCGAGGCTTCCGTAAGGTTTCGTAAATTCATAATATTAAGGCACTGCTGCAACGCACCTGCCGAATTTAAGATATCATGTATAAATATTCTTATTATGGATTGCTTATGGTTATCCTCTGTTATATCATGCAGGGAACAAATTATAAAATTTTTCCCTTCTGCCCGTAAAGGTAATGTAGTAACCAGGAAGTCTGCTATGTTACCGTTTTTCATTTTTAATGTAGATTCGGTTTGAAACGTTATTCCTTCATTTAAACTTTTTAATGCGGACTTCGTAATGCTGCATGTATTGCATAACGTAACCCGGTTATAACTGAATATTTTTTCATCCGGCAAAGTACATTCTGCTATCTCGCAAATTCTTTTGCCCATTATTTCCGCTGAATTACTTAAGCCGGTAAATTTAATAAACGATTGATTTGCAAATATTATTTCCAAACCAGTGTTCATTATAATTATGAAATCCTGAAAGGAATTAATTACATTGGCAAACAGATTTGTTTTTTGTATTAATTCAAATTCTATTCTAATTGAATCTTCAGTTGATCTGTTATGGGGTAAAAACGAGTAATCCATATTTCCCGGAATAAAATATTTTATACTGTATGAATGAAGTTACGCAAAGTTTCATTTGACTAGCCCCGCCATTTATGGCGGGGAAAAAATTGGTCCAAAACTTTAGAACTTTAGCCAAAATAAGGCTCTTAATGTGGCTAAAGCCAATGTTTTTCCCTCCACATAACCCCGTCATAAATGACGGGGCAATTAAAAGTTGTATTTTGTGTAACTTCAGTATATAATATAAAATTAATAAATTAATTCCGGCAGTCTAAATTTTAGGCTTAATTTGTTTCTGCAAGCAGAAGCTCGTATCATAAAGCGTCATACTTTTAGACCCGGTTTAAGGTAGAAAGAGGTAACCTAAGTACCCGGCTAAAGCTGATGAACCTATGGCTTAGAAACGGGCATCGTTCGCCTGGCAAGACAAGTGCAGGGGGATAACTATTACTTCTAACCGACAACCAAAATTGGTTCTCGCAGAGTCCGCCGGACTCAGCGATCGAAGACTACTTTGGAGTCCACAAATTCTAACGAGAGTTTACGACCGGCTATTCCGGCTTATGGTATTTTCTATATTCTTAAAAATTTATGCTACTTCTTTTAATTTTTTCTTTTCGTTATTTGACAGCACTTTTTCAAGATCTATTAATGTAATGAGCCGGTCTTCAAGTTTTGCAACAGCCATAATAAATTCGGAATTCATACCGGTAACAATTTCCGGTGGCGGTTCAGTTATGCCGGCAGGAATTCTCAGTACCTCTTTTACGGCATCAACAATAAAACCTGCTGTTTTGCCTTCTACCTCAACTACAACAATTCGCGTATTCTTATCGTGCTCTTTTCTTTCCATACCCAATTTTGTTCTCAAATCAATTACAGGTATTACCCTTCCACGCAGGTTAACAACTCCATCCACAAAGTACGGTGCATTAGGCACCTTTGTAATTTGCAGCATCCTGTTTATTTCCTGTACATATAAAATATTTACTCCAAACTCTTCGCTGCCAATCATAAAGCTTACAAGCTGCAGCAAACCGGTTGATTCTTCCTTTTGTTCCGACAGATTAGACATTTACCATCTCCGTAAAAAATTTTTCAACTGCACTATAATAATTATCGTACAAACGAAGAAAAATCTTTAGGGATAATAAATTGATTAAATAAAAATTATAGTAACCGATAATAATTACATAAATATTTGTTATTTTTTAATAAAGCTTTAGAGGCATTCTGGTAAATACAATGTACAAATTTAAGCCCGGAAGTATTAAAGATAAAAATACTGCCACTCATTTAGCAGCTATTATAGAATCTTCCCCGGATGCTATATTTAGTAAGACTCTGGATGGGTATATTTTATCCTGGAATAAAGGTGCGGAATTAATGTACGGTTATAGCCCGCACGAAATAACCGGCAAAAATGTATCCCTTATTGTTCCGCCTGAATTACAGGATGAACTTGCTTCTATAATGTTAAAGATAAGAAACGGTGAATCCGTAATAGATTTTGAAACCGTGAGGATAAAAAAGGATAAAGAAAAAATTTATGTATCCTTAACAATTTCACCGCTGAAGAACCCGGAAGGAGAAATAATTGCTGCTTCTGCAATAGGGCATAACATAACACAACAAAAGCTGGCGGAAGAAGCTTTAAAAATTTCCGAACAAAAATTTAAAAACATTTTCGAATTCTCACCGGTTGGTATTTACACATCGGATTACAGTGGAAAAATTTTAACCGCCAATCTTGCCTTTGCAAAAATATTAGGCTGCGGTACGGTTGAAGAAGCTCTTAAGCTTAACCTTATTGAAAATATTTATTTTGACAAAGATGAACGAAGCAGCTTAATAACACAATACGAAAAAATGAATTCTGCCGTTGATCTGGAGGTAAAATGGAAAAAGAAAAACGGAGAACCCTTATGGATTCTGTTAAGTGTACATATCGTAAAAGATTCCAGCGGTAAGACATTATACTTTGAAGGTTTTGTACGCGATAATACCCGCCGTAAATTAAACGAAGAACAAATATTTAAACTTTCCCGCGCCGTACAGCAAAGCCCTGTTTCTATTATTATCCTTGATCTGAAAGGAAACATAGAATATGTTAACTCTAAATTTTGCCAGGTTAAAAATTGGCCCCGGGAAGAATTATATGCAGCCAAACCGAATTTATTATTAACGCCAATATTATCTCCTGAGGAAAAGAAGGTCATCTGGGATACTATAACTTCCAACAGCGACTGGACCGGAGAATTTAACCATAAAGAAAAAGACGGCAGAACTATTTGGGAATATGCTTCCGTTTCTCCCGTAATGGATGAGATGGGACAAAACATGCATTACATGGCAATTTTTCAAGATATAACAGATAAAAAATTACAGGAAGAACAACTTATTGAAGCCAAAGTAAAAGCCGAAAAATCCGACAGGCTTAAAACAGAATTCCTGGCTCAGATGTCCCACGAAATCCGCACACCGTTAAATAATATTTTAACCTATACCTCTATTCTTAGAGAAGAGTTCGAAGATAAATTACCAAGGGGAATGGAATCTGCTTTTCATGTAATAAACAGCAGCTCCCAAAGATTGATTAGAACAATTGAATTGATGATTAACTTATCACGTGTTCAAACAGGCAACTATGATACTAATTTTGAAATTATTGACCTTGATAAAGACTTGCTGGAAGATCTCACCCTGGAATTTTTTTCACGCGCTAAAATGAAAAATCTATACTTTACTTACAAAAATAATACGGCTCATTCATTCGTTTATGCAGATAAATATTCACTTAGCCAGGTTTTTATTAATCTAATTGATAATGCAATAAAGTATACGGAAAAAGGCGGAGTTCAAATTGCAATTAACGAAATAAATAACAGAATTAATATCAGCATAACCGATACCGGTATAGGCATTTCACAGGATTATCTTCCGAATGTTTTCAATCCTTTTTCCCAGGAAGACTACGGGCAAAACAGAACTTTTGAAGGAACAGGTTTAGGTTTGGCATTAGCAAAGAAATACATTGAAATAAATAATGCCGAAATAAATGTAACCAGCGAAAAATGGAAAGGAAGTACTTTTACGGTTGTCTTTTCTCCCCCGGGAAATAATTCATCAAGCTAAAATTCCAAAACACATTTTGGGTGCAAACTTTTCTCCCCTTTATTACCTTATATTTTTTGTCACTTCAATTCCAAGCTGTTCCATACGGTATCTTAATTTGGATCTGGAAAGCCCCAGAACCTTAGCTGCTTTAACCTGGTTGCCCTTAGTAATCTTTAGTGTTTTTTGAATTAAAGATTTTAATACGATATCTATTTTAATTCCTTCAGGCGGAATTTTTAAACTGAATTTTTCTTCCGAGGGAATATAACCGGTACCCTGTTCGGCAAGAAAATTAAAGTGATGTTCTTTTAGTTCGTCTTCTTCCAAAAGTATAACTGCTCTTTCCATTATGTTCCGCAGTTCCCTTATATTACCCTTCCACGGATAGGATACAAGCAGGTTAAGTGCATCCGAATCTATCCCTTTTATTTTTTTATTAAACTTAATTGAAAATTCTTTCATAAAAGAATACACAAGTAAGGGTATATCCTCTTTGCGTTCTCTTAACGGAGGTATTTTAACATTAGCAACATTAAGCCGGTAATATAAATCTTCCCTAAAGCAGCCGCTTTTAACTTCTTCTTCAAGATTTCTATTTGTTGCGGCCAGAATGCGTACATTAACGGAAATTTCTTTTTCACCACCAAGCCTGTAAAACTTTTTTTCCTGCAGTACACGCAAAAGCTTTACCTGAAGATCCGGTGTAAGCTCACCAACTTCATCAAGTAAAATCGTTCCGTTATTTGCAAGTTCAAACTTACCCAGTTTTGTTTTTTGCATAGCGCCTGTAAAAGCACCTTTCTCGTGCCCGAACAATTCGCTTTCCGCAAGTTCCTTTGGAATAGCAGAACAATTTATTTGAATAAACGATGCATCCTTACGCGGGCTGTGCTGGTGAATGTACCTGGCAAATTCTTCTTTACCTGTACCGCTTTCGCCAAGCAATAAAATTGTAGTGTCCGCACTGCCGGCAAGTTTTTCAACAGAGGTTAAAAGCTTCTTTATCTTTGCACTCTTTCCGAAAAATTCAGAAGTAAGTTCATCATTTCTAACAATCTGCTGAAGTTTTTCAACTTCTGTTTTTAGTGTTAAGTTATCCAGCGCTTTTTTAAGTACAAGCTGAAGCTGTTCTATGTCTATAGGTTTTAATAAAAAATCATAGGCGCCGGATTTTATTGCGGTAACTGCTATCTTAACATCGGAGTAGCCGGTAATCATTATTACGGGTATGTGAAAATATTTCTTTTGAAATTGTTTAAGAAGGTCCAGCCCGTTGTGTGTGGTAAGGTAAATATCCAGCAGAACAACATCGGGTTCAAAGCTGTCTATTTTGGCAAAAGCTTCACCGGCATCCATGCAGGTATCTACTTCGTAACCTAGTTTAGCAAGAAGTTTTTTTAAAGAGATGCAAACAAGATTATCATCATCTATAATTAGTATTTTGAACAACGGCATTTTCTTTTATTAATATCGGATTAAATCTAATAAAGAATTTAGTACCAATCCCCTCAGTGCTTTCAAAATCCAGTTGGGCATTGTATTCATCAAGCAGCATTTTACATACACTAAGCCCCAGCCCGGTACCTTTTACTTTGCTGGTGTAAAAGTCCTGGAAAATTTTACCTTTTTCATCATCCCTAATACCGCTTCCGTTATCTGTTATTTCCCAAATTATATAGCCGGGTTCGTTTTTGTATGTCCTTATTTTAATTTCCCCTCCGTTTTCAAAAGATTCAATTGCGTTTGTAATTAAATTTAATAATACCTGGAGAAGTTTGCTCTTATCAAAATTACCGTAAGGTAAATTCTTATCTAGTTCTAAAGTTAATTTAATCTTTTTACTTTCGGCAGATGAATGCATTATGTCGAATGCAGTCATGGAAATTTCATTGAGGGAACAAAATGAATTCCCGTCGATTTTTCTTCTGGTAAATGTAAGCACGTTATCTATTAAATATTGAATGCGGTTAAGTGCATCCTTGCATACGGCTACGGAATCCACTGCTTCAGCAGGCATCTCGGATTCTATTATTTTCATATAATCCAGATTCAATTTAATTGCGGAAAGAGGATTGCGGATTTCGTGAATAAGACTGGCTGTAAGTTTACCCAAAATTTGTAATTTGTTATCTTGGATTTGATCTGTAAAATTACTTTCAATACCCGGCATCTCTAATCGTAGAATTCATTAAAGGAAATAATTTCTATTAGGTGAGCTATAATAATTATTTAGAAGATAATTAGCAAACTTATTTTTAGAAAAAATTTTGGAGTGAAAAGTTTTTGAAGATAAGTTTTTTGTAAGCGGTTCTTAATTTTGCCGGATTATTTATCCGGCATTAATGTTTTTAAGAATTTTATCGGCTATTTTGCTTATAACATCCGGAGAATCATAAAACTTGCTGTTTATCTTTTCTTTAATTTTATCCATACCGGTATTTTCTGCCTGGTTTTTACTTATACTTTTTGCCTCGCTGGAAAGTTCAAGCTTATCCTTAATTTTAGCTCCGGATTGTTCTGTGGAGTCAGAATTACTTTTGCGTATATTCCCGGGATAATAATTATTGCCGGATAATGGTTCTATCTTCATAATTTTACCTTATGTAATTGACTAATTTCTTCCTGTTCTGAGTATATTCTATTTGCAAACGTATTTTTTCAATTTCTGTTTTTTTATTTGCAATTATATTATCGAAGCTTTCTTTAATTTGTTTAGTTAATCTAGTCAAATCCGGTTCAAAATTCTTCAATTCTTCTTCCGAAAAATTTGTTAAAAGAAATGCCCGGTGTTTTAACGATTCATTAAGCATGGTTTTAACATCGGCCATCGTTTTATCAAAATTTTCATTTGTTATAGCATTTAAGCTCTTATTAGCTTCGCTAAGAAGAGCATTTATTCTTTCTATTCTTTCATTCATATTAATTTTACGAGTTAAAATAATCTGTTACATTTATGCCAAAATAAGTTTGCGCAGTATTTGTTAAATCTACAAGCTGTGCTTGAAGTTGTTCGTATTGGGTCCTTAAATTATCTGCAGCGGTGCTAATCTTAGCTTGAGCCGTAGATATTCTGTCGCTATAGTTTTGAATACTTGTATTGTAAATTGATTGCTGTGAAGTTAAATAACCGTTTGTTCCAACATAGGAATTTAGAGAGTTATATAATGAGGTTGCAACACCATTAGTAGAATTAAAAATATTCTTTACCTGGGACAGGTTGTTTGTAAGGCTTTGGTTTAGCAATGAACTATCGGAAACACTTAATCCGCTTGAAGGATCAAAAGAAATTCCTATAGAAGAAAGTGAATTTAGAGTGTTGGAAGGTAGCCCGGGAACCGAAGATATTGAAGACTGCGTCATTAAGTTCATAATTGAAAAAGCATTTGAATCTCCGGAAAGTACGCTTCTTCCGGAAGTACTGGATACAGCCGAGTTTGATTTCAGGTAAGTATAAATATCGTTAAAGTTGCTGATGAAAGTATTTATCTGCGAGGTAATTGATGATACATCGCTCTTAACCGTAACAGTTGCAGCCGGGTCGGTAGACTGCATTACGGATTTTAAATTAAACGTAACGCCGGTTGCAAGATCGCTGATGCTGTTTGAATCTCTCTGAATTTCCAGACCGTTAAAATTTAGCTTTGCATTTAACTGGTTGTTGGCAAGTGAAGTATCGGCATAAACAAATCCGGCAGTATTTGTATATTGATCAAAAGCGGTTCTAGTTGCTCCCAAATTAAAATTTATTGAACTTAGTGCAGTGCTGCTTCCCGTATCCGAAATATTTTTAATTATATTATCCAGCCCGGTGTTTTTAGAAGTTATGGAAAGCTGTGACAAGTTTGTAGAAGGAGAAAAAGCAGATGCCGTAACTACCCCGGATGCTCCTATTAAGTTAGTTGTAGTTATGCCTAAGTCCGAAGCAAGAGTGCCGCTTGTATCCGAAATAGAAATGCTTTTAGAAGGATCATTAACGGTGATTTGAAGCATTTCGTTTGCGGAATTATTAGGGTCGGTAATCTTTGCTGCTGTCACACCGGATACGTTTGCATTTATGTTTTGAACAAGCTCATTTAACAGTTGATCATTGGTTTCGCTGCCGGAACCGCCGGAATTAACACTTACGGATGTAGTTGTACCTCCAACGTTAAAAGAAATCGTACTAGCCGCACCTGAATAAGTATTTGATGCGGTTTCCGATTGGGATGTTACTACAGCCTGGTTGGAATTAATTGCATCGGCAATTTTTTGCATAACCGTTTGGTTGGTTTCACCTGAACCGAAATTAACACTAATATTACTTGTTAAATCTCCCGAAGTACTGCCTGTAACTATTTGAAAATTATGAGTTCCCGTAATTGCATTAGCAGTACCGGATGTTAAGCTTTGAGATACCGCTATATCGCTTTTTGCCAGTTGTTCAACATTTATAGAATAATTACCTGCTGATGCGGTGCTATCCGCAGTAGCTGTAACAAAATTCGTATTGGAAGAGTTTGCTGCTATAGCGGCAAAAACCGAGCTGCTGTCCGTTGCTGTAAACCCGGAAAGCCCGTTTACAAATGTATTTAGTTTTGAAATAACATTTGTGTAAGCAGAGGATAAATTTTTATACGTAGTTTGAATTGTTTGTAAAGGTGTAACCATCAAACCGGTTTGCTGCAATTGATATGCGCTTACAAGAGAATTAATCCCCGATGTAGTTAAAATTGTTCCGGACATAATATCACCTTTACATATTAAATGCAGCCAGCCATGTTTGCCTGAGTTCGGTTAAAATTTTATAAACCGCTTCATAATTTTTTTTGCGCATCTGGTCCTGGCAAAAAATGTACAGCCTAAATAAACCGTTTGAAATTTCCCTTGCGTTTTCATCTTTAAAATTTAGAGAATCAATCAATCTTTGAATTGCTTCATTCGTCTTAATTAAATTTCTTTTTTGACACTGCAAAATTGCGAAGTCATAAATTTTAATTAATAATTGCTGAGGCGTAGCCTCCATTATTTCTTTCACAAGGTAATTATTAGTCCTTGTAGGGTTTCGTTTTGTAAAAGCTGCCGTACCGTACATTATTAATTCCTGTTTATTTATTACTTTAGTTTTCCCCCTTCCTTTTAAGCAAGGAAGAGGGATAAACTAAAAACTACCCGTTTATTGGAAAAGCCTAAGAAGCTGCTGCGGTGCTGAGTTTAATTGAGAAAGCATCGAAGTAGCAACTTGCTGCTGAATCTGGCCTTTTGTGGCATCCAGCTGTTCCTGTGCAACATTCGCATCAAACAATCTGGAAATTGTAGAGTTAGCATTTTGAATAGCCGATGAAAGGTAGTTACTCTTAATTTGTAACCTTTGATCAAAATTACCAATACTGCCCAGAGCATCCTGCACATTAGCCTGAATAGAATCTACTGCAGAGCCTAAACCTGATACAGTACTGCTGGTTGCAGCGGTAAGAGAAGACAAACCAATCGTATTCATTGTACCAAAATTAATTGTAGTAGTTTCGTTAACACCGGTTTGGAATGCAAAATTACTGCCGGACGGCATAGAGCTTCCGCTAAGTAAAGAAGTACCGTTAAAATTAGTATTCGTAAAAATATTACTAATTTCGGTACCAAGTGCTTTAACGTCGTTTGCAAGAGCAGTTAAGTTCTTGGTAGGATCATTAGCATCTGCTGCTTTACCTTTAATCTGGTTTAACAGATCGTTTATACTGGAAAGAGCAGACTCTGCCGTGTTTAACAGGTCTTGTGCAGAACCGACATTCCCTTGTGCTGAAGTCATTACCGCAACATTACCTTGTAAATCTTTACCAACCCTGTATCCGGAAGTATCATCCGCAACAGAATTTATCCTTAAGCCTGTAGCTAACTGTAGTTGAGCTTTTTGGGTTTGTGTATTAATGTTTTGCAAAGCCTGATATGCCTGCAATGCCCCCAGATTTGTGTTGATACTAAAATTGTACGCCATTTCTTACCTCCATGTAAGTTTTTGTTTTTTCCGGGTATCCTTACCCGGTTACGGTTAATTATTTTTTGAGATTATTTTAATCTCAACAATATTATCGTTTGACGAATTTAAAAGTTTAGCCTTATTATAATTATAAATTTGTGTAACTTATAAAGCCGCTGCTTATGTGGATAGAAATGGAATCAGCAATGGGAATAATGCCAAGCGCTTTTTGTGCTATGGGAAAATAATAATTTTGGAATCTTGTTTTGTCAATTCTTTATTAAGAGATATTCTAATCAAGAAAAGCTAATATTTTTTCCCTTACAATTTCCGCACGATTTGTAATTTCTACGTTACCGGAAAAATTTCTCCGGGCAGTTTCAATTGTTTCCAAAGCATCTTTTAGCCTTGATGTTTGAATATAAAATGAAGTTAATAAAAAATAAGCGGAAGGATTATCCGGGGCTTTTAACATAGACTTATTAAACATTTCTTCGGCTAATTTAAAATTACCGAGTATAATATTTTCGTTTGCAAAAAAATTAAGAAGCGAAGAGTTGCCGGTAAATTTTTCCAGAAGTGATTCTATAATTTTAAGCTTGATATTATTAAACTTGTAATCCTGTAAAAGCATGATGGTTAAGTCTAGGTTATCCTTAATCATACTGTTGGTGTAGTCTTTAATATTGTTAACCGGGATTTCCAAATTATTAATTAACTTGTAAAAAAAATTTACTTCGGAGTAACTTTCGTATTTCTTTTCTTCATTAAAAAGTTTATGGTAATAAAAATTAAAACTATTTTTCAATTTACCGTTTAAGGAAATTCCCAGACCTAAAAATAAAATTGATTTTTCATCGCACATTATTACATAGTCGGAACCATAAGAAGAACTGATGCATTTATGATTTATCTCCAGTGCTTTGCGGCAATAATTATCCGCCTCCGCAAAGTTTTTAATCCTGTAAAAAATTTGTGCAGCGACCAAATACGATAGCGGCTGCGAACCGTCTTCATTTAAGCTCAATTTTATATTGTAGAAAGCCTCCTGCCAATTAAGTTTTTTTGCTTCATAAGCAGCAATATAGCGGTATGCAACTGCTTTACTTTCTTTTACAAGTTTTTCATCTTTTAAAGAAAGGACAAAGTATTCTACCGCATCCGGTTCTTTATCCAGCAAAGCAAAAGATTGTGCAATTTGAAAAGCAGTATAAGATTGCTTTTTAGTTTTATAATCTTCAAGTAATAATATAAGATTGCGTTCCGCTTTTTTTTTAATTTCTTCTTTGGAAATATTATAACCTAAGTGAATAATTTCTATATCGGTTTTAATTATCTCAAAACCGTTTTTAAGTAGTGAGATTATTATCTGCTCGTGGGCAGCACCTTCAAATTTAATACCGGGCTTTTTGGGGAAAAGCCTTACATAATTCATTTTGGAAGGCCGGTTGCCGGCTTCATCAATACTATTTACAATGCAGCTATATGCGGTTTTACTTTTTGCCTTTGATAATAATTCCCGAATTTTTTCTCTGCTGCCTTCATTTAATCTTTCGTCTGCATCAAGATACAAAATCCAATCACCGGAAGATTTCTTAAGTGCAAAATTTCTCGCATCTGAAAAGTTGTTTACCCAGTCATAATGAAAAATTTTCGCATTATACTTTGCAGCTATCTCAATTGTTTTATCTGTTGAACCCGTATCTACAACTAATATTTCGTCAACAATGCCCTGTACGCTCTTAAGACAGCCTTCAAGATACTTTTCTTCGTTTTTAACAATCATACTTAAAGTTAACATAACACCTTGCCGTTTAAAACTTTTTACTAAATTATTGAAGCTATGCAGCTTCTATATTAATTACTTCATATTCTTTTCCGTGGCTGACTAAAAAGTAATTTTCTTTTAAAAATCTGTGGAAGTCCGTTAAAATCTGCGTCATTAGCGTTCTATTTTTCAGAAAAATATTACTTTTTAGTCAGGCCCGGTTAGGCGGTGAGGTCGGTTTTTGCCTAAATTTAGTAACCAACAACTCTAAGTTATGTAGCGTTCATAATTAATTTTTCCAGTTCTACTTTTACATCATTAAATACATTTACCCAATCGCCGGGAGTTGATTGGCGGAATAATTTCATTGACGGATACCAGGGAGAATCACTTCCGTTAGCTAACCACCGCCAGTCAGAATAGTAAGGAAGAAGCAGCCAGGTTATTTTGTTAAGTGCGCCCGATAGGTGCGCAACCGAAGTATCAACTGTAATTATCAAATCCATCATGTTAACAACTGCGGCAGTATCCGTAAAATCTTCCATACCCTTATTTGCAAGATCTGCAGCAGGAAAATTAATAGAGTTAATCTGCCCGGCAGCTTTTCCTTTTTGCAGTGAAAATAATTTAACATTTACTAAACTTGATATTTTTTCAAAAAGACTTAATTGAACTGACCTGTTCTTATCATTTTTATGACTTGGGTTTCCTGCCCAAACAATTCCTATATTAAAAGTGTTTTCTTTTGAAATTCTTTGCTCCCAGCTATTTTTTTTAATCGGGTCCAAAAACAAATACGGAAAATCCGACGGAATAGTTGAAAGTGTTGTATTAAACAGCCCGGGTAAATCGGGAAGAGAAATTTGATAATCATAATTCGCCGCCGGTTCAACAAAACTTTTACGCGGAATTAATTCATCAATAAAATTTAAATTATTAAAAAGATTTATTAACAACGGATCGGTTTCAAAAATTAAACGGCAATTTTGTTTTTTTAGCAGCGGCAAATATCTTATAAATTGAATAGTGTCGCCTAATCCTTGCTCGCTGTACACTAAGATTTTCTTCCCTTTAACATCAAGGCTATTTAACAACGGTTTGGTAAAATTTCGCTTTGTTGCTTCATCTCTTTTTAGTCTCCATGTATACTCTTCAAATCCGTTTTTATAATCACCGTTAAGCAAGAGAAGAATTGATTTGTTCCAGTGGGCATAGACATGTTCCGGTTCATACAATAAAGTTTTATCATAATATTTAATAGCTTCATCAAATGCATACAGTTTTTCAAACACTACACCAGTATTGTAATATGCATCGGCATAATCTTTTTTAATATTAATAGCGGATTGATAATATTTTATTGATTGCCTGTAATCTTCCAACTGCCTGTAAAGGTTCCCTAAATTATAAAAAGCAATATACAATTCCGGGTTAATATCAATTGCTTTTAGATAATAATAAACAGCATCGTTAAATCTACCGTCTTCATGAAAAAGTAATGCCAAATTATAATATGCTTCGGAAAAGGCCGGATCTATTTTAACGGCAAATAAAAAAAATTTTTCCGCTTCGGTTTTATTACCTAATTTCTTTTGTGCAATGCCCATTGCCGAAAAATATTCCGGCATAGAAGAATCGATATTGATTAATAATTTTAGTAATTCAACAACCCGGATGTAATTGTTTCTTTCAAATTCTATTTTTACCTGTTCAAGTAAATCCTTAATCGAATCGACAGCAGCAAGATTTTCCATTTAATTTTCTTAGGTACTCTTAAATACTTTTCTTAATAATACATTTGCAGTATCTGCCCATGTAAGTTTCTTCATATCTTCAGCAGCCTGCTTTCCCAAAGTCTTAATATCATCCCTGTGGTAATATGCAAATTCAATTGCGGAAATCACTTCGTCAAGATACGGCTCCTCCCACCTGGCAGCAACTTCTCCGTTATTGTCGCTCAGGATAAACTCTCTCATCATTTTTAATTTAATTGAATTTGTTTCCGTTAAAATATCCTTATGACCGGTATTAAACGAAGCAGCAACAGGTTTACCGCAAGCCATGTACTCCATTAAGACCAGATTGGTGCCGCCTTCGCACCGGTTGGGAAATAAACCCAAATCCGTTTTGGCATATACTTCCCGCATCTTTTCATTTTCAACAAGCGGCAGAGTAAAAATTCTTTTTTCATCAATATTATTTATGCGGTATATATTTGTCATAATTTCCTGCCAGCTATTGCCGGAATAGTTATAACGGATAAATTTTGATTTTCCCAAAAGCGACATTGTTTGAGGCCAATAGTTGTACCAGGCATTTAATAAAATTATATTTTTATATTTTTGCTGGAGAATTTGAATTGCCTTCAAAACAATGTCCTGCCCCTTTCTTAGCTCGAACTTGCCGCCTGAAAATATAACAAATATGTCTTCATTTGTTTTTTCAAAAACGGGGTAAAATATTTCCGGGTCCACACCCTGCAGCAAAACATCAGAATTTGTAATTCCTTTTTCTCTCATCTTCTCCGCACACCAGGTAGATCCGCCGAAAATTAAATTATACTTTTTTGCATTTTCAACTGATTCTTCCGTCAGTTCATTTTCAAAAAAAGTATACCCGTAATTTTTTGTTCCTTTAACATTATAAAGAGAACTAAAACCCTTATCAATTAGTGCATGTATTACTTTACCATCCGCAACTCCGTCCTGCTGCAATTGAATGTTTTCATCGATATTTATCAAATTGATTTTTTTTGATAATTCTTTTTTTAGATACTTACTGCAAACACCCCAGCCGAAATTTCCGCCTTTTGCCATACCGAGATAAATTTTTTTTTCAGCATCACAGTTAAAATTATATTTTGTAAATGAAGAATTAATTAAGCTCCTCTTATTTTGCGCAACACTGATTAATTCACTGTGAACTTTTTTAATAACAGACTCCCAATCGCCCTGTTTACTTTGCCTGAACAATTTCATCGAAGGATACCACGGAGAGTCGCTTCTATTTTCCAGCCACCTCCAATCAGGTAAGTAAGGCAGTAACACCCAAACATCTTTTCCCATTGCACCCGCCAAATGAGCTACGGAAGTATCTACCGTAATTATAAGATCCAAATTATCAATAATTGCAGCAGTATCGGATAGCGTTTTTATTTCTTCATTAAGTATTTTAATATTTTTGTTAAATTGAATTGCTTCTTCAACGGCATTTCCTTTTTGAAGAGAATAGAAGTCGGTATTTGCAATTTTAAATAACGTAGAAAATTTTTCCAGTTTACAGGACCTGTTCTTATCATTTTTATGAGAAGGACTTCCGGCCCATACCAATCCGACTTTAAAATCTTCATTATCTCTTATTTTTTTTTGCCATAAACCGGAAAGATTTTTATCGGCAAAAAGATACGGAACGCCGTCCGGGATAGAATCTAATGTGGTCCCGAAATAATTTGGTAAGCTCGGCAGCGATATCCTGTAGTCATAATCAATTTGCGGTTCTTTCTTATTGTTTTGAATTAAAATGTCTATAAAATCAAAGCCTTTGTACAAGCATTCCATCACTTGGTAACATTCAAAAATAACGGTTGCATTATTTTTTTTAAGTAATGGTATATATCTAAAAAATTGAATTGAATCTCCAATGCCCTGTTCATCATAAACTAAAATTTTTTTACCGAAAATATCAATTGAAGAAAGCGGCGGTTTTGAAAATTCTCTTTGAGGAAAATCCTTTCTTTTTTCTCTCCACTCATATTCCGCCCACCCCTTTTTCAGATTGCCCGTTAATAAATAAATATGAGATTTATTATAATGAATTTCCGGGTTATCTTTTTGAACCGTTAAAGCGATATCGAAATACCTAAGAGCTTTATCAAATATTTTTTTTGATAACATTTTGAGCCCGGCATTATTAAAGTACAACATCAAAGCGGTTTCGTCTTCGGAGACAAGACGGTAATATTTTTCTGCTTCATCCTTACGCTTTTTTTTCCAAAAGATATCTGCAATGTTTACGTAAGCACCTCTCAGCTCGGGCTTTAATGTTACAGACTTGCTGAAAAGGGCAACCGCTTCTTCATACACACCTTTATCCTGGTAACATTTTGCCAGGTTAAAAAATATATCCGCTTTATCACCCGTAATATCAAGAGCCTTTTGATATACATTTATAGCTTCATCAATCAGTCTTTGTTTCTGCAGGGAAAGCCCCAGGTTCAAGTACGCATCAAAGTAAGTCTGATCAATTTGCAGGGCATCTTTAAAACAAACTGCAGCTTTTTCATACTGTTCCACTTCCAAGTAATAATTACCCAGGTTATAATGATTTACAGCGTTTCTATTATCCTCTTTTAAAATGGAAACAAATATTTCTTTGGATTCACCGGTGCGGCCGGTTTTTAATTTTAAATTTGCAAGATTAATTAACGTCTTTTTATTTCCGGGAGAAATCCTAAGCGCAAGGTTATAACACTTTTCCGATTGCCCGTACTTTTCTGTTAATGAAAAAACAATCCCGGAGTTATTCAGCGCATCAACATTATTGGGATTTATTTTTAACGAAGCTTGATATTCTTCCAGTGCGGATTCATATTCTTTTAAATGCTGGTGACACAGGCCCAAATTATAATGAGTATTAAAATCATTTCCATTAATTGCTATTGATTGCTTGAAACATTTCGCAGCTTCGGAATATTCCCGTAGCAACATTTTAATAGTACCTAGAAAGTTAAGTGATTGATAATCGTGTTTATTATCTTTTAATATTTTAATAAGGAAATCCTCTGCGGTACTATATTCCGCCTTGTTAAAACATTCAACAGCTTTAGTATATGAATCATTCATAGTTTAACATAAATTATTTAAGTGCAATTCTACTTGATCTTAATGCACTTTCATTTTCACAAGTAGATTATCTTTTAATTTATTATAAGAAGTTTGCAGTTTTTCACTATTGTAACGGTTATTATAAGAATTAAAAATATGTTCAGTCTTTATTAACGTGTTATAGGCTTCTTCATAATGCTGAAGATTATCGAGCTCGCGGACAGAATTTAATACACTAATCAAAACAGAATTAATTTCATTACCCTCGTCTTTTTCAAGCGAGTTATTATCCGGTTCCAATCCAAGCAGTATATTTATTTTAGCAAGTCCCGCTTTTGCAAAAATATTGTCCGGATCGTTTTTTACACCCCATTCATACATGGTTTTAGCATTTTCATCATCGCCGTTTAGATAAAATATTTCTCCGAGCCCGCTGCATGCCTGCGAAGAAGATGGGTTTAATTTTAACGCAGATTCAAAACTTAGCTTTGCATTTTCATTATCATTTAGACTTAGCAATATAAATCCCTTAAGATTTTCATAGGCAGAAATCAACTTATTTTCTTCATCTTCTTTATATCGTGAATAAAACAACTGTTCATTATCGTTAAGGAATTTTAATGCCGAATCAAATTTATTTTCATTATATATCTCATAAACCTTGCTTAATATTTCGGTGAGTACTTCGTTTAAATTTTTTTCCGTTGCATTTTCACTATTTACATCTTTATTTAAAGAATTATGTTCCGGTTCAAATCCAAGCAGGGAATTAACATTTGCCAGGCCGGAAGCGGCAAAACCGTTTTGAGGCCCGTTAACCAATGCCCATTCGTACATAGTCTTAGCTTTTTCGTGTTCGCCTTCAATTAAAAATATTTCTCCCAGGCCTGCGCACGCCTGCGAAGAAACGGGATTTATTTCCAATGCTTTCTCAAAGCATCGGCGTGCATTATCCGCTTCATTCAAACCAAGATAATTAAACCCTTTCATGTTATAGAATGAACCTGCAAATTCAATATTTTTTTCGCCGGATAATTGTCCGTTAAATAATCTCTCTGCGTCAATCATCCTGTACAGAGATTCTCTAAAGCTCTTTCTTTCAAATAACAAATAAGCTTCCGCAAGCATATTTTCCGGATTTAATTTTGAATGATTTTTATAATCCATATTACCTTCGTTAAAACCTTGGTTATTCTTTTCCGAATTTAATTCCTGGTTGTTCATTTCTTTCTCGCTTTTATTTTTTTGCAAAATATAAACCTGCGTTGAATAAAGTTGTTCTAAGTAATATTCTTTATTAAAGATTGCATCAGTAGTTTCAATTTGAGTAATTTCATTTTTAATGAAATTTAAATTTTCTCCCGGTAATTTTTCGTTTAGTAAATTAAGGCAGTTATTAATTTCATCTTCAATTTTAATTCCTTTTTCTCTTTTCAATAAAAATCCGGATGCAATTGAATAATACTGCTTAAAGTTTTCTACATGGCCGATTACATATAATTTATTTTTAATCCGCTCTACGTCTTCAATTGACGATACATTTTTAATTAAATACTCAATACGAACCTTAATGTCTTCATAATTTGTGGTTTGATTATCTTTGTGCTCGGCACTTAATGGGTTATAAAAATACAAACCCAGAGTTTCTTTTAAATGATAAAATTTTGTGTGCTTACTAATTCTAAGCCAAAATTCGTAATCGCCGACTACTTCTAACGACTCATCAAAATATCCGAATTTTTGATGCAAAGATTTCCGCCACATAGGATGAGGACCAATATAACATCCGAATAAAAGCAAATCTTGATCAAAATCCATCCAGTGAATTTCCGCCTTATTGGAAATGGAATTTATATTGTCGTTAGCGGTTTCGGTTTTATAGCTGTCGGCATAAACAACATCATATTCTTTATTATTTTCAAGAAATCCTGCCAGCTTTTCCAATGCATAATCTTTATGCCTGTCGTCTGTATTGGCATTTGTAATATATTTGCCGGAAGCCGTTTTAATTCCCCTGTTCCATGCCTTATAAATTGTCTCCCTGTCCGCAGTTTTTAAATATTTTATATTAGAGTATTTTTTTAAGTAGCTTTTCACGATTGAATATTCATCCTGTTCGGAACCTGAATCGACAACTACTATTTCCAGTTTATTTTTTTTGTACAAAGTTTGGTTTAGTAAATCATCAAGGCAGCCCTTTATAAAATCTTCCGAATTGTAAGCAGAAACTATTGCTGAAACCAGGATATCATTTTTAATACTGTTCGTTTCAGTTAAGAAATTTTTATATTCATCATCTATTGAAACAATATATTCAGCAGGTATGTTCTCTTCGATTGATTTTGTATAAATATATTCTTTTACAGCCCTGATGTCTTCGAGATAAAATCTATTCTTCAAAACCTGGCCTTTAATATTTGAAAGATATTTCAGCCACTTTTTAATAAGTGCAATTGAGTCTGAATTATATATCTCATCCGAGTAAGAAATTTTTAGTTCATCTTCAACATTTACATGCTCAGCCAGAGAATAATAAGAAGGAATTATTTGATAATCCTTTTCTATAAGCTGCCAGCATATATCGGTATCACCGGAATAAAATTTAAACTTGGTATCAAAGCCCGATGTTTTTTCATAGGCGTCCTTCCTTATAATGCCGAAATTTATAAAAGTCCTATCCGCAAGTACATCATAGCCGTAGTCTTTAAAATACCCGCCGTAATCCTGCACTGTATTTCTGTGCATAAAAGATATACCTCCGATAGAATTATCGGTATCCAAGGACAATGCAAAATTAAAAGCTAAAGGATGAAGAATAATATCATCGGAAGCATACATTATCCACTTACCGGAAGCATGACTAAATCCGTGTCTCATCAGCTTTATCCAGGAGAATTTTTCACCATTCTTAAAAATTTCCGAATCTGGAAATACTTTGTTAATCTTATATTCTTCTATTAGTTGTTTATAATCTTCAGACAGTTCATCACCCGTATAAAAGAGAATTTCATAATTTATTCTATAACATGAATATTTTAAACTTTGTAAAAATGCCTTTAGCCCGTTAGTTCTATTTTTTGAAGGTATTACAATTGAAACATCAATATTTTCTTTAATTGTACTAAAGTATATAGTTTTAGGAGGTATTATTTTTCCTGCAGGAATAAGTGTTATAATATTGCCGAACCTAATAGCAGCAATTTTCTTTATAGGCTCTATCCTGTTTAATATCTCATCCCTTTTTACATCTTGCTTCAGCAAATCGAGATAAGACCACAAGGCGAATAGCAGGTTATTCAATTCATCAAATGCAAGAGCATTAAGATACATTACTCTTTTACAGTAAAAACTTTTTAATGATTTGTTAAAATATTTTGAAGCAGCTTTTTTATCGTCTTTATTATTTGCAAGTAAACCCGAAATATAATTTATAAAACCGCTTTGGCTGAATTTATCATATAATTTTTCTACAGCTTCGGCAGGTACTGCCTTTACCATTCTCCTTTCAAGAACTTCAATATTTTGGAAGTCGCTTTTATTATTCAAGTACAGTTTGCAAAGTGCAGTTAAAATACTTCTACTTTCGCTGCTTAAATTTAATTCCGTATAGTAATTTAAAATTCTGTCTATATAATTATTTTCATCTTCAATCTTAGTTTTGGGATAAGTTACGAACTGATAATCAGCGGCATTTAAAAATTTCCCAGGGTCTGTAATTTTAGGCATTCCCTGGATATAATCATAATCGTATTCCTGCTGCAAATAAATTTTTATCCTGGAAGTTTTTTCTTTTAATTTATCCTTTAAAGCATGATAAATTAAATTATAGTCAATATCCTTAATACAGTTAATCGAACCGTATTTGCATTTCCAGTTGCAGCCGAAACATTCTAGAGGAAGCGAAACTATACTTGTTAACCCGGAATAAGGCATAAACCTGCCGAAGTGGCCGCCGCCCAATAAAATAACATTAGGCGTTCCAACAGCGCAGGCTATATGTGCCAGCCCAGTTTCTGCACCGGCAGCAAGCGCACAGTTCTTTAAAATTGCAGCAGATTGTCTTACCGTAGTCTTGCCTGTAAGATTAATAAATCTTACGGTTATATCTCGAATATTTTCACTATTAATTAAACCATCGCTTTTGTTTCCCAGAACAACTACATTAAAATTATTTTCAACACAAAATTTATTTACGGCTTTTCCGTAATTTTCATATAACCTAATCTTATTCCCGGCACCGCAAAACAAAGCTAAAGTATTTTCCTTTTTTAGCCCATTTGACTTAAAAATTTTGTTAGCAAACTCTTCATCATCCTTCATAAGCCATATTGAAGGGCTTAATGAATTATGTTGTATTCCTATACCTGCAAGAAAATCAGAATGATGCTTTAATTCATTTAATGAACCATGGTTTGATTCAAATAGCTTTGTATAACATTTATCATTCTGCTCCTTATTTTTTGCATCAATATTGGATAAATCTCCTTTGTGAGCATATTTTTTAGATGCTTTAATATTAATGGACAATAAATCGGATATCATATCTCTTGAGTATATTGAATTGAATACATATTCCGCATTCAAACTTGAAATCTGCTCTAAGATATTTTTTAAATATTCTTTATCGGATACAATTCTCTTCGGATTTATCTTTATAATATTGTTTACATAAGGGCTTGCTTCGTAAATCTCTGCAGTTACTTCCCGGCAAACAACTGCAATTTTGTAATCACTATAATAATTGTGAATTTCCTTAAGCATAGAAGAAGCAAGTACGCTGTCGCCGATTGAGTCGGTACGAATGAATACTATATTTTTTTGTCCTTCGATTTTATTTTTTTTGAAAGCTGGTGCACCGAATAGTATTTGGGATATTCTTAATGACTCGGCCGTATTTACTACCGCTTCATCGTTAACCCATTCGAAATAATCTTTAAGCTTTACAGGAAAATTATTTATCTTTTGTAGTTTTTCCCATTGTATAACTGCATTCCTGTAACCGTAATATGTTTCTTTGAATTTTAATTGCTTTTCTATTACATAAGCAAAATGTTGAAACTGTAATCCGTAAAATTGAGTTTCATAATGACGGAAAGGATTTATCTCAGTTAAATCTTTCCACTCATTATTTAAAAGTCTGCATAATTGAGGAGGTTCATGAGCCAACCATTTATCACCCGGTTTGAACCGCCATGATCTTATCCATTCATAATTAGTATTATTCCCGTAGGTATCCAAAGAAGTGATAACCAGATTTTTTCCTACGAAAAAATTACATGTATAAAAAGCGGAAGTCTTTCCGGGATTTGAAATATATAATTCCCTGTTTTTAATAATATTTTCTGCAGTCCAAAATTCGTCAACATCAATTTGCCATAAAATACATTCTTCATTTATCTTAGTAAGCGGTATATTGACCATTTCCAGTTTACCATTCCAGAATGCCCCGTTTTCTTTTCTGTAAATTGTAATGTTCAGCGGAAACTGTTTTTTCAATTCGTTGATGTATTCCGTGGTACCGTCATTGCTTAAACCTTTTCTGTGAATAGAACCGGAGATATAGGCACCGTTTTTTAGACTCCATGCCGTATCATTTTTAAAATCGGCAACACCCTCAATTATATGCCAGTGCCAATTAAATGGAAGGTTCTTCAAAATGTTTATATGATATTCAATAAACGGCATGCCGTTAAGAACTATTGTAAAAAAATGGACGGGGAGAATATCTTTATTTTCCGTATTCGTCACTGTTATTTGGAAATTGCCGGGTTTATTATTTTCAATTTCATTTAAAATGTTTTTTAATCTGTTTCTTAACGTATGTTTTTGAAGGACTTCCTTTCTTCCGTTTTCCGCAATGCGGGCAGCAATAACCTCATTAGACTGTGTCCATTTAATTTTCTCAATAACATCCGTATCGCTGTCCGGATTATAATAAATTAAGTGTTCTCCGTTCTTAAATAAATTTTCTTCTGCAATATTTTTGGGACGCGGTGTTATTAAAAGACAGCCGCATGCCATTGCTTCAAACGTACGAGTAGTAAAACCCTCAAAAACCGCAGGCAAATTTACTGCTATTTTATAGCTGTTAAATTCATCTACAATACTTTTAAGATTGTCCTTATATTCAAACTCTTTATATTCTATTAAATTATTATCTAACAATTGCCGTAATAATTCTCTTCTTCTTAAGTATGTGCCTGGCATTCCTATTGGTTTGGTTTTACCTCTAAAGTAAGCTTTGTTAATTCTATTGTTAAAATTTATATTGCTGTTAAAAATGCCCGCATCAACACCAAACGGCTGCCATAACGAAGGGACGGAAAATTTATCAAAAAAATGTTTATCACCGGCAGAATTATATATTATTAAATCAACACACTGTATAGCGGAGGCTGTAAGTTTCTCATTGTCCGGGTAGCAATTTTGCACCACCGTTTCCTGCGCTACCAGTACTTTTATTATATCAGCTTTCTTCCATATTTTTTTTAACTCATCGCTATAATGAAGGAATTTTAAATGATGATCAAAACCCAGCAATAAAATTAAATCCGAATCGGGCTGTTCCAGATATTTAATTAATCCGAAATGATTTTCCTCGCTCACTTTAAATATATTGCCCAAAAGACCCGACTCTTTAAGAGAATTTATCCAGCCTTCACTAACATTCCAGCTATGAAAACCGGGTGGTAAAACCACATCAATTTTTTTCACTACGTCGTTAAATAAATTATTCCTCAAATTAGTTGCTTTTTTTAATCCATAATAAACTACATACTCATGACCATCTGCCTGGAAATCGATTTTTTGTTCGGTATAACCAAACATTCCGAGGTATTTATTAATATCTTCATATTTAGCACCTCCTTCATATAATTCTATTTGCTGGCATTCTACTTCCAGGAAGTCAACTTTCTGTTCCTTTAAAAAATCCGAAAAACCTTTTAATACATTTAAATCATTGCCTTGCGTGTCTATCTTCAAATAATTAATTCTGTCAACATTCAAAACTTTGGTAAAATTATCTCCCGTATGGCAGGATACTAAAATTTCCGCTGTTAGATCAAGATTTGCAGCAGGCTGATTCGGCACAAGCCTTAACCATTCTGCTTTTTCTTTAAAAGGAAGTAATGACGAATATTGGTTTGTTTCTAATGTGTGCATACCGTAGCAATAAAATTTTGCAAGCCTGCTTTCTTTATCAAAAGCAAACCGGAAGGTATAAACAGAAAGGTCGTTATATTTATTCATTAAATCTTTAGCAGAGGAAACCAAAAGATTGTAGTTCTCCGGCATAGGCTCGAAAGAATAAATAATTATCCTTTTATATTTTCCACAAAAAACCTTATATAATTTTTCTATGCTTTGCCCATTATGAGCACCAATATCAAAAACAACTGCCTGGTTTACCAATTTACCATCCTAATAAATTAAGAAAACAATAGTATCTGTAGCTTCTATTTTCATACCAATTTTAATAATTTAATTTAGCAGGCCTTGTGAAGTTTTCTTTAGCTTTTTGTGGTTGATTGTATATACTTGGCTAATTATAGCCACGAGGAGTGCTGTTAAGATGTTCTTAACATACTTGTTCGGAAGTTTGAATGAATTTGGAAATGGCTATTCTATCAGCGCCAGCAGCGGTTTGCATTCTCTGTTAATATTTTTATCGGCTTCTTCTTTATATTTTTTTTCTTCGGTTTCTTTTTCGGCTTTTAAACTGTCTATATATTTTTTTCTAACCTCAAGCGTCTTATTAAATTTTTCATCGCTTTCTTTTTCTCTTATTTCGGATTCTTTCCTGTAGTATTCTATCTGATAATCTTTATCATCTTTAATTTTGTTTATGGTTTTTAAAAGCTTTTTCTTTTGATTTGAACCTTCCGTAACAGCAACCAATGCGGCAGCAAGGGATATTATCAGCCCAACGGAAAAAGCTATTATGCCCCATTTAAATCCTGTAAGCACTACTGTTGAAAAAAAATCGTAATACCTTGCGGTTTCCGAGATAAAAGTATTGGAATATTCCGCACAACCGCTCATAAGAAATACCGTAAATGAAAGCATTATGTTGTACGTCATTGCATTTTTAAATGCAGATCTGGGATCGTATCCTTTTTGAAGATTAAGGTTTTCAATTCGTTCTTCAAGATAGGCAATATGTTCCGCTGCTTTTTTCTCAAAAGCTTTCAAAGTGTTATCCATTTTTTCTTTAAACTTTATTTTCTGTTCTTCGTGTTCTTTGGTTAATATCTGAAGTTCCGATAACTTATACTGCAGTTCATTTTCAAATACCTTAAGCTTTTCTTCTGCTTCTCCGTAAAACTTATTTTTAATACCGCTAGTAATCGCTTCAACCGTTTGCTTAAATTTTTCATACAGTTTATAAGCTATGCCTACAAAAAGAACATTATCTTCTTTATAGTAGTTCCTTACTAATTCTTCAATAAACAGAATATTACTTTCTATTTTATTATCATAATATTCCTGCATATTTAAGTTTTTCAGATTGTTAAGATTTGCCTTCAACTTGTTTATGTCGTATTCCGTAGAGTTTATAATGTCTCTAAGAAAATCAAAAAACACAGGGTATGAGTTTGAAAGTTCCGGGTAAAAGAACAAATTACTTATTAAAGCATACTTAATAAAATATTTCATCATTGCTAAGTTGTTATTATCAATTGCAAATTCTATTCTTAAAATATCATAAGAATATAGATCGTTTAAGATCTCCGGCGATATGAACTCATCTTTTTCAATTACGGAATTTAGCGTTTGATAAAATTTTGCCGTTATTCCCGATGAATTTACGGATAAAGCTTCTGTAAAATAGTTAAGTGCGGACTTGTTGTTATTTTGTTTTATACAATAAAATCCCTGGTATAAAAGGATAAGGTATTTTAGCTTTTCTTTAATATCATCATTCAGCTTTTGCCCGTTAATAAGTTCCATAGATATTTCAAGTAATTCAACAGCTTTAGATGGGTTAGCAAGATACCTGTCATACCCCAAAATTACCGATTGGTAAATTAAATTAAGAAAATTATTTTTATTGGATTTTTTTTCAACATACTTTAATGCGGAAGCAGCAAAATATCTTTTTTCGTTTTCATGTTTATTAAGCAGCCATTTGGTATAAAACTCTTTTATTATCTTGTAATAGCTCTCGCTGCCCGCACGTGTTACGGATGTATTAAAAAGATTTTCCAGGTGCTGCATAACAGGCGAGTTGTAAACCCAAAATAACGGTGCTTCTTCATATTTAATAAATAGTTCGCCTATCGATTCGGGAAGCCTGAAACCGTAAAACAGTGAACTTTCTTTTACTAAATTTAAATTATCTGTTTCCTTAAGAACATTAAATTGAAAATATTGTTTAGCCAGGCTCCTAAATTTTGCCGTTATTACATCGCTTAATTCTTTTTTGTCAAACTCCTGTTCAACCTGAAAATTATTTTCTATCATTTTAATCCGGGTTAGCTGCTTTATTATAGTTTTAAAATATTTTTCACATTTTTCAGCAAGACATTATAATTCCTGTTTAATAATCGGATAAAATTATAAATTTTTTAACCGTAGGTTTTTCGTCTCAAATAAGAATCAAGGAAATAAATATATTATTGACAATAAGTTATAATAATTATAAGTTTCTTTACGATTAAATTTATTAATCATTTGATTTAAAACCGGCCGAAACCCGGTTGATTGTCTATGCGGATTGTCATCAAACCAGGTCGGTAAAATAGCCGCTTTATACTACTTTTAACTTTCAGGGAAAGAATTATGATGAAAAAAACATTCCTGGATATTTTCGATAGAGACATAAATAAGCTTAGAATTGAAATTAATCTTTATGAAGATGAAAAAAAATTATGGATTATAGAAAAAAGTATTAAAAACTCAGGCGGAAATTTATGCCTTCATATTACAGGAAATTTAAACCAGTTTATCGGCGCAGTGCTTGGAAACTCCGGGTATGTGCGCAACAGAGAAGCCGAGTTTGCTGAAAGGGGAGTTGCAAAAAAAATTCTTTTAAAAAAGGTTGATGAAACACAGGGCATCGTTTTTGACACAATTAATGCCTTAAACGAAGAAGACCTGGATGCCATTTATCCTGTTGAAGTCTTTAACTCCCGAATGACGAATGGGTTTTTCCTGGTTCACCTGGCAACTCATTTAAATTATCATCTAGGCCAGATAAATTATCATAGAAGAATAATTGGAAGTTAACGGCCCCGGTTAATAAATCATCCGTAAATCATTCAAGTAGTTAATAGAATCACATCTTTCTGCCGCTCATCATATATAATGAAACCTAAGTACCCGTTTTGCAGTCTAATTAAATGAATTTGAAAATTATTTATAAAACCGGATTCTTAAAAAATAAATTAAAGTGATTCTGGCGGATATAATAAGATAATGATGATTTGATGTATAAGATTTGAAGCTATGTAATAAATCTAAAAAAACAGAATCATTTCAAAAGCTGCCCCGTTTAGGGTGGGACAGCTTTTTTTATTTTAAATAATTTTTTTTACGCCAGTTTTTTTATTTTATTTAAAGCCAGTTTAATTTTTAATTTTTTAATTTACTTAAAACCGGGATGAAACTTTTCGAAGCAGCAGTAATTGTTTTTCTTTTTAATGTACCATTCGGGTACTGGCGGGCAAATGTAAAAAAATTTTCAATGCAATGGGCTTTGGCAATTCATGTGCCTGTTCCGTTCGTAATCGGATTAAGATTCCTGTTAGGACTTGGTTTTGCGTTTATAACATATCCGGTGCTGGTTGGAGCTTTTTTTACCGGCCAGTTACTAGGTTCAAAATTACACAACCATTGGAAGGATAGTCTTGATTTTCCGGTTACCTCCTGTATGGCTTGTGATATAATAAGACAAAGAGTATACAATCCACCCGACAAAAATTTATTTTAATAACTAAAATTTGCAATACTAAAAAAAATAAGTTGCAAACGTAAATTAAATTATTAAATTCATCGGTGTAAAAATTATTTTTTATTCTTCCGGCATAATTTTAATTTTTATAAAATTTCTTTAAAAATCTTTCTGAACCGGTAACTTTCTCCTTTTTCAATAGTCTAAATATTATAAAATAAAAACCCTCAATGGAAAAGATAATTACAAAAGAATTACTGCATGCTTATTGTAACAAATGCTCCAAAGAAATTGATTCGGTATGGATGTGTAAAATAAGTTCCATAATAGGAGTCAGGTATATTTATTTTTGCGGCGAATGCCAAAAGCTGCTCGGTACATTTCACGAAAAGATTACTGAATTTGACAAACTTTCGGCAAAATCCATTGTTAAAAATAGCGGAAGCGCGGCAAGTATAGTTCACTAAAAACCTCTGTTTAGCCCTTTTATAAAAGTTACCGTTTCGTATTTATTTCATTTCAATTTTATTCGAATTTATTAAATTACTACGGTACTAATTTCAAACGGTACTGATGAAACAGTTATTATACTATATTTCTATTTTTAAACGGTACTGATGAAACAGTTATTATACTATATTTCTATCCTCATAATTACCGCAGCCATAAACATAAATGCGCAGTCAAACGATTCCGTATTCGGGGCATGGTACGTTAAAGGCATACAGGCATTAGCGGGAAAAGATACTGCTGCTGCAGAAGAGTTTTTCAAAAAATCAATTTTGAAGTTCGATAATCCGGAATCCCTTTACCAGCTGGCAAAATTATATTTTAAAGAAAATACGGTTTATAAAAGAGTTCGCGCCAGAGAATTAGTGGAAGAAGCTGTTCTTAAAGTTCCGCGCAATATTAAATACAAATTTTTATTAGCGCTGATTCTGGAAAGAATAAGCAGCGGATTATCTTATAAAGTTTATAAGCAAATATTGGAAATAGACAGCACATCTGCCGAAGCTTTATATAACCTGGGGAGAATTAAAGCAGAAGATTTCGGTAAGCTTCATAATTCCGTTATACAAACCGGTGAAACTGCTGACCTAAGCTTTGAAAGTTTTGCAAAAGAAGAATTTAATAAAGCATTATTTTACCTGAAGAAATCCTTAGAATATGATTCTTTAAATAAACAAGCATACCTTCACTTAGGATTTTTATTTGAAGACGATGGAAAGCCGGCAAAAGGGATTCCTTATTTATTAAAACTTCAAAAGCTCTTTCCGGATTATATGGAAGCTTATCTTTATCTCGGCTTATTATTTTATGAGTCCGGTAAAATTGCGGAATCATATAAAGAATATAAAACAGCTTTAGATTTAATGTCGAAAAAAGAAAGAGAAGATTTTACTTTTAACTCCGTTAGAGAATTAATCAAACCGGTTTTTGGCGATAAATTTAAAAATTATTCGACAAAAGAATTAAAAGAAATTATAAAATATTTCTGGAAGATAAATGATCCTCTTTACCTTACAAAATATAATGAAAGACTTCTTGAACACTATTCACGTGTTGCTTATGCAGATCTCCGGTTTTCCGAACGTGATAAAAACCATCCCAACCAGCCGCCGATTGTTGAAGGATGGAAAACCGATCGCGGTGAAGTTATTTTAAGATACGGCATGCCTCTTAATATGACAAAGTTCAGGCCGTATATAAATGCAGGCAGTAGTTCTGTAATACATATGCGTACGGAGGTTTGGCAGTATAAATATTTTTCATTCGGCTTTACGGATCAGTTTATGAACGGAAGATATGTTTTCAGCGAACCGGATGCCGGTATGTATGTCCCCCAGTTTAACGGCGATTCTCCTATGCTCATCAAATATTTAAGAAAAGCCTTGTATACAGAATACAAACCTAAATTCGAAGGTCCCGTATTCAAGGTCCCTTATAACATTGTTCAATTGAAAAGTAAAAATTATAATTATACGGATGTTTATATTAATTATGGTTTTTATGCTGCAGATTCTTTAAGACACAAGAACAACTACATCTATCCTTACAAATGGGGATTATTTTACTTTGATACTCTTTACAACACCATCTATAAAAGAGAAGATAGTGTTAAAGCGATACCTGACGGCAGAGAAATTGCTGTTACCGGAGGGAAAAATTTACTTGTAAGCTCTTTGAAGATGGAAGTTTATCCCGATACAGGGCATTTGGCTTTTGAGATTGAAAGAGAAAGAGACAAAGGTGTTTCAACAAATCACTTTAATTTTTCGGCAAGGAAATACGAACCTTATAAGTTTAATATAAGCGATATAATACTTGCAGCAAAAGTAGCTGCAGATTCTGTTCCGGTTTACACAATGCACAGGGGAAAAATAAGTATTCTTCCGAATCCTACACATATATTTGCGCACGGTCAGCCTCTTTTTATTTATTATGAATTGTATAACATGAAACTTAACAGCTCAGGAACGAATAAATTCCAGCAGAAATTAATTTTGGAGAAAGAAAATAAAAATTCATTTGTAGACAATACCGTAAACTCTCTGTTAAATGTTTTTGGATTGGGAAAACACAATAGCAGTATAATTATTACAACAAATTATGAATCCCGAAGCAATAATCCTCAAATGTATTACCAGCTTGATATGAGCAGCTACCCGGCAGGAAATTATATTTTACATGTAATTGTAAAAGACAAACAATCAGGAAAAGAAGTTAGTTCAGAAACAATAATTCATTATGAATAGATTTAATACCATAAACCGGGTATGCCGGACCCAAAAGGTAACTTGCATTAGCCGGACATTGAGCATTGGACATTGATTATTTAAAATTTTCAATATTCAATTTTCAACTCTCAATTTTCAATTTCTTGTTTATTTTGTGCATAAAATTTTAGCAAATAGAATATATGCTTGACATATATAATTAAATTATTTTACAAATGATTAAATCATTAAAAGATTAGGAAACTGAAAATATTTTTTCTAAGTGATATTAAAAAAACTGCATCAACAAATTCACTATTTGAATGTTCTTCATGCTTAATTATTTATCTGAAGTAACTCATTCAACGAAAATGATAGAAATTTAAACAAGTAGTTAAAATTTAAAAAAACTTGTTAAGGTGAAAAATGTTTTAATTTAACATACTTATTGCCTCACCCCCTAGTCCCCTCTTTAGCAAGGAGAGGGGGCTAGGAAGTGAGGTTTATTTTGCGTAACTTCAATTATATATTTAAATATAGGATGCAGAATACTTGAATTAAGAATAGCGAACTACGCTGCACTTTGTATCTAAAATCCGGACTAGGGTTCCTGATTTACCATATCCTCTAAGGGCAGCATCGGCATCGGCCTTCCGTTATTTTCCAATCTGAATTTTAAATAATCAATAATACCGTTCTCTCTATTTTCAATTTCAAACCCGAAAAACTTCGGCATAAAGTTATTAAAATTTACTAAGCCGGGTTTAGGATATTCTATTAAACCGTATTCTTTTCCATTTAGACCTGCCTTTTGTACTGCTATATCTATTGCTTTGGAAAGCCCGCCTAATACATCCACCAAACCGTTTTTTTTACCTGCCGCTCCGGACCAGACTCTACCCTGCCCAATTGAATCTATATAAGCAGAAGATTTGTGTCTCCCCTGTGCAACCTTATCTACAAATTCTTTGTACATAGTTTTAATTGAAGATTCGGCTTTTGCCTGTTCTTGAAGAGTTAAGTCTCTATCTGGCAAGGTAACACCTAAAAACGGAAGTGTAAACCCGAATCCCAAATCCGCATGCGTGCCTACCTGAACATGATCGGTGGTAACACCAATTTTGCTGTCGAAGCCTTTGTTATAAATCCATCCTCCTATTACACCAATTGAGCCGGTAAGTGTATTCGGAGCGGCAACAATAGTATCCGCATACATAGAAAGCCAGTACCCGCCCGACGCAGCTACATAACCTTGAGAAACAATTACGGGTTTAATTTTTTTGCATTTTCTAATTGCTTCCGCAATAATATCGGAAGCCAGACCGTCACCGCCCGGAGAATCAACTCTAAGAACTACAGCTTTAACATTATTATCATTCGTAGCAGCATATACATCTTTAACAAGTTTTCTCGCTGTAATGCCTTCATCCATAGCGCAAACACCATTGGCATATATTATTGCAATCTTCGGTTTTTCACCCCAATAATTATCGTTGGGAAGATTAAATTCCGCAAGACTTTTGGGCGATACAAAACTTTCGTTTCTTCCGCTAAGATCTTTTACTGTTTTCTTCACTTCATCCCATCTGCCAAGTACATCAACAAGCCCGGCTTTAAGGGCATCATTAGCCAGAAAAATTGTTTGATCATTTACAAGGCTGTCGAATTTTGAAGGTGCAATATTTCTTCCTTTGCAAATTTCGTTCTTTGCAATTTTATAATATTCATCCACAAGGCTCTGCCATTGAGTGCTGTCGGCTTTGCTCATATTATCGCGGGAAAAAGTTTCAAAAGCGGATTTATATTTGAAGTATCTCCATTCATGAAAACCTATTCCGAGTTTTGCAAGTGTGTTTTTATAATATTGCCTTCCCCACAAAAACCCCTGAAGCATAATCGTTCCCATCGGATCCATAACAATTTTATTTGCAACAGAAGCAAGAACATAAGTTTCAATGTCCGGCCTGTCTATATAAATAACAACATGCTTTCCTGCAGTTTTAAACTCATTTAACTTTTTCCTCAGTTCCCAGATCATTTCGTAATTAATTTTCATTCCGGAAGTATTTATTGCAATACCTGCAACAGATTTATCATCTTTAGCGGCATCAATTTCTTTTATCAATCCCAAAAGCGTATTTGAGTTATCAAAAAATTCATACCTTTGATACTTTACCGGCCCAAGCAAATTTAATTCAACATACTTATTATTCTTAGAAAATGCGGCAAAGGGATTCCTGTCATATCCTCCGACTCTTATTCCGTAAATATTATAAGAATACCTTCCCGAATTGTCATACTTAAATCCTGAAGTAAAACCGATTCTACCCAAACTTAATTCTACGCCTAAGTTAAAACTTTTGGAGTCAAAATATCTGCCGGTAATTCTAATCCCGGGAACAGCTTCCACTGCTGCACCGGCGCTCCATTTATTTTCACCGGGAAAATAATTTTTCTTAACAGAATAATCTCCGAAAAATGAAACTAGCTCATTTCCAAAAGGACGAACAGCCAATTCGAGTATTCCTTCCTTTTGATATTTAACAGGTAGATTACCTATAACGCCTATTGATAAATATCTATCCGGCCTAAGTAAAAGCCCTAAAGTATAAACACCGGATAAATTGGTACTAAACAAATTTCCGGTTGTCCAGCCGTAACCAATTCCAAAACTGTAGGAAAGATTCCCGAATCCTGCGGACAGTTTATAATTTGTAAACTGAATTCCGGAAATGTCCTGATGAACAACATCAAATCCTACATTAGGAATTGAAGTAAACAACGCCCAATTATTAAATTCACTCCATTTTCCCGCAGCATCGGACCAGGCAAAGTACAAATTTGATTGATTTACGCCGGCTAAGATTGCCGGGTTTACGTATCCATATAAACCATACCCCATTGCACCCGGAGATGTTAATCCATACAGGTCCTGTTCAAAATACGTTTGGTTTATTGTTTGAGCTTTAAGTGATTTAGCTATAATTAAAAGGAAGATTAAGGCGGGCAAATATTTTTTCATATTTTCTCCGAAATACTTGTCCTAAAAGTAATAAAAATTTAAGTATCTTTACAGCGTAAAAATTCAAAATAATTTCCGGCAGTCAGATGATTGAAATTTCAAATCTTCATAAAAGGTTTGGCAGCAATAACGTTTTAAACGGGATAAATCTTCGTATAGAAAAGGGAGAAACTATCGCAATAATTGGTAAGAGCGGCTGCGGAAAAAGTGTTTTAATCAAACATATTGTTGGGCTGCTTTACCCGGACTCCGGCTACGTAAATGTAGAAGGCCAGATAATTAGCGAACTTAAGATAAAAGAATTATACGAGCTTAGGAAGAAGTTCGGGTATCTTTTTCAAGGTGCTGCTTTGTTCGATTCCATGACCGTGGAAGAAAATGTTTCACTGCCTCTGGTAGAATCCGGCAACGGTTATTCAAAGGAACAAATTAAAAAAATTGTTGATGACAAGCTTGGCCTTGTTGATCTTCCCGGAACAAATAATTTAAAACCATCCGAACTTTCCGGCGGAATGAAAAAACGCGTAGGCCTTGCAAGAGCTTTGGTAACTAACCCCGGTTATATTTTATACGATGAACCTACAACAGGCCTAGACCCGATTATGTCGGATTCAATTGACAGCCTTATTAAAGATTTAAGTATAAAATTAAATGTTACTTCTGTAGTGGTTACACACGATATGTACAGCGTAAAAAACGTTGCTGATAAAGTTGCAATGATGCACGAAGGCAAAATTTATTATACCGGCAGGCCCGGCGAACTTCTGGAATCCAAAGATGAAGTAATCGTTGATTTTATAAAACGAACATGGGTATAATAAGGTACTGCAAAACAGGGAATAAGGTTCAAGATTAAATTCAGGTACAAGATTAAATTCAAGTTTAAGTTTAAGAATATACACTATTGCCCCGTGGGTACAAACCGGCCGAAATTATTTGATAGAATATTTGATTTAGAATTTCGCAGATAAGTTGCTCTAGGACACCGGTTTACCACTTGTCACTGCTTAGTTTTGCAAGTTTAATTAACTTAGCTCCGGCTTTATTTAATCCCGAAGAGACTAACGTATATATATTTTAATTTAGACAATGCGATGAAAAAGATTATTTACATCAGCGATGATAGTTATGACGGTTTATTTGTTAAATTTAATCGCAGGCTTTTAAAAAATGTAAAGGCATTTTTATTCAGCGGTACGGAAGCGGCTCTTTTTATTGAAGGGGAAAGACCGAATTTTGTTTTTATAAATTTATCGGAACCCGTAAACGGGAGTAGAGATATGATGTGTATGTTAAAGGAACTGGACAGTAATATCCGTTTACGGGTTTCCGTTTTTGTATATTATTCCTTACTTTCAAAAATTAAAGATATATTTAATAAACTCTTTCATCGCCGCAGTTATAATAAGAAAAGAGAAGTATTAGTTAGAAGATAGAACGGGATTAAAACTATATCCAACATCATTGAACACACCTTTTTTTAATCATTAGCTAAAATTATTCTTCCGTATTAAATTTACATTTGTTCTATAATTTCATTTATTTTTTATGATAATAAAATGGGAAATGATATATCAATAGTGCAGGTAATTCAGCTTATGCTTGCACCCGGTTTAATGATATCCGCATGCGGGTTACTTCTTCTAGGTATGAATAATAAATATTCTTTGGTTGTAAACAGGATAAGATTACTTAACGAAGAAAGAAGAAAATTTTTCAGCAAAGCCGGTGAAAAAGCTTTTCAATATGAAGATAACGTAAGACTGGAAAGTATTTCCATGCAGCTAAACGAACTTACAATAAGAGTTAAGCTTGTAAGAAACGCAGTTTTGTCTTACACCGTAGCTGTTGCATTTTTCGTATTAACTTCTATATTTATAGGCGTGCAATATGCAACCGGCTCCGAAAAATTTAATATGGTTGTAATGGTTGTGTTTCTTACGGGAATGATTCTTGTTTTACTAGGCGTTACATTTGCCGCATACGAAACAAAAAAAGGATACGATATAATACATCTTGAAATTAAAGTTGACGAATAGCCTAAAATGACATTTAATAGAAATCCTTATTCTTCTGATTTGTTAACTCCGAATAATATGATCCGTCTCTATGCCAACGGCGCTTTTCCTATGGCAGACGAAAAAACGCGCATTATAAACTGGTTCATGCCGGAGGTAAGAACAATTATCCCTCTTAACAATTACAACATCCCCCGTTCTCTAAAAAAAGTAACGGCTAATTCCGATTTTGAAATAAGATACGACACGGACTTTTTATCGGTTGTAAAAGGATGCGCAAACCGGCAGCCCACCTGGATTTCAGATGAACTTATAAAAGCATATTTAAGATTGCAAAAACTCGGGTTTGTACATACTGTAGAAACCTGGCAAAAAAATAAATTAGCAGGCGGACTATACGGAATAACTTACCGGGGAGCTTTCTTCGGTGAGTCTATGTTTTCAAATGTAACTCAGGCATCCAAAATCGCACTGGCAAATTTATTAATTCATCTGAATGAGAAAAAATTTGTTGTTCTTGATGTTCAATACATGACTGAGCATTTAAAAATGTTCGGCGCAAAGGAAATTACTTTCGAAGAGTACTCTACCCTTTTAACTAAAGCCTATACCAAAGACTGCAGATTTTAATATCTGTCAGTCCACATTTGTCTCTATAGTAAAAGGTATCTTCACCTTTTCCCAAATCAGACTAATCACTGCGGAATTCTTACCTTTATTATTCACAGTCATATTATCGAAAGTATAAGTAAGCCATTCCCGAAAATTTGTTGTTTGCGGTTTTACATTAAAGCGGGCAAAATCTTCCGCTTCATTATACTCAAACGCACCCCACTGTTTCGCAACTTTATTAAATATTATTGTCCAATCCTTACCCTTACGAGGTATAATAAAAAAGCTGTATGAGCCTGCCGGAAATTTCTTCCCTTCAATCCAAACATTTGTACTAAAGGTAAATTTTGTAGCTTCGTTTGCACCTGCCCGCCATACTTTATTAAACGGAACAAGTCCGCCCCAGATTTTTCGTTCTTTAACACCCGGACGGCTGTATGAAATTGTTACATCAGTTAATCCGATAGTCTGTGTTTCAAAAGCCTTCGGGCTAACTCTTACTTGTTTAGTCCATCCCGGAACAATTTGTTCCTGCTGGGATTTATTACTTTTTACCATAGGTTTTTTATTTTGCTGTGCATACGGTAAAGACGTAAATAAAAATAAGAAGCAAATTAAAATTACTGCCTTGCCCAAAAAATAATTTCCCTTTAACATAAAAACTCCTGATTTGATTATTATTCAATAACATTAATTCATTCACACAAACGATTTCAAAATTTCAATTATCTTATCCGTTTCTTCAACTGTATTGTAAAAATGAGGCGACAACCTTATCATACCTTCCCTTACAGCACAATGAATATTATGCTGTAAAAGTGTGTCAAAAATCCTTTTACTTTCTTTATGTGCAAAACTTACAATACCGGATAGCTCTTTGGAACTGCAGCCGGCAAGTACCGGCTTAATTCCGATTGCATCCAATTTTTTCATAAGATAAGTTGAATTGTTTAAAACATTCTTTTCAATTTCATCAAAACCGAATTCTTTTAATATTTTCATCGATGCGTTTAACGCATATATACCTATTGAATTTAATGTACCGCCCTGGAAGCAATCCGCATTGTTCTTCAGGGTTAACTCATAATTTAAAAGATTCCATGCATCTTCAACGGAAAGCCAGCCGACGTTGCCGGGAACCATACTTTCCTGCAGCTTTTTAGATACATAAATAAATCCAAGTCCCTGCAAACCCAAAAGCCATTTTTGACTTCCGGCAGAAATAAAATCGATATTATCTTTCTCAACATCCAATCTAACCGCACCGAGACCTTGAATTGCATCGACAGAAAAAATAATTCCTTTTTCGCGGCAAATGTTTCCTATCTTTTCAAGATCTGCTCTGTATCCCGTAAGAAATTGAACCTGACTTATAGAAACGAGTCTTGTCCCGGGTTTAATCATTTCAATTACATCATCGGCAGATGCAATACCGTTATGAGACTTAACAAAGTCTACTTCAACTCCGAATCTTTTTAAATTAAGAAATGGATAAACATTTGCAGGAAATTCAAGATCGTTTAACAGTATTCTATCACCTTTTTCCCATTGAATTCCCTGTGCGAGAACATTTATGCCGTTTGAAGTATTATCTGTAAACGCAATTCTATCCGGTGCTGTATTTATTAATTCTCCGAGGTCATTCTTTGTTTCTTTTATAACAGACTGAAGACCTATGAACTCATCAATATTAGTTTCACTTTTTTCGTAAAGTACTTTGTTAATATTATTAAGTACCGGCTGAGAAAGAGGCCCCGTGGATGCATGATTAAAATAAATTTTACCGCTTTTTAAATAAGGGAAATAGATTCTTGCTTTTTCAATATTCATTCTTTATTCCGTAATATTTTCGTCTAAAATAACAAGTACGGCAAATTACTAATTTTAGTGAAAATTAACACCATCAATTTTATTTATCCAAACAAGTATTTCTAGAGCTTGAAGACAAAGAAGTTCAAATTCAAGAAGTTTTAGGTCATTTTATATCTTACAGTATAATAAAATTAAGCCGGGCTCCTCTATGGCATGCTGAAATTAAGCGGCAGAAAAGTCTTCTCTTGACCTTGCATAGAACTTTTGAAATTCTTCCTGATATTGGTTACATTTCATTTGAATTTACAAATGGACTTATTCACAAAAAAAGCATTTCATAATTTTTAATAACAATTAAAGGCAAGGTATGGCATACCCAAAAGCACCCAAACCGGTAGAACTTAAACCGGAAGATTTAAGATGGCGATGCAGCCCGGATGTGTTTGCATTTGATTCAACAAACGACCTGGAACCGATTGAAGGTATACTAGGACAGGAAAGAGCGCTTAAGGCATTAAAGCTTGGCGTTGATTTAAGAAGCCCCGGTTACAATATTTTTATTGCAGGCTTATCGGGTACCGGTAAAGCAACTACGGTAAAGAAAATGCTGGAGAAAATAAGCGGCAACTGCCCTACTCTTTATGACTATGCTTATGTTAATAATTTTAAAGATAACGATCATCCTGTTTTATTAAAATTTCAAGTTGGAAAAGCAAAACAATTTAAGCAGGATTATGCTGCAACAATAGATTTTCTAAAAAGAAGAATACCACAAGCGCTTGAAAGCGATTCCTATACAAATAGAAAAAAGAAAATTGTTTCCCACTATAACGAAAAAGAACAAGCGTTAATGACGGCTTTTGACGAAAAGCTCAGGAAAGAAAATTTTTCTGTAGGGCAAATTAAAGTGGGCGAAGCAGCCCGTCCGGAAATTTTCCCGGTTATCGATCAAAAACCTGTTCCCGTCTACCAGCTGGAGGAACTTGTTAAACAAGGTAAGCTTTCCGAGGAAAATGCAAAGCAGATATTAAAAAAATATACCGACTTTCAGCAGGACCTACATACAATTTTTAAAAAGGGATTAAAAATAAGCGAAGAATTCCAGGTAAAACTTTCTACCCTTGAGAGGGAAACCGCAGAAGTTGTTGTTAACGGTGCTATTGAAAATTTAAGAGAAAAATACGACGACGAAAAAATTCAGGAATATATTGATCAGGTGGAAGAAAGTATTTTAAATGATATACAAATTTTCAAAGGACTAAAGCCGGAGGGCGAAACCACTCCAGAAGGATTTCAGATAGATTATTTTAAAGAGTATGAAGTAAATATAATTCTGGACAACAGCGAAACAAAAGGCTGCCCGGTTATTATAGAAACTTCGCCTAATTATGTTAACCTCTTCGGTACAATAGAAAAAGTTTACGACGGTAAAGGCGGGTGGTACAGCGACTTTACAAAAATTAAAGCCGGTTCCCTGCTTCGGGCAAGCGGCGGTTACCTGGTTCTTAATGTAAAACATTTGTTTGAAGAACCTGCTGCCTGGAGAACTTTAAAGAGAGTTCTTACTTACCGTAAACTGGAAATTCAGGATATTCATACTTTTTTCCAGGTAGCTCCCTCTATTTTAAAACCCGAACCTATTGATATTGAAACAAAAGTTATCTTAATCGGCAATGAATATATTTATTCAGTACTTGCAAGCTACGAAGACGACTTTAAAAAAATATTTAAGGTTAAAGCAGACTTTGACTACGAGATAAAAAGAACCGATGAAATATTAATTGAATATGCCAGAGTAATTAAGAAATTAATTAAAGAAGAAAAACTACTGGAATTTGATAAAGCTGCTATTGCTTATCTTGTAGAATTGGGTTCTAAGTTTGCGGGTAATAAAAACAAACTTACGGCAAGATTTTCTCAAATTGCAGACATCGCACGCGAGGCAAACTTTTGGGCAAAAGACGACGGATTCGAAATTGTTAATGCGGCACATGTTACTAAAGCTTATGAATTTGCCAGAGAAAGACACGGGCTTCTTGAATCCAAAGTTAACGATATGATTGAAGAAGGTATGGTTTTAATTGATACGGAAGGAGAACGCATGGGCCAAATTAACGGCCTTGCAGTTTACGATGCGGATTTCTATTCATTCGGCAGGCCTACCAGAATTACCGCAACAGTTTCTTTGGGAAGCGGAAGCATTATAAATGTAGAACGCGAAGCCGGTATGAGCGGAAGGCACTACAACAAAGGTGTCTTAATTATTTCTGGATATTTCCGTGAAACTTTCGGGCAAAACACTCCGCTTTCTTTTAATGCTAATCTTGTGTTCGAACAATCTTACGGAACTGTTGACGGAGATAGTGCTTCCTGCGCAGAAATATTTGCTTTACTTTCCACACTTTCCGGTTTACCCATTAAACAATATATAGCGGTTACCGGCTCTCTTAACCAAAAAGGTGATGTTCAGCCTATCGGCGGAGTAAATGAAAAGATTGAAGGTTTCTTCGATGTTTGCAAACAAAGAAAGCTTAACAAAAAACACGGGGTTATTATTCCCGTACAAAATATTCAGGAACTTATGCTGCGAGATGAAATAATTGAAGCGGTTAAGAAAATGGAATTCCATATTTATGCTATTAACAGAGTTGAGGAAGGAATTGAAATTTTAACAGGAGTAAAAGCTGGTAAAAGAAATGCTAAAGGTGAATACGAGGAAAACAGTGTTTTCAATCTTGTAGAAAAAAAGATTAAAGAGCTTTATTCAAAATCCAAGGCAAGCAAACCGAATAATAACCAGACTGCTGTTAAAAATAGAAAGCGAAAATGAACAAGGATTTAATTGAATCATTTGCAAAGACTAAAATTCTTTGTACTTTGGGACCCGCAACCGGTTCTGCAGTAATAATTGAAAAACTTATACTTGCAGGAATGAACGGTGTAAGATTAAATTTTTCCCACGGAGATTATTCCTCTTTTTCTAAAATATTTGAAGAAATAAATAAAGCCTGTATAGATGAGAAAACTCCGCTGGCAGTTTTGGCAGATCTTCAAGGGCCGAAAATTAGAATCGGCGAACTAACCCAACCCGAGATTGAAATTTTTGACGGTGATAAAATTGAAATTACTGTTAATGATATACCCGGCACAAAAGACTTAATTTCAACCTCATACAAGCTATTACCGCAGGATTCCAAAATAGATGAAGTAATTTTAATTGACGACGGATTAATTAAACTTAGAATCACCGGGAAAAAAACGGAGTCGGTTATATGTATAATTGAAAATGGCGGAACATTAAGACCTAAAAAAGGGATGAATTTGCCGGGAATGAATTTATCTACACCTTCCGTTACGGAAAAGGACTTTAAGGATTTGGAGTTTGCTCTTAATTATCGCATAGACTATATAGCATTATCTTTCGTAAGAAGAGCATCGGATATAACACATCTTAAAGAATGGCTGAAGAAAAAAAACATTACAAAGCCTATCATCGCAAAAATAGAAAAAAGCGAAGCGGTAGATAACTTCGATGAAATTTTGGATGCGGCAGAAGGAATAATGGTTGCAAGAGGCGACCTCGGAGTGGAAATGCCGCCGCAGGATGTTCCGATAATTCAAAAGCAGATTATTAAGAAGTGCAATGCCGTAGGCAAGCTTGTTATTACTGCAACTCAAATGCTTGAATCCATGATACACAATCCGATTCCTACTCGTGCCGAAGCCTCCGATGTTGCAAACGCTGTTATAGATGGAACCGATGCCGTTATGCTCAGCGCAGAAACTTCCGTCGGACGCTTCCCGGTACGCACAGTTAAGATAATGAACGATATAATAAAAAATACAAACAAACATATTCCGCATAAATACGACATTGAATATGCTCTTCCAAAATCCATTGAAGAGAATTTATTTGATTCCGTAGGCAGAGCAGTTGTTCTAATGAGCGAACAGGTAAACGCATCGGCAATTGTTGCTTTTACTTTCCAGGGAAGGACTGCAAAAAATCTTGCCAAGTACAGACCGGATGCAAAAATTATTGCTCTTTCAAACAGCTTCGATACCATGAACAACCTTTGCTTAAGATGGGGTGTAGCTTCTATTTTTATGGAAGATATAGATAAAGAGCATATAGCAATTGACAAAGCAAAAAAACTTATACTGGAAGCAGGTTTGGTAAAGGAAAGTGACATTGTAGTCTTTACTGCCGGTGCGCCGTATTCGGAAAAGAGCAGAGCCAACTGGCTAAGGTTTGAAGCGGTTTAAATGATGGAAGATGGATAATTGTAAACGGAGTATGTAAAGCAATAAACGTTGAATAACTTTAAACAATTTAATAAATTTGTGAAGGAAAAGATTTGAGGTAATTAATGACAATAATTTAAAAAGCAGCAAATAAGTTTCATTTAAGTCTTAATACTTTGTTAAAGGATTTAGAGATTTAATGAAATTCTTAAAAAAATGATATTTAAAAAAATAACTGTTAGCGACATAAAAATCTGAAAAAATTTGCTACTTTATAAAATCATCCCAATTCAAATTTCAAGGTTTAAATCTCCACATTTATACTTTTACTGCCTACATTCTTCTCTTTATTCATTGACTGAATGCAAATGATTTTTTAAATTATTTCAAATAATAATTTAAAGCTGTTATGGGAACTAAAAATTTAAAATTGGCCGACTGGTGGGAACCAGCAGAAAAAGGAAAGATACTTTGCACACTTTGCCCGCGCTACTGTAAGATTGGAGAAGGACAGGCGGGATTCTGTTATATCAGGCAGAACCACGGCGGCAGGCTTTTCACAACCGGTTACGGCAGGCCCACCGGCTTTGCAATTGATCCTATTGAAAAAAAACCGCTAAACCATTTTTTACCCGGCAGTTCAATTTTAAGTTTCGGAACTGCGGGCTGCAACCTGGGATGCAGGTTCTGCCAAAACTGGTCCATTAGCAAAGCAAAGCTGGATGAGTTAAATTCTTTATATGCCTCACCGGATGATGTTATAAAACTTGCTAAACAGTATAATGTGCCTTCAATCGCTTTTACTTATAATGATCCGACAATTTTCGGTGAGTATGTAATAGACATTTCGAAACTTGCTCACGAAGAAGGAATTAAAACGGTAATGGTTACTGCGGGTTACATAGATAAAGAAGCGCGCAAAGATATTTACAAATATATTGATGCTGCTAATGTAGACTTAAAAGGATTTACGGATAGATTTTATTTTAAGCTAACATTTTCACACTTAAAAAATGTATTGGATACCTTGGTTTGGCTAAAGAATGAAACAGGTGTTTGGTTTGAAATTACTACACTATTAATTCCCGGTGAAAACGACTCGCCGGACGAAATTAAAGAAGAGTGCAAATGGATATTAAAAAATTTAGATGATTCCGTACCCCTTCACTTTACGGCATTTCATCCCGATTTTAAAATGACTGACCGGAAAAGAACACCGGAGAATACTTTAACCGCTGCGCGAAACATTGCAATAAGTGAAGGAATAAAATACTGCTATATTGGTAATGTTTATAATCGTAAAGGGCAAACTACTTACTGCCCGGAATGTAAAATACCTCTTATTGAAAGAGATTGGCATACGGTACTTTCAAATAAATTAAAAGGCGGAAAATGTTACAACTGCGGGGCTGAAATTGAAGGAATATTTTAATTGCTCACCTAATGAAAACAATACTCTTATGAGTAAAAGAATGTTGGAATAATGGAGTAAATTTATCTACTTCATTCCAGCTATACTTCATTATTCTTAAAGTATGCATAATATTAGGTAAAAATTCACATCTTAATCTAAATGACGCATTTGAGTTATTGATAAATAATAAGCCATAAATTAAGTTTTATAGTTAATTAACCGGTTCATTAAATATTAATAAAAGAATTAAAAGGAGAAAAAAATGAAAAGATTTACCGGTTGTTTGTTAATAGCTCTTCTTACTGTTTTTTTTTCGTCTTGCGATAAGCTAAATTCATCAAACGAAAATAAAGATCCCAATGTTATCGGGGGAGATACCAATATTCCTCTTGCCCAGGTGGGTAACACGGTTTCAACTGGTTCTGTTGCAATAGGAAATAAATATTACGATATAAACTCTTCACTTGAAATTACAAAAAATGAAAACGGTTTTGTAACCATAAAAACCTCGGCAGATCTCTCAAAAGCTCCCGAGCTTCAGGCTTTCAATAATCTTATACCATCCGAAATGAAAGATGCCACCGGAAAAATAAATACTGAAATTAGATTAAAAATTACCTCAGAGGGAATTCAGGACTTCTTTAATAAAGATAATAAACTGCATACAATTGTTAAATATGATTGTAACGTAGGAGATCAATATAAGCTGACAAAATCCGACGGTGTGACAATTACCAGAACGGTAACGTCAAAATCTACTACCGATGATACTCCTTACGGTATTATGTATATAAAAGCCATTACGGTTGAGCAGGATTCAAGAGTTCCGGGCATAAAAAAATTTATATATAAAGCGAACCACAAGTTCGGACTGGTTTACTTTGCAATTGAAGCCGAAGACGGCAGTACGGCAAGTACATATATCTATCCTACAAATTATTAATTAATGCTAACATTAATTTTCGCATTAAAAAAATGATACGGAAGGAGGAGTACAATTAACGGACATCTTCTTCTGCTGCCGGGAAAAGCCAAATTTGCCGGATGGCTGTTACTTATTCCGGGCATTATACTTTCGGCCGCAAGATTTTTTTTCGGAATAAAAATCAGTGCTCTGGATATTAATGTATTCGCATTATATTCTTCCTTTTTCGAATCAAAATATTTTACGGTAATACAAAATAATTATACCGATGAAGCATCGGTTATTTTACTATTGCTCGGTTTATTTCTTATCGCTTTTTCAAAAGAATCGGTTGAAGATGAAAATGTTATGTTTCTAAGGTTACGTTCCTTGATTATTGCTGCCTACATATTTTTCCTACTTCTTTTTATTACGGTATTGTTTGTTTTCGGTTTCGCTTTTATAAATGTTTTAATTGCAGACGTTTTTATCTTTCCGGCTGCATATATTATCATATTCAAATCTTACTGCCGTAAATATTTTATTAACAGAATTGAAAAAAACTCCCGGGGTTATGGTAAAGTATAATTCAGATATTAAAATTTATTTCGCAGAAAAAGATTTAAATAATTTTAATTGCCTAAGATACTTAAAAAAGGAGAATAGCATTATTACCTACCTGTGATGAGCATACCAAAATTTTAGAATACATTGATTTTAATTTATATAATGTTTAATGATGTAATGAATATTAATAATATTCAAAAAAAATCGACTATAAAATGAACGGAAATATAAATCAAAATAAGTATAGCAGGCCGGAACAAAACAGGCAGCCGATCAAAAGTCCGAATTTCTTAAAGTATATTTTATTTGTGGTTATCGCATGGATATTTTTGAATTATTTATTCGGGCTTTACGGCAACAGGAAATCAATTCAACTGGCGTATTCAAATTTTAAGAACCAGGTAACAAAAGGCAATGTTGAAAAGGTTACAATTAAAGGTGATGAAATAAAAGGCAGTTTCAAAAATTATTATTATAAAATTACCAAATCACCTAAGGACAC
>JBJKSH010000120.1:0-5168 GCA_046704255.1 Ignavibacteriaceae bacterium | reverse complement strand
ATGTGCAAACTGCCATCAGACAATATCAAACTTTGCAATACACTCATGCAATGCGGTATGCCATCAAAATGCACATCATCAAAATGAAGATTGTTATACGTGCCATAAAACCGGAAACGATGATTAGTCATTAGTGTTAAAATCGAACCCGCATTTTCCTAAAAGCGGAATTCTTTTTAAATTAAAAATTTAGTGCGGATTATTTAAGTTAAATCTAAAAGGGGATACTTTATTTCCTTTACGTTTCCAGCTAAATCTTTTATCTATTATTTCCTGTCACACTTGTATTTTCCGGCATAGTTTTTATTTCCTTCTTTACATAGATTATAAATGTCATTCAATTCCTGTTAAATTATCTATAGTAACGGTACGATTTTTAATCCTTAAAAATTTGGAGATTAACCGGACTAACTAAAATTACCGTAAAAAAAAGGGAATTTAATTTACTATGATTAATACATTAAGCTATTTTATAGCCGTATTGTTAGCAGGAATAGTACTTGTCTGGTATGTAGGCACTATCTCCAGGAAAAGCAGAATAGTTAAAGCTAAAATTGAAGCTTCTAAAAAAATGGGCTTTAATGAACCGGTTTCGCTTCATCCCGTAATAGATACGGACAGGTGTATAGGAGTGGGTGCTTGTATCTCTGCCTGTCCGGAACATGATATAATCGGAATGATTGACGGGACTGCGCATGTAATAAACGCTTCCAGATGCGTTGGACACGGAGCTTGTTTTCATGCCTGTCCTGTAGATGCAATTTCCTTACACATAGGTACTGAAAAAAGAGGAGTGGACCTTCCCCATGTAAGCCCCGAATATGAAACAAACATACCCGGATTATTTATTGCCGGCGAGCTTGGCGGTATGGGCTTAATTAAAAATGCCGTTGAACAGGGACGGCAGGCAGTAAATTTTTTATCCAAAAAAATCATTTCATCTGCAGATGCTGGTTATGATATTATTATTGTTGGTGCAGGACCTGCAGGTATTTCGGCTACTCTGGCCGCAGTAAAAAACAATCTGAAATATTTAACGCTTGAACAGGACAGCCTGGGCGGAACCATATTTAATTTTCCCCGCGCCAAAGTTGTAATGACCTCACCAATGGACCTTCCCTTGCACGGCAAAGTTAAACTTAAAGAAACTTCTAAAGCTGCTCTTATTAATCTTTGGCAGACGGTTCTTGAAGAAAATAAAATTAAAATAAATGAATTCGAAAAAGTTGAATCAATAGAGCGCAAGGGGGATTATTATTTTGAAGTAAGAACAAGCAAAGGTACATACACAACCAAAGGAGTAATTTTAGCTATCGGCAGAAGGGGTTCTCCGCGTAAGTTGAATGTACCCGGTGAACAAAAAGAAAAGGTGGCTTACCGGCTGCTGGAGCCCGAACTTATTAGAAATAAAAAGGTACTAGTAGTTGGCGGCGGAGATGCGGCAGTTGAGTCTGCTCTTTTATTATGCGAAGAAAATGAAGTTACACTTTCTTACCGTGCAGAGGTCTTTTCCAGGTTAAAGCCAAAGAATTTGGAATACATTAACGAAGCAATAATCGATAGAAAATTGAAAGTAATATTTAATTCAAATGTAAAAGAAATTCGGGACGGTGAAGTAATTATAAGCGTTAGCACTCAAAACGAATTTAAAACAATTGAAAACGATCTTGTATTCATTTTTGCCGGCGGAACCCTGCCCTCGGACTTTCTGCAAAAAATCGGAATTAAGATTACTAAAAAATTCGGTGAAGCTTTATTAAAACATTAAATATTAAAAAATAAAAATGAAATACCGGGCAGCTAAATTAAATGGTTACTTAATTCTTTTGTCGGGAATTATAATAATGTACGCAAATAAATTGAATGCCCAGATATCTCCCGGCAGTTTAACTTTTGCGCATGAAAAGTTGGAAGGTATTACCAACTGCACAAAATGCCACGTGCTGGGCAGGCAGGTTCAGGAAGACAAATGCCTTGCATGCCATACGGAGATTAAACAATTAGTTGACGAAAATAAAGGGTACCATGCATCAAGCGAAGTTAGAAATAAAAAATGCTGGGAATGCCACAGCGAACATCACGGTAGAAATTTTCAAATAATTCATTTTGATCCGGGAAAATTTGTTCACTCAAAGGCCGGATTTATTCTTACCGGTAAACATTCGCAAATTAAATGCGTCCAATGTCATCAGGCAAAATTTATAATAAATAAAAAATTATTTGATAAGCGAAAAGGAACTTACCTGGGCTTAAGCACCGATTGCATCTCCTGTCATCAAGATGTGCACCAAGGTACGCTTGGTAATAACTGCAGCACTTGTCATAACACAACAGATTTTAAACCGGCTGCACTTTTTAATCATAATAATACAAAGTTTAAATTAACCGGGGCGCATAAAAAAGTTGAATGCGTAAAGTGTCATCCTAACGAAATTCGGGAAGGTAAAACATTTCAGAAATTCACGGGGATTCAATTTAATAATTGTACTCCATGCCATAAAGATGTGCACAACGGTCAGTTCGGTAACGACTGTTTAAGGTGCCATAATATTTATTCGTTCCAAACTGTAAACCAAAAAACATTCGATCATAATAAAACAAAGTTTCCGCTTAAAGGTGCCCATGAAAACGTTGCCTGCAAGGACTGCCACGGAAAAAATATTCTTGCACCTCTTGAATTTATAAAATGTACCGACTGCCATAAAGATGCTCATTTTGGAGAATTTACAAAAAACAATATTGTAGAAAACTGCAAGCACTGCCACACTGTTGAAAGTTTTAAGATTACAACTTTTACAATAGGCGAACATGACAAGACGAAATTTAAATTAACCGGCTCACATCTTGCCATTGCCTGTGAATCTTGCCATTATAAAATTAAACAAAAGCAATGGCACTTTAAGGACATCGGTATTAACTGCATAGACTGCCACTCAAACGTTCACGGAACGGAAATAACAAAAAAGTATATGCCGGATAATAACTGTACGGCATGCCATTCAACCGATAATTGGAATCAAATTACTTTCAACCATAATCTAACAAGTTTTAAATTAGAAGGGATGCATGACTCTACAAGCTGCATTAACTGTCACGAGGAAAAATCCGGTACCGGTAAAATTACATTTAGGTTTGTTTCGTTAAAATCCAATTGTACAAACTGCCACAAAGATATTCACTTCGGACAATTCGATTCGGAAAAACACGGCAGCCTGCCTGTATGCGAAAACTGCCACGGGTTTAATAACTGGAAGCCTGTAAAATTCGATCACGAAAAAACTTCGTTCCCTTTAAAAGGCGCTCATGAAAAAGTAAAATGTTTATTATGCCATAAGACTGTGAGTGAAAACGGAAATGTTTTTGTAATGTATAAATTAAAGGAATTCAAATGCGCATCCTGTCATTCATAATAATTTTAATTTCTGCGGCGATGTACGTATTTCCCCAATCGCCTCATGGTCCGGATTTAAAAATTGATTGTTCTAATTGCCACGAATCCGCAAGTTGGAAAGTTATTCCGGCAAAAATAAAATTCAATCATAATACTATGACGTCATTTAAACTACAGGGCCAGCATACTTCAGTAAGCTGCGGGTCGTGCCATAAGAGTTTAATATTTTCGGATGTAAAAAGTACATGTATATCATGCCATAAGGACATTCATAAAAACAGTGTGGGAGCTAATTGTTCAAAATGCCACACGTCGAGTTCATGGATTGTGTCGAATATAATCAGGATACACCGGGAAGGCCGCTTTCCTTTAGTTGGAGTGCATCTAAATGTAGACTGCGCAGGCTGCCATAGCGGCTATACTCAGTTGTATTTTCCACCGATAAGTACATCATGCTTTAGCTGCCATAACAAACAGTATTATGCAGCAGCTTTTCCAAATCATGTTGAAGCAAATTTTTCCACAGATTGCCAGAACTGTCATGGGGTTTCAGACATTAGCTGGAGTTCCGGTAAAGTAAACCACAGCTTTTTTCCCCTTACCGGCGGACATAAAATTGCGAACTGTTTTGCTTGCCATAAACAAGGAAGTAATTTTAAAGGGCTTACTGCCGCATGTTATCCCTGCCATAAACAAAATTTTGTACAGGCAAAAAATCCGGATCATATACAGGCGAATTTTCCAACCACCTGCCAGGACTGCCACAATACGGTTTCTTTTCTACAAACCACATTTAACCACAATAGTACAGGCTTTGCATTAACAGGTGCACATGCAAATTTATCCTGTCAATCATGTCATAGTTCCGGTTATACAAATACACCGAAAGACTGCTATTCATGCCACAGCCAAAATTTTGCAAGCACAACGGATCCTAACCACACCACACAAGGTTTTTCGCATGAATGTTCAATTTGTCATTCAACTATAAGCTGGAGCGGTGCAACTTTTGACCACAGCAAAACGGGATTTCCATTAACAGGTGCACATGCATCGTTAACATGCCAGTCATGCCATGCATCCGGTTATACAAATACATCACCGGCGTGCTATAGCTGCCATGCATCAAATTATAACAGCACTAATAACCCGCCGCATGCATCGGCAGGCTACCCGACAGACTGCACGCAGTGCCATACAACCACAGCGTGGACGCCGTCAACATTTAATCATACTCAATATTTTCCGCTTACAGGCAGCCACAATACGGCATGTGCAAACTGCCATCAGACAATATCAAACTTTGCAATACACTCATGCAATGCGGTATGCCATCAAAATGCACATCATCAAAATGAAGATTGTTATACGTGCCATAAAACCGGAGGAGGAGACGGGTAAGTAATAGCTATGATTATAATAATCAAAGAGGTGAAAACGTTGAAGGCAAATGTGAAATTAATTTATTTATCTTTGGTTTTTATTTTACTTGTTACCAGTACTCTACATGCACAAGAAAAAAGTAAGATTGTTAAAACCGGTAAGGTTACGTTTATCACCTCGTTTAATATTTATTTAAGATTTAAGGATACTTCGGGATTAACTATAGGAGATACTGCGTATTATAGTGGAAAGGGCAATACAATTGCCGTAATGTATGTAAAATATTTATCAACAAATTCATGTTCGGGCCCAAAGATTGGAGATATAAATCTTAAAGTCGGCGATGATGTTTATCTATATGCGGAAAAAGTAAAACAAAGTGCGGTTGTAAAAA
>JBJKSH010000119.1:0-18282 GCA_046704255.1 Ignavibacteriaceae bacterium | reverse complement strand
TTAAAAAACCGCATTGTTTTTATTAATTATTTTTTTGAGGTAAGTTAGTGAGTACTAAGCTTTTTGTGGGTTCTCTCCCATGGGCAGTAAACGACGAAGCTTTGAGAGCAGCTTTCGAAGCACACGGCACTGTTGTTTCTGCCAAGGTTATTACCGATCGTCAGACCGGAAGATCCAGAGGTTTTGGGTTTGTTGAAATGGAAAACGAAACCCAGGCAAGTAGTGCAATTCAGGCTCTCAATGGTGCAGAATTTCAAGGTCGCAACATTATAGTTAGCGAAGCCAAACCGAAGAATTAAAAATTATTTGGTAAACTTGCATCTCTCAAAGCGCTCTTTAGAGCGCTTTCGTATTTTAAAGATAACTAAACTACAACTCCTCTCTGTATATCTGCTCTCTTATTCAAATCAGTTTGAACTATAAACCAAACGGCGGGTGAGAAAACTAAATATAAAACAAACATAAGCCACTTATTAAATTTTTCCACGGAAATTTTTTCGTAAAGCTCGGAGAATTTATAATAAGAATAAAAGCCTGCGAAAGGAATAAATAACAAAACAGTCCACAATGCCGGAGACGCTTCCGTATCATTGGCAATATTTTTCATTTCCATAGATACCTGGTAAAACCAGTATATTGTATAAATACCAAGAGTAATTATTACAAGAAAAACCTGGGCTATCATATTCCTATACTTTATATAAGCAGCCATGTTGTCTCCTTTTTAAGTTATACTAAGAGATTTATTTATATACTGTAAGCATAATCTAAACTAAATAAATTCTTGTTTATTTCAAAGATAAATAATTCCAATTGTCATAAATTTGTAACTTATACTTTGCGATATTCCTGAATTGCTGCTGCTTTATCTCCGAGAATTATTCTCGGGCATAGCAACCATGATTTGTTCAGATTTTGTTTGTTTGGTAACTGTTCAATATCCGTGTTATCAATAATATTTAACCGGTAAAATATTCGAAGATGATTTTGGTTAATATACAGAAATGTAATGAATAGAAATAAATATCCAATAAGTAAACCTCATTTAGATTACATACTTTTATTCCTAAGTATTTCCTTATTCATTATTATATCACTATTAGTATTTAACGGATTTACAAAAAATGTTGATGCCTGTACTCTTCTCGCACTCAGAAATCCTGCTAATAAAAAATTTACAATTTTTCCATCATGGTTCACGGAATATTTTAAAGATATTACGGCTTTAGGCAGCGTAACAATTATAGTTATAGTTTCAGTTTTTAGCATCGTATTATTTTTTGCGGCAAGAAAGTATTTAATTGTGGGTTTATTTTTAATACCTGTTGCAGGAGGAGGAATAAGCGATATAATATTAAAAGAAATTTTTGCAAGACCCCGACCGGTTATTATACCTCATCTGGTAAAAGTAAGTACTTTCAGTTTTCCAAGCGGACATGCAGTAATGTCTTTTGCCCTTTATTTTACAATATTTTACATAGCTGTTAAACTGGTAAAGAAAAAATTATTAAAAGGATTTATATACGTATTTGCAGTAATTATTGTTCTTGTTATCGGCTTCAGCCGCATTCTACTTGGCGTTCATTATCCTACGGATGTTCTTGCCGGATGGTGCCTTGGAACAACATGGTTTTTATTTTTCAAAATAATATCATATAATAAATTCAACTAAGAAAAATATTTTTGTTTAATGAACGATGACAAGAAAAAGTTAATTGACAGCTTATTATTTACCGGCGGATTCCTCGTTCTACTTTGGTTAATTCAGTTATCCCAATTTGTATTTAAGGTAAGCTTTGTAAGACTCGGACTTTACCCCAGAAGAGTTACCGGGCTTATAGGAATAATAACTGCTCCACTTATACATGCCGGATTTAATCATTTAATTTCTAATTCTATTCCATTGCTTTTTTTAGGAATTGGAATGATGTATTTTTATCCTACTGCGGCAAAAAAGATTTTTGTAATTGTATACCTAGTACCCGGTGTCTTTGTTTGGCTTTTTGCCAGGCAGGCGTATCATATTGGTGCCAGCGGTATGGTTTACGGTTTTGTATCATTTCTTTTTTTCAGCGGTGTTATTAGAAGAGATACCCGTTCTATTGCACTGGCTTTAATTGTCACTTTTCTCTACGGAGGTATTGTTTGGGGTGTGTTACCCTTGAATAACGGTATATCTTGGGAATACCATTTGTTCGGTTCTTTAACGGGAATTGCCTGCGCTTTTATTTTTAAAAAGAATGATCCGTATAAAAGATATGACTGGGAAGACGAAGAAGATGACGAAGACCCGCGAAAGCTCGAAATATCTCATAACAGAAGCTAGCCTTACGATTCATAATTCTTTATTCTAACTCCTGTTTTTTCTAAATTAACATTTTCCAAAATTAAAAAACTTATAAAGCGGGAAGACATCATGAAAAAAATTAATCGAAGGAATTTCTTAGAAAAAACTTCACTGATCGGTTTATCATCATTTGTCTTGGGAACTTCAGGTATAGGAAAAATTTCTATCCGGCCGGCTTTTGATATTCTAATTAAGAACGGAAAAATAATAGACGGAACAGGAAACATAAGTTATAATGCAGACATAGGAATAAGAGACGGAATTATTGCTGACATTGGAAATTTTACTAACGCAAGCGCCGGTACAATTATAGACGGCAGAGGGCTAATAGCTGCCCCGGGATTTATAGATATTCATTCACATACCGATACGAATTTAATTATTAATCCAAAAGCAGAAAGCAAAATACGGCAGGGTGTAACAACAGAAATTGCGGGGCAGGACGGCTCTTCGTGGGGCCCGGTTGGCGGCCCGGATTTGGAAAAAACTTTAACTGATTTCAAAGACGAATACGGTGAAGAACTATCCTGGAGAAATTTAAAAGAATTTCTAGACAATTTTTCTTCCCGAAAATTTTCACCGAACTTTGCAACTATGATAGGGCTGGGCACTATCCGGGAATTTGTAGTTGGATTGGATGACAAGCCTGCCTCTAAGAATGAAATGAATAAAATGCGCCAGGAAGTGGAAAATGCAATTGAAGGCGGGGCCATTGGCATTTCTACAGGATTGGAATATACTCCCGGCAGTTTTGCCACAACAGAAGAATTACCTGAATTGTGCAAAGCCGCTCCGGAAAAATTCCGTATATACGCAACCCATATGCGAAACGAAGATAACACAGTCCTTGAAGCAATTGACGAATCAATCAGAATTGCTAAAGAATCCGGTTCGCGGCTGGAAATTTCTCACTTAAAAGTTTCCGGTAAATCCAACTGGTATAAAGCTGATGCTGCATTAGAAAAAATTAATAAAGCAATACAGGAAGGGATTGAAGTTCATGCAGACCGCTATCCTTATCTGGCTTATTTTACAGGCCTCGCAAATTTTTTTCCGTTGTGGGCAAGAGATGGCGGAACCGAAAAGTTTTTGGAAAGGCTTAAAGACTCTTCTTTAAAAGAAAAAATAAAATTATATGCGGAAACCAAAGTAAGCAACCTGGACGGCGGCTGGAACGGGATTTTAATTTCCAGCTTAAAACAGGATGAACTTAAAAATTATCAAGGCAAAACAATCAAACAAATTGCTGATGAATCGGGAAAGGAATATTACGATACTGCTGTTCAAATAATAATTGAGAGTGAAAATAAAGTTGAAATTTCCGGCTTTGGAATGGAAGAGAAATCAACGGACATAATAATTGCGCACCCCCGGGTTATGATTGCTTCAGATGCCGGTGCGCATGCGCCTTATCCTCCAATGAATAAAAATATAGCTCACCCAAGAGCTTACGGAACATTCCCGCGTGCAATTGCAAAGTATGTGCGCGAAAAAAATATTTGCACTCTTGAAGAAATGATTAAAAAGATGACCTCTATGCCTGCAGATAAATTAGGATTAAAAGATCGCGGGCGAATTCAAAAAGGAAAAGCTGCGGACATAGTTATATTCGATTTTGAGAGGATACAGGATAAAGCAACATATACGGAACCAAATCAGTATCCTAAAGGCATACACTATGTAATTGTTAACGGTGAGATTGTTATTAACCAAGGAGAACATACCGGTGCTTTTCCGGGAAAAGTTTTGAGGAGTTAATACTTGTTTGAATTTATTAACCAACACGGACGGTTAAAAATATTTCCGGTTAAATATAAAGAAAGATTTGAGTGAAGTATTTTTTATATTTAAAGTATGTGGTGCTTTTAATCTAAATTGGGCAGAATAAGAATAATTATCGAACAGCCAGGAATATTTTCTACTCAAATTCAAATCCAAAAAAATTTCCTATTAAAAAGAAGAATTTTTCTGAAACCAAACACGCCTTTTTTCATCTTACCTTAGATTAAAAACAGATTTATGGTATAAAATGCAAACACAACCAAAAGTAATAATGTTTACTACTCCTACTTGCAGTTTTTGCAATGCTGCCAAAAGATATCTAAGAGAAAAAAGCATTAGATTCACGGAAGTAGATGTAAGCCGGGATATTTCTGCGGCAAGAGATTTACAAAGGAAAACCGGCCAAACCGGTGTACCCGTTATTTTAATTAATAACCGGCCAATTATAGGATTCGACAGACCCAAAATTAATCAAATGTTAAATATTAAAGGTTAGCGGAGGAAAAATGAAAATAAAACCAATGGACGATCGTCTTGTTTTGGAATTAATTGAAGAGGAACAAAAGACTGCGTCCGGTCTTTACATCCCCGACACAGCAAAAGAAAAACCAATAATGGGAAGAGTAATTGCTGTCGGTACTGATGAAGATTTAAAAGAAAAAATTAAAGAAGGCGACAAAGTATTGTTTGCCAAATACGGCGGTGAAGAAATAAGCTTTGATAATAAGAGTTATAAGATTGTTCAAAGATCCGATATTCTTGCCGTAATTGAAGATTAGTGCAGGAGAAAAAGTGAGACGCAATAAAAATAATGAATAACGTTTATCGTTTTACGTCTCTACTAAAAATATTAAAAAGCTCAGGCAGGCAGAAGCATTCATTAACTGCGGTAACGGTTGATATCTTAACCTCGTTAAAGCACAGCGGGAGTAAAATTCCGTTTATAAAAATAAATTTTAACCGTTGTATCTTTCCGTATAAGAAAGCAAAGTTTTTGAAAACTGCCGCGGCTTGCCTGAGCAGTATAAAAACCCGATTGAATTCTTTTGATATTTCTTGTGGTGTAAAGTTTAATTATTCTAATTAATTGAATGAATAATTCTTAACAATTGAACATTTGAATTACAAACCATCCTTATTAATAACATTATTTCAAATTTTTTATTGTACAAAAGGGTATAAATTTTCTTTTGCAGACTACATTCCTTTAAAAATGAGGGTATTGTATAACGCTTTTTAATGATCTATATTTCAAACATAAGATTGCGGTACTTTTAATATTTTGAAGAGATGAAAAAATGGACGGCAGCAGCTTTCTTGTAAAACCAAATACAAAAGTAGACCTTTCAAATTATAAAACCGATGATACAGGCAATTATAGTTCTAAAAAGGACGCCGGTGAAAATCTTAAAAAAAATATTAAGAAGATGATTAAACTGCAGGGAAAACTTTATGCAGAAGATAAATATTCAATGCTTCTTATTTTTCAGGCAATGGATGCTGCCGGCAAGGACGGTACTATTAAACATGTTATGAGCGGGTTGAATCCGCAGGGCACTCAGGTATACAGCTTTAAGCAGCCCTCAGTTGAAGAACTAAATCATAATTACCTATGGCGAATAAACAAAGCCCTACCTGATCGGGGTAAGATTGGCATTTTCAACCGCTCTTATTACGAAGAAGTTTTGGTAGTAAGAGTTCACAATTTAATAGAGAATGAAAAAATACCTCCGGAATTAATAAAAGGAAACATCTGGCAGAAGCGATTTAAAGAAATAAATAATTTTGAAAAATATCTTTCCGATAACGGTACCGTAATTTTAAAGTTTTTTCTTCATGTTTCTAAAGATGAACAAAAGAGGAGGTTTTTAAAACGAATCGATAAAAAATCCAGGAACTGGAAATTTTCCGAATCCGATTTGAGAGAAAGAGAATACTGGGATGAATACCAAAATTGCTTTCAAGAAGCCATCTCAGATACAAGCACCAGGTATGCACCCTGGTATATTATTCCCGCAGATCATAAGTGGTACATGCGTCTTGCAGTTTCGGAAATAATTGTAGATACAATGAGCAAATTACCGATTGATTATCCGAAATTAAATGACAAGCAGCTAAAGGTACTTCAGGTTTGCAAAGAAAAACTTGAAAATGAGTAAGATGATTTGATGTCTTTTATTTAGCTTTACATTACGTAAAAGAAAAAACGTATATTAAGTAGGCCAATAGCTTAATAAAAACAAGAGGGTGAAATGCGTTTTATTTATTTCTTATCATTTTTATTTGTGTTCTATAATTCTTTTAACTCCGCACAAAACATTTCTATCGTTCCAAAACAAAAAGAAGCCGGTATAAAAGGCTTACCAGTTTGCGGAAATATTTTTCTTCAAAAAGAATATAAAGAAGCAGCCGAATACATTAAAGCACACCCGGGTATGTATTCAAAAATGAAATTGGAAAAGTCCTCCGGGTGGAATTTTCACATAGGTTCACAGCATACCTGGTATGCATACAATTTTGTTTCGTCGCAATATAATCCGGTTTCTTCTACTTGCAGGGGAATTGGAAATCACTGTTATATCTTTGTTGAAGATGCAATGTGGAATAAAAAAGTAAGCCAGGCTGCAGTCGATTCTATTGTAAATGTCTTTGAAAATAAAACCCCGGCTAATCCTAATAAAGGTGTTTACCAGATGGATTTAGAAACTTTTGGAGAACCGCCTGATGCTGACAACGATCCGCATATAATTATTTTAGTACTCGATATTAAAGATTTTTATGAAACTATAGGCAGCTGGATTGGAGGAATGTTTTCGCCCAATAATGAAACAGATAAACCCTGGAGCAACAAAGCTGAAATTTACTACATGGATTGTAATCCTACCGACTTAACAACCTCCGATGGAATTGAAATTGCGCTAGAAACTACTGCGCATGAATTTCAGCATATGATAAATTGGAATTATCATAAAATCTTTACAGAGCTTACTTTTATAGATGAAAGCTGTTCCAAGTTTGCAGAGGTAAACTGCGGCTATCCTTCTTATATTCAATCTTATTATGCCGCTGAACCAAATCGTTATCTTTTGGATTGGAGAAGCCAAAATGATCCTTCTCTTATTAATGATTATGCCCGTTCACAAAGATTAGCCATTTATTTAAATGACCAGTTCGGAACAGGGATATTTAAATATATAGTTCAAAACGGATTAACCGGTATTGACGGATTAAATAATTCTTTATTGTTATGCGGGCAATCCAAAAGTTTTACCAATGTATTTATTAACTGGGAAGTTGCAAATAAACTGGATGATAAAAGTGTTGATCCTGCATTCGGCTATACTTATCCTAATCTACCTAAATCCACGGAAAAAACTTTTTATAATCCTAATGTTACCGTTACTGATACAATAGACAGGCTTGCTGCCGAATATATTACATTTACCAACGGCAGTAATCTTAATATTAATTTTGTCCCACAATCATCAAATAATTCTATAATAATTAAAGCAATAGAAATAGGAGAAAACACAGCAAGAGTATTGGACGTTCCGCTTAATACCAATTTTTCCGAACCGGATTACGGTTCTGTTTATAAAACAATTCATTTTGCTTTAATAGATACAAATGAATTTTCAAAACAAATAGTTACATACACTGCTTCAGGTTTTGCACAAAAAATAGTAGAACTTAAATATGATAATTCGGAACCGATTGGATATTTTAATTTATCGCCTTCAGATACTATTTGTGTTGCTTTTAATGAAGTTCCTGGCGGAACTTTAGACTCCGTTAAAGTTGCGCTTTTTCAGGCCGGCAGTATAACCGGCGGAATATGGGAATTTACTGGAGATGCTTTTCCAACACCTTTTGGTAAACCTTTAGCTGTGCCGGTAACAGCTTCTATAAGAACAAATACTTCTTTACCATTTCCTGTGCCTTACAAAAATTGGTGTACATTAGATTTAACTTCAAAATCAATTAATACAGATAAAGCATTTGCCGTAGGGTTTGTTGTGGGAGCAGATGCAGGTAAACCCGGTATAATGTTTTCAAACTTTCCGGGGCAGGATCCGTATCATAGCTATACTTATGAACACAATCCCCATTCAGGATCTCCGGACTGGTATTATATTGCAACCTCCGGTAGTACAATCGGGATTTATCTTATTCGAGCTTATGTAGGAATAACTGTTACCGGCGTAAAAAAAGTTTTGGAATTAACTCCGAAAGAATTTTCATTATCCCAGAATTATCCTAATCCTTTTAATCCTTCTACAAAAATTAATTTTAAACTGCCTGCTGCCGAAAGGGTCAGAATCACTGTATATAATAACCTGGGGCAGCAGATAATGGTTACCGCAGATAAAGAATATACTTCAGGTAAACACTCAGTAGAAATTAATTGTTCAAATCTTTCCAGCGGGATTTATTATTATCGGATTAATGCAGGAAGTTTTGTACAAACTAAAAAAATGATATTGATGAAGTGATTAGTCCATATTTTAATGTAATAATTTGTCACCTCTACTAGCTTTAGGCTATATCTGCCACTTGGAGCACATCATACAATAATTTAATTTATAAAATTGAACCGGTGTATTAGTAAACACTTTTCTTCGTATTTTATAATTAAAAAGAGGTAACGATGCGATTTGTATATATTGTGATGGTTTTATTAGTAACGTATGGATATAATGGTTTTGCACAGAGTTTGATAAAGAAAAACATTCAAAGAGAACCGGCCATAAAAAGTTACCCAATAGGCGGAAGCATATTATTACAAAAACAAATTAAAGAAACCGCAGCATATATTAAGTCTCACCCGGATATGATTTCGAAAATGAGACTACGAAAAACAACTGCATGGAATTTTACTGTCGGTTCTACTAAAAGCTGGTGGTCATATAATTATTCAACTAGCTCATATTATCAGGTTCCTTCCACATGCAGGGGAGTCGGTAAATATTGTTATGTGTTTGTTGAAAACACATCCTGGACAAACGGTAAGGTTAATCAAGCAGCTGTCGATTCGGTTATAAATTATTTTGATAATAAAACTCCAGCAAACCCCGGCCAGGGTATTTACCAAACTGATGTACAAACATTTGGTAAACCGCCGGACGTTGACAATGATCCTCGTATAATAATTGAAATTTTGGATATTAAAGACGGATATAACGGTACCGGAGGATGGGTTGCCGGTTACTTTAATTCGTTAAACGAAACAACCCAAACATACAGCAACGATGCTGAAATTTATTACATGGATTGCAACCCTACCGATCTTACAACCGCCGGCGGCCTGGAGACTGCTTTGGAAACATGTGCACATGAATTTCAACATATGATAAACTGGAATTACCATCAGACTAATCCTGAACTGACATTTATTAATGAAGGGCTTTCTATGTTTGCAGAAGTAAATGCAGGATTCCCGGCATCATTCCAATCATTGTATGCCGGCGAACCTAATCATTATCTTTTTGACTGGAGAGGAAACAACAGCACATTAGTCTTAAACGATTACGCCCGTGCCCAGCGCTATTTTTTATACTGGGATAGTCAGTTTGGTGTTGGAATTTTTAAACACATTGTTCAGGACAATTTAACCGGCATAGCCGGATTATCACATGTATTAACTTCAACGAATCAGCCGGTAACATTTACACAGCTATTCCAAAACTGGGAAATAGCGAACGAACTTAACGACCGTTCGGTAGATACCGCGTACGGATATACTTATCCTAATCTTCCTTTATCCGTTAGTAAAACTTATTATAATCCTAATGTTTCGGAAACGGATACTGTTAATCCGCTTGCCGCCCAATATTTTGCTTTTACAAACGGTAGTAATCTTAATATAACTTTTTCGTCATCTTCTAATTCCTTAGTGGTTAAAGCTATAGAAATCGGCAGCGGAACTCCAAAGGTTGTAGATGTTCCTTTAAATTCTTCTTTTTCAATTCCGGATTTCGGTACAACATATACAACAATTAGGTTTGCGGTTGAAGATACAAACCAGGCTTCATCTGTAATTTATAAAATTCAGGCTTCTGGTACTGCAAAATCCAATGTAACAGAATTACAGTGGGATAACTCTCAGCCAACAGGCTATTATCTTTTAACTTCGGGCGATACCATGTGTGTTACCTTTGATGCTGTAGCAGGCGGAACTCTTGATTCAATTAGAGTTGCTTTAAGAAGAGCCGGGACTATGATCGGCGGGATTTGGCAGTACACAGGGAATTCTTTTCCAACGCCTTTTGGTAAACCACTTGCAAAACCTATTTCAGTTTCAATTAATGATTCAACAGCCGTTCCGTACCCCGTTCCGTATAAAAACTGGAGCAGTGTGGATTTAAGATCCTACCATATAAGCACAGACCAGCCTTTTGCAGTCGGTTTTGTAGTTGGACGAAAGCCCGATGCTCCTGCATTAATGGTAACAGATTATCCCGGGCAATCCTATTATCATAATCTTACTTATTTACAAACTTCGGATGGCGTAACTTCTCCGGGCTGGTATTTTCTTTCTTCAACTGATTCAACTGTGGCTTTGTACCTTATTCATGCTTATGTAGGATTGGTTACGGGAGTTAAGCAAGAGTTAGTATTAACGCCAAAACAATTTTCGCTTTCTCAAAACTACCCCAATCCTTTTAATCCTACTACTAAAATAAATTTTGCTTTACCGAAAGCAGAAAGAGTAAATATTACGGTTTACAATCAATTGGGCCAGAAAGTAATACAGCTTGCAAACCAATATTACACTGCCGGTAATCACTCAATTAATTTTAACGGTACTAATCTTGCAAGCGGTGTTTATTATTACAGGATTGAAGCGGGCAGCTTTATTCAGACAAGAAAGATGGTTTTGTTGAAATAAGGAAAGCAGGGTTTAAGTTCAAGTTAATACCTAAGTTCAAGTTAATACCTAAGTTCAAGTTTATGCTGCCGGTTTTATAAATATTACTTATACCGGCAGCTGTAACTATTTATTTATTTCCCCCGAATTTTTCTTTATTAAAATCAGCAGATCCTCCTTTCGGAATGCTTAAAGTTTTCCAATCGGATTTCTTTAATTGTTTAGCTGCAAAAACAATTTGTCCTACATGATATGCGCAGTGAGTTAGCTGCCTGTTTAAGGCTAGTATAACGGAATGCGGCTCGTTACGTATTTTTACTGTTTTGGAAAGGTCGTCCGGCCGCAGGTTATTCACTGCATCAAGTAAAACTTCCCATCCTGAATTCCACATATTAATTAGTTTCTCTCTCGATAAATTTTGCTCCTCAAACTCTAAGTCCCTGTTCCGTGCAGGTTTTTCACCGTCGGTTGATAAAAAGTTTGTAAATCTAGATTGCATATTTCCGCTTAAATGCTGAACTATAATTGCAATCGAATTTTCATCTTCGCTGTTTCTAAAGTGAAAATCTTTATCATTCAATTGCTCGAATGTTTTATCACCAAGTAACTTGTACTTTTTAAAATCTTCTTTAATAACCAGCAAATACTCTTTGGGTATAGAACCTATTAAATCTTTCATTTCAACATCACCTAAAGATTTGTTTAAAAAAAATTATTTTCAAGGAAGTCTTTCAATGCAGCCGCCTGGCTATGCTTTTCATCCTTAGCCCCAAAGAGAAGAGTTATTTTATTTTTTTCAGTTGAAAGCAGCTCTTTGCACAAGTACCTTTTACCTTTCAACTCAAGAAAATATTTATCCCTGAATTTTTCCCACTTAGCAGGATCATGCATAAACCATTTACGCAGCTCATCGGAAGGAGCGATGTCCTTTAACCATAAATCTATTTTCGCATTATCCTTTTTTATTCCTCTGGGCCAAAGTCTGTCTACTAAAATCCTTTTCCCATCATTCGGCCCGGGCGGAGAATAAATACGCTTAATATTAATTTCCGGCTGCATAAGACTTACTAAAATTTTACCGCACATAATTTATATAATTATTTATTCTTCGTGTAGTCATAAACATCACAATATTACTTGCATCACTTAAGAAAGGGCAAAAAAAATTGCAGGTATTAAGAAAAGTAAAACTTTGTCCGTAAAGCCGATAATTTAAGTTTACTTTTAAAAATACCTGCAACAAGAAAGGATAAGCAATGAACTTTATTTGTACGAATTTAAAACCTTCATGTAATTTGCACGCTCAAATTGTCCCGGGTCGGGAACATTTACATAACTCATACTTCCTCTCATCTGATCAAGAGATTCGTATTCATTCACTTCCATCCAGTAAATCAACTGTGTCTTAACATCTTCAATATGACCTATTCCAAACTTTAATAAACCGGATAACATCTGGGTAACTTTAGCACCTGCCATAATCATTTTAATAACATCTTTTTCCGTATATACACCGCTTGTTGCCGCAAGGTCTGCATTTATTCTTCCGTAAAGAATTGCAATCCAGCGCAGAGGTAGTCTCATTTCCATAGGAGTACTCAATATAACATTAGGTGTAACCTCCAATTTTTCCAGGTCAATATCAGGCTGATAAAACCTGTTGAATAATACCAACCCGTTTGCCCCGGCTTTATCCAGTTGGTCTGCCATCCATGCAATTGAACTGAAGAACGGGCCTAACTTTACAGCAATAGGAATGTTAACTTCTTTTCTTACTGCTTTAACAATATCAATGTAAGTCTGTTCAACTTCGGTACCGGAATTATTTAAATCAGAGGCAAGCTTATATATATTTAGTTCCATTGCATCTGCACCTGCCTGCTCAATTTTTTTTGCATATTCAACCCAGCCGCCCAAAGATTTTCCGTTAAGGCTTGCAATTATCGGTATATCCACAGATTCTTTTGCTTTGCGAATGTGTTCGAGGTATTCTTCAGGACCCATTCTATAATTCATATTAGTAGGCAAATATGTAAGAGCCTCCGGGTGGCTTTCCGTGTGCATTTCAGTATGATGATAAAATTCCAGCTGTTCATTTTCAATTTGCTCTTCAAAAATTGAATATAGAACAACGGCACCTGCACCGGAATCTTCCATTGCTTTAATGTTGCTAATCTCCTGTGAAAGCGGCCCTGCAGAAGGGACTATAGGGCTTGTTAGTTTAAAGCCTAAATAATTTGTTGATATATCCATTGTTCATCCTAATTTTAAAATTTTCCCGGCCTCCGTAAAAGGAGGCTTTGGTTAAGAATTATTATTTTTTATCTTCACCGTTAGTACCGGTTGAAGCAAGTCTCTCGTATACTTTCCATTTTTCAACTACATCTTCCTGTGCTTCTTCAATTAGTTTGACAGCCTGTTCGGGGTGAGACTTGGTCAGCATCTTATAACGTGTTTCTCTATATGCGTAGTCCTTCAACGGAATTTTCATTCCTTTCGATTCCAGTTTAAAAGGATTCTTTCCTTCTTTTGCTAAAACAGGATTATACCTGTACAGTTGCCAGTAACCGGAATCTACCGCAGCTTTTTGATTTTGCATTCCTAACGCCATATCAATGCCGTGTTCAATACAATGGCTGTATGCAATAATCAATGAAGGGCCGTTATATGCTTCCGCTTCAATAAATGCCCTCACTGTTTGAACATCGCTTGCACCCATTGCAACTTTTGCAACGTAAACATTACCGTAAGAAATTGCCATTAAGCCAAGATCTTTTTTAGCCATGGGTTTTCCGGCAGCAGCAAATTTTGCAACTGCTGCTCTTGGAGTGGATTTTGAACACTGCCCGCCGGTATTCGAATATACTTCAGTATCAAGGACCAAAATGTTTACGTTTTTTCCCGAAGCAAGTACATGATCCAGGCCGCCGTAGCCTATATCATAAGCCCAGCCGTCACCGCCCATTATCCATACGGATTTCTTAACGAGATAATCAGAAAGGCTTAACAAATGTTTTATATCGTCGGACTTGCCGTTAGCACCGGCTTTCATCAATTCATTTAGTTTGGAATTTAATACTTCCACTCTATTTCTTTGCCCGTAAATACCGGCTTCATCATTCTGATCTGCATTTAATAATTCCTCTGTCAGTTTATCTCCTAATTCCGAAGATAATTTTTTTACAAGATTTTTAGCCTGGGAAGAATGTTTATCTATTGCAAGCCTGAATCCCATACCGAATTCCGCATTGTCTTCAAATAAAGAATTAGACCATGCAGGACCCCGTCCATCCTTATTAACCGTCCAGGGAGTTGTAGGTAAATTACCGCCGTAAATTGAAGAACATCCTGTAGCATTTGCAATTACGGCTCTATCGCCGAACAACTGGCTGACAAGTTTAACATAAGGAGTTTCACCGCAGCCGGAACATGCACCTGAAAATTCGAACAGCGGCTGTAAAAATTGAGAATCTTTAATTGCACTTGTTTTAACTTTTGTTCTGTCAACCTCAGGTAAAGTTAAAAAGAAGTCCCAATTTTTTCTTTCCTGTTCTCTTAAAGGAATTTGAGGAGCCATGTTTATTGCTTTTAAGCGGGTTTCTTTTTTGTTCTTTGCAGGGCAAAAGTCTACGCATATTCCGCAGCCGGTACAATCTTCTACCGCAACCTGAATTGTATATGCTAAATTTTCGCCGTATTCTTTTCCTTTAAACTTTGTATGCTTAAATGTTTCCGGTGCGTCTGCCAGAAGAGCTTCGTCGTAAACTTTAGCGCGTATTGAAGCATGCGGACAAACAATAACACATTTGTTACACTGGATGCAAACTTCCGGATCAAAGACCGGCACTTCAAGCGCAATGTTTCTCTTTTCCCACTGAGCAGTAGAGGAAGGGAACGTACCGTCGAAAGGCATCTGACCAACAGTAACAAAGTCTCCTTCACCTGCAATTATTTTGGCAGTAACTTCCTGAACAAACTTGGGAGCGTTGCTTGCTACCGCAGGCTGAAACTGAATATCGCTGGTAACTTTATCCGGCACAGTAACTTCAAATAAATTAGCCAATGTTTGGTCTACCGCATTATAGTTCATCTGAACAATCTTGTCGCCCTTTGCACCGTAGGTCTTTTTAATTGTTTTCTTAATCATTTCAATAGATTCGTCTTTAGGAAGAATCTTGGAAATTGCAAAGAAGCAGGTCTGCATTATGGTATTGATTCTTTGCCCCATCCCTGTATTTGCGGCAACCTTATAAGCATCTATAGCATAAAACTTCATTTTCTTTTCAATAAGATCTTTCTGAATTTTTTCAGGCAGAGAATCCCAAACTTTTTCTTGGGGTACCGTTGTGTTTAAAAGGAAGGTTGAACCTTCTATGGCATCTTTTAATAAATCCATTTTCTCCAAAAATACCTGTTGGTGGCAGGCTATAAAATTTGCTTTGTTTATTAAGTAAGTGGATTTTATAGGCTTAGGTCCAAACCTTAAATGTGAAATAGTTCTTGAACCCGATTTCTTCGAATCATAAACAAAATATCCCTGAGCATTAAAGTCCGTTCCTTCACCAATTATTTTAATTGAATTCTTATTTGCACCGACTGTTCCATCGGCTCCAAGTCCGTAAAACATTCCTCTGAATGTTTCCTTCGGCTCAACGGAAAAAGAAGGATCAAAATCTAAACTTGTAAATGTAACATCGTCTACTATACCAACTGTAAAATGATTTTTAGGTTTGTCTTTTTTTAATTCATCGAATACACCTTTGACCATGGCAGGAGTAAATTCTTTTGAAGAAAGCCCGAATCTTCCGCCGATAATTTTAGGATAATTAAATCCGAGTTCGCCGTTAATGTGTTTTTCCGAAATTGCATTTACAACATCAAGATAAAGCGGCTCACCAGACGAACCGGGTTCTTTTGTCCTATCTAAAACTGCTATGGATTTTACAGTCTTAGGTAATGCGTTAATAAAATGATTTATAGAGAAGGGCCTGTATAATCTTACTTTAATAACTCCAACTTTTTCACCCTGCCCGGCAAGATATGCTGCAGTTTCCTCGGCTGTTTCCGCACCGGAGCCCATTAAAATAATTACGCGTTCTGCGTCGGGAGCTCCCTCATAATCAAACAAACTGTATTGTCTTCCGGTAATATTTGCAAACTTATCCATTTGTTTTTGAACTATGTCCGGGCAGGCAATATAAAATTTATTCACAGTTTCTCTTCCCTGGAAGTATACATCCGGGTTTTGAGAAGTTCCGCGTACGAACGGATGGTCAGGGCTTAAAGCTCTTTTACGATGTGCAATTACAAGTTCATCATCAATCATTGCGCGCAAATCTTCAACAGAAAGCTGTTCAATTTTTACAACTTCGTGAGACGTTCTGAATCCGTCGAAGAAGTGCAGGAAAGGAACCCTGGCTTCCAGCGTAGCTGCTTGAGCAATTAAAGCAAAATCCATTACTTCCTGAACGGAATTGGATGCTATCATAGCAAACCCGGTTGAGCGTGTTGCCATAACATCACCGTGATCCCCAAAAATTGATAATGCCTGAGCAGCGATAGACCTAGCGGAGACATGAAATACGGTTGAGGTAAGTTCTCCGGCAATCTTAAACATATTAGGTATCATTAAAAGCAAACCTTGCGAAGCGGTAAATGTAGTTGTTAAAGCGCCGGACTGCAGTGCACCGTGAACGCTTCCGGATGCACCTCCTTCGCTTTGCAGTTCGCTTACGGAAGGAACCTCTCCCCACAAATTCTTATGCCCTAGTGCAGACCATGCGTCGCAGTGTTCTCCCATCGGGGAGGAAGGAGTAATCGGGTAAATTGCAATCACTTCATTAGTTTGAAAAGCTACATAAGCCGCAGCTTCGTTACCATCTATAGTTACTTTTTTCCTTTCCATCTTCTTTCCAGTTTTTAAGTGAATTTTAAATCGATATTTAGTGCACTAAACTTTGCCAAATATTATACCAAGCCTTTTTTATCGTAATGAAGCCTTAAATTGTTACTTTATTTTCAAAAAAGGTAAAACAATAGAATTGCCAAAGGGTATTTTCTTAGATGTGAGAATGAAACAATATGCCGAAAAATTGCTAACTTTTAACTTAACTTTAAAAAGCAGGATAATATCATTACTATAAAAATACCTTTATCAAAGGTTAATCATTCTTAGATTCTTGTTCATTTACAAAATCATCAATTTTCAATTGAATCTCTTGCTTATGCCCAAGAAGGAAATGTCCTCCGGTGAATGTAAATAATTCATTATCCGGTATTCTGCTCGAAATAATTTTTGCACCTTTAAATTCCCGCGGGTCATCGTTAGACTGCAGAATAAGAGCGGGCACTTTTATTTTTTCCAAGGGAACATTATTTACATCCGGATTCGATATGTAGCTGTCGAAAATAATTCCCTTTGCTCTCTTAGAAATCGGTAAACCGGCCATAAATGCGTTTGTTACTATGAAATCTTTTTCATCTGCTGTTAATGTTTTACTTATCGATTCGGGTATAAGCAGCCCGATAAGTGTTCCCGGCATTAATTTTATTGAAGCCCAATATAAGAAATTATTTTCCACTATTAGCTTAGGCATTGCAGCCGGTACCGGCCCCGGAACTGCCGACGAGTGAAGAATTAATCCTTTGGTTCTTTCCGGGTAATCAATCGCAAACCACATTGCCGATGTGCCGCCCGCCGAATTACCGAAAATATAAACCTTATCGATTCCAAGATAGTCCAGCAGTTCTTTATATACGGCTGCTTGTAATTTAGGTGTTGCTTTTACAGGCAATGCAGATTTTAAATATCCGAACCTTGAGATATAAAGAAACTGATAATTATTTCTAATAACTCCCCATTCATTTTCGTTTGTTAAATGCATTCCATGATCAATACCGCCCGTAATTCCATGCGAAATTAAAATAACCGGACCAGTACCTTCAAGTTTATATTCAACATTACCATATTTTGACTTAAATATTTTGGTAGCAATACTATTAAGCTGATTATGTGCATTAGTTATATCATTTCTAAAATTATAGTAAATTATAGAAATGAAAATCAAAATTATAACCCCAAGGACATAAATTGTTTTAAAAACTATTCCTCTTTTTTTGTTCTTCCCTTTCATTATATCTCCGAAATAATAAATTATCTTACTCAAGTTGACCGCCTAATTAAGCAGCCAACAACATTTGTTTAATTTCTTTTATTACTATGTTCTTTGATTTATTGATATTTCGCTCAAGGCAATATTCGATTGAATCGATCATAGCTATCTGT
>JBJKSH010000118.1:0-4286 GCA_046704255.1 Ignavibacteriaceae bacterium | reverse complement strand
AACTCTAACGTTGTACCTACTGAGGAATACGCTGTAATAACCCGGCGAGGCCTTTTCTGTGGAATGACTGAACGGAGAACGATAACCTTCATAAGGGTTTTTGTCTGTCCCCGGTATTACCCTTACCTTTCCAACAGTCGGCATAAAAAGTATATCACCGTAGTCCGATGCACCTGTACCGCTAAGGTGCGTATGGCTGAAACCCATTATTGTTTTCGATGAATAGTTGTAGCCGGAACACCAATCCCAGCCGGTTGTCTCCTCGTCGGGACTAAGCTGCACCATACCGTTCGGCATAGTAGCACCGGGAAAAACGTGCCCGTGCTCTGCCGTTCCTATAAACGGATTAACAAAGCGGGCCGGATCCAGTGGCTGCGCTGAAGTAGCCGGAACCAGCCCCAAAAAAAGTAAAAAGGCGGATAAAATAAAAAGAATTTTCATTTGTAATTGTGAAGTTAATTTTGTTTTATTCAACATATTGAATCCGGTTTGTTAATTTTACTTTGCTAATATAAGATAGCTGTGCAATAATTGATTTTCCGCTTAGTGGATTAGATAATACTTTCCAAAAACTCTATAGGATGATAAACAGGGTTACTCAATTCTTCGCTTATCTGTTCCCGGCAAGAAGTACCACCCGCTAGAATTATTGTATCTCCGTCAAATCCCTGCGAATTAGTTATCTGTTTTATTAGATCGTTTCCTATGTTCTTACTTATTCCATAAAACTCTTTTTTATAACCGAAACTTCCCGCCATTCCACAGCATTCTACATCAGATACATTAACCGGATAACCTAACCCGGTTAAAAATTCCGCCGCCGTATTACCTGCACCGATTGTTTTTAATTGACAATGGCCGTGATAAAAAATCTTTTGCTTCCTTCCTTCTCCGCGTTTAAAATATTTATTTATTTCTATAAGTTTCTTATCAATTAATCTTTTAATATATTCTACGGGATCGAACGTGTGCTCTTTCAGCTTTGTAAATTGAGTTGCATTATTAATAATTCTTTCATAATCGTATCTGAACATTGCAAGAACACTCGGCTCGGCAACAATTATTTCTTTTCCTTCATCAATAAATTTTTCAAGATAGGCGGCGGCATTTATTGCTTTTTCCCTTGCCTGTTCCAGCAAACCCTGCGATTGCAAAGCACGCCCCTCATCAAACACTTCGGATAACGTTATGTAAAAACCCAGCCCGTCGAACGTTTTAATTACTGCCATTCCGACCTGAGGATTATTATAATTTGTAAAGACATCCGCAAATAATACTAATTCGGGAATTTCATTATTTTTTCTTTCAGCAGAATAATTTTGTCTGCGATATTCTTTATATTGATTTACCAAAGTCTTAGCAGCAAATAATGGGATTTTTCTTCGTCGTTCCACTCCGGCGGTTTTTTCCATTATCTTCCGGCTGATGTTCAAATTATTAATCCAATTAGACATTGCCGGAACAAGTGAAGCATACTTTGCCACAGCAGAAAAATTTCCGAAGAATGATTTTTGTAAAGACAGACCGCCGTCTATTTTAATTAATCGATTTTTAATAACGGCATTTAAACGAGGGATATCAATTTTTACAGGACAATTAGGCACGCACCTTGTACATCCGGAACACAATTCCGCAAACCTTCCTTTTCTAATATCACCGGAAGTACCAATCGTCCATGCGCCGCCAATCCCGCCGGAATAGCATTCACCTCCGAATGCATGTCCGCCCACAGCCTGGAAATTTGCACAGCTATTCATGCAGGCGCTGCACCTGATGCAATAAAGCGCTTCCTTAATATCTTCATCTTCCCGCATATTCATTCTACCGTTGTCCAATAAGACAAGATGAAATTCTCTTTGTGTATCGTTTCTTCCGTTTAGATTTAATAAGGGTAAATTAAGCGGAGGCTCTAAAATGTTGGTATAAGTTGTTAACGATTGGCCGGTACCGCTTGCAGCCAATAATTCAATAAATATTCCGAAATCTTTTTTATACGGAATTATCTTCTCAACTCCCGCTACTGCAATATGAACTGCAGGAAGGTGTGTGGTAAGCCGTATATTACCTTCGCTTTCAACCAATAAAATTGTACCTTCTTCGGCAGATATCAAATTCGCACCGCTGATGCCGATATCAGCCTTAAGAAATTTTTGCCTTAAAATATCTCTTGCAAATTCAGTTAACTCTTCGCCGGTTTCCAAATGTTTATCCGTATCAAAATGCTGTTTAAATAATTTCGAAATTCTCTCCCGGCTTCTGTGAATGGCAGGCGTTACTATGTGAGAAGGCTGCTCATTGGAAACCTGAAGTATAAATTCCGCCAAATCAGTTTCAGCTACTTCTATCTTTTCGTTTTCAAGTACATTATTCAGTTTAATTTCTTCAGAAGTTATGGACTTAGACTTAACAATTAATTCGGCATTGTGTTCTTTGCAAACTTTATTAATATAACCCGCAGCATCTTCTTTTGTCTTTGCAAAAAAAACTTTCCCGCCTCCGGCTTTTATTGTACCGGTAACCTTATCAATCAGTTGAGGTAAATTTTTTATCGCATCTTCTTTTATTTTTCTTGCTTTATTTTTCAGTTCCTCATAATCATCAATTTTACTTACGGCTTTATATCTTTTTGTATTGAATGACTGCGTATTATACCTGACTGCATTACTTTCAACCGCAAGCGCCATATCAATCGCCTTATATAAAATTTCTTTAGACGATTTGTCTGCTACTTCTCTCGGATGAATATTTTCTACGTCGATATTTTTCATAAATTCATTCTAAAATTATAATATGAATTTTACCGGGGCCATGCACACCTCTTACCAGAGGTCCCATATCTGCCGTAGCACTTGGCCCGGTAATAATTGTAAAACTAATATGCAAACCCTTTCCGTCAAGATAATCTTCCGAAAAAATATCACGCGGCCTTGGAACGATAGTATCTGCATTTAAAACAACGATATGTTTTCTTGTTAGCATACTTGCAGGGCACGTTAAATTTTTAGTAATAGAAACACAAACAGAACCGGTAGAAGCTATTCCGCAAAACGCATCCGTAATTCCGGTCTTAATACCGGTTAGCTGTTCTTTAGTAGGTTTTGTAACAACATTTTTGTTCTGCTTGAATTTTAAAAACAATTCCGGGTTAATATAATCCGGTTCCGCTAATAATACGTTTTCATTTCCCGCGGCTTTTTGCAAAGATATATTAAGAGATTCCGCATTGTATGAAATTACCTCAACTGTTGCCGTTACTTCTTCGGCTGACCTGGTAAAGAGATTTACTAAATCGGAATTTATTTCTTTTACCATTCTGCAACCTATAGTAAATTAATCTTACTTCAATAAATTAATCTTACTTCAATAAATTAATCTTACTTCGGCACTATCTTAAATTATCTTAAGAATGCCTCCTTTAAGCCTCCGTCTACGGGAATAATATGCCCAGTTGTACGTCCGGCTTTTTCGGACACCAAAAAAAAACCCGCTTCAACTATATCAATAGGACGGACATCTTTATTTAATAATGTCCTCTTGGCATAAAAACCGGCCAGCTTTTTACGCAAAGCTTCGGTATTCTCATTTTCATCAAATTGGATATTATATTTTCTCAAGCTGCTCACCACTCTATCATGCGGAAACATTGTACTTCCTTCTAAAACGGTTGCAGGGCTTACTCCGTTTAACCTTATACTGGATGAATAACGAATTGCAAGCTCTTTGATGAGATGATTTAAAGCGGCTTTGCTAACGTCATACGGTTCACTGCCGAATTTGGGAACGACCGCATTTGCTGAACTTGTTAACAATACGGTTCCTTTTGTATTTTGCATTTCAATAATATTAACAAATTCTTCAACCAGGATATTGTTGCTTGTAACATTTATATTAAACGTCTTTGTCCAGGTTTCATCGTTATAAGTTTTTCCGTCTTTATCAGCCGGAATAAAAACTGCCGCAGTATTAATTAAAATATCAATACCGCCAAACTCCAACACCGTTTTGTTATAGGCATCTATAATAGATTTTCTATCGGTTATATCAATTTTAACCGCAAAACAAATTTCTTTTCCATAATTTGAATTCACAGTTTCAGATGTTCTTTCTGCTGCTTCAAAATCAAGGTCGGCTACTACAACATTAGCACTTTCGCCTGCAAGTTTCAGGCAAAATTCTTTTCCGATACCGTTTCCGCCTCCGGCAACAAATGCAATTTTTCCTGCAAGTTCTTTTTCTTTAGGCTGCCGCTTAATCTTTGCTTCCTCTAAAGCCCAGTACTCTATACT
>JBJKSH010000117.1:0-4795 GCA_046704255.1 Ignavibacteriaceae bacterium | reverse complement strand
AGAAGGGAAAAACTTATGCGTTTGTCGGCCCTACCGGCGGCGGCAAAACTACAACCGCCTCATTAATTGCCAGGCTGTATGATCCCACTAAAGGAAAAGTTTTGCTTCACGGGAAAGATATCCGTTCCTATAATTCCGAAGAGCGAACAAAAAAAATAGGATTTATCCTGCAGGAACCGTTTCTTTTTACCGGAACGGTACAAGAAAATATATTGTACGGGAACGAATTTTATAAAGATTATTCAAACGGGAAATTTACAAAAGTATTGGCTGACTCTGGTTTGGAAAGCTTGGTTGGTAGATTCGATTCCGGACTTGATACGAAAGTAGTTACATCGGGAGAGGGAATAAGCCTTGGCCAGCAGCAGTTGATCGCCTTTATGAGGACAATACTTAGAAAGCCGGAACTGCTTATTCTTGATGAAGCAACAGCCAACATTGACACTGTTACAGAACAACTTCTTGAAGATATTTTGGAGAAGCTGCCGGAGACAAGTACAAAAGTAATTATTGCACACCGGCTTAATACAATTGAAAATGCAGATGAAATTTTCTTTGTTAATGCAGGTGAAGTTACACCTGCAGGTTCACTTAAAGATGCAGTAAATATGCTGATGAATGGAAAGAGGACAAGTTAAATATCATTTGTAGTCATTAGGTCATTAGTAGCATTCTTGGTAATTCAAAGTAATTAAGTCATAACTCTGGTTTTGGTAATGTATGCAGGAAGGTTAAGAGTCTTGATTTAGAATTTTATAATGAACAAATTTGGACTGTTAGAAAAGTATTTAATAAAAAGGTCTTATATTATGGAACATAACATAGTTTCAGATCCGAATATTATGATGGGTAAGCCTGTAATTGCCGGGACGAGAATTACTGTTGAATTTATTTTGGAAAAACTTTCTGCTGGAGAAACCGTAGAAGAAATCATAGAATCTCATCCCAGATTAACAAGGAAGAATATTCAAGCTGCCTTGTATTTTGCTGCCAAAGCATTAAAAGCTGATGTTGTTTATCCTGTTAAAGAAGCTCAATGAATTTCTTAGCCGATGAAAATATCGACAAAGAAATTGTTGATGTATTGAGGAACGATGGATACAATGTTGAATATGTTATAGAAATGTCTCCTAGTATTGATGACAGGATGGTTTTAAAACATGCTAATATAAAACGTTCTATTTTGATTACTTCCGATAAAGATTTTGGCGAATTGGTATTTAGGCAAAATTTAATAAGTGAAGGTATTATTTTAATCAGACTTCATGGTATTAATTCTAACAAAAAAGCTGAAGTAGTTCTCAACTTCATAAAAGAATATGAAGATAAAATTCAAGATTCATTTTCAGTAATTTCTAAAACTAATATTAGAATCCGTTCTAAGATTAACTAGTAACTGTAGTAACTCAAATATATAATTTGTTTAAGTCGAACAAGAACAAGTTGAGATAGCGATTTTATGCATAATTGTAAATAATGTCTTAATAAATTTTATAATGGACACAAAAGAGGCTTATAATTATAGACAAATTAGAACTAAGAATTAAAATTTACAAAGGGAATAAAATTGCTATTGATAAGTAAAAGAAGAACAAGCCAAGAATGATGATTATTAAATTATCTTCCGGGACAGTAAGATTGTTAAAGTTTCCGTTAAAGAATTATTAAAATAAATAGGTTTATTTAAAAATGATTACAAAAACAATATCAGAAAGGCTAATTGAACTTTGTAAGGAAGGGAAATTCCTTGAAGCACAATATGAACTTTATGATGAAAATATCGTAAGCATAGAAACAGACGGAACCAAAACAACAACCGCCGCAAAGATGCACGAAAAAGAAAAAAAGTTCCTTGAAAAAGTTGAGAAGTTTCGTTCCATAGAATTTTCTCAACCATTAATTGCAGGAAATTATTTTACTTTGATATTAAAAATGGAAGTCGATTTAAAAAACGTTGGGTATAAAATGATGGAAGAAATATGTGTATATAAAGTAAAAGGTGATAAAATAATTTTCGAGCAATTTTTCAGTTAGCTTTCATCATCTAATACATAGATGAAGAAAATAAATCTAATGAGCAATCCTTGAATTTTTATTAATCAATATTTGCCCGCATCATTATTTCTGCAGGAACTGTGTAGTGGTTTCTTCTTTTACCGGTTCATACTACCAAAAGCAATAGACAGTATGAAACTCCATAATTGTTAGTTACTGAATACAATTTAGAAAGGAAATACTATTTCAGCTTATCGGTTTTAACTGCTTGTTCAAGCATTAGCAAACTTTTCTTACGATCAATGCCGCCGCCGTAGCCCACAAGATTACCATTTGCTCCGATAACTCTATGGCAAGGCACAATAATAGGGATTGGATTTCGGCCGTTTGCCAGTCCAACTGCCCTTGAAGCTTTCGGCTTGTCAATCCTAAAAGCTAATTCCTTGTATGAAATGGTAATTCCATACGGAATTTTTTTAAGTTCACGCCAAACCTTTTGTTGAAATTCAGTGCCTTCCATTGATAACGGTAAATTAAAAGATGTTAATGTACCGTTGAAATATCCGGACAACTGTTCTTTAGTTTCCAGGAATAAAGAAAGCTCATTATCCTCGCGCCAATCAGTACGGATTATAATTTCAAATGAAAATTCGTTCAAGTATAAACCGGTAAGGTTTTCTCCGTCGGAGGTAAGAAGAAGTTTGCCTATGGGGCTATTATAAAATGAATAATAGGTCATGATTATTTCTCCAATAATTTCCAAAGATGCATAGCAGCATAAGCCCGCCATGGCCGCCATTGTTCCGCGATTTCCAGAATTTTTTTCGGATTGTTTATACCAAGAGCTTTTCGTATTCCCAGGTCGGTATGAGGAAAAGCATCTGGCCAGCCCCAAACCCGCATAGCCACATATTGAGCAGTCCATTCACCTATACCGGGCAATTCACTTAACATTTTAATTGTACTTTCGATATCCGACCCGGCAGAAAAATTGATCTTTCCATTTGAAACAGCACGGGCAAGTTCAATAATAGATCTTGCCCTGGAAGATATTATACCTAGTTGTGCAATATCATTAATAGTTAATGAAGCAATACCGGCAGGATCAGGATAAACGTATCTTAATTCCTTTATCGGTGTATCAATACGTTTACCGAATTTTTCAGCAAAGCGAGCATTAAGTGTACTGGCTGCCTTTACGGTAATTTGCTGCCCAAGTATTGCCCGTACTGTTGTTTCAAATCCATTAAAAGAACCAGGTATTCGTAAGCCGGGATGTTTAACAGGAATTGAAGCAAGATGCGACTCGATTTCCAAAGGATTGGCTCTTAAGTCAAACATCCTTTTTACTTTTGCCATTACTAACCGTATGGAAGGAACCAATGATACAGATACTTCAATACTTAGCGCAGGTTTGTCTCTTACCGGAGATACAATTAACCAGCCTTGCTGTTCTTCTAAATCAACTGTCCGAATATATCGTTTGCCTTTAATTATTTCTATTCCGGTTGTAAGTCTCGGTTCAAGGAAATTTAGCAATGAGTTCCAGTCCATAGGAGGTCTGTATCTTAATTCGAATGATACGGGTATATTCTTGTCATTACTGCCTGCGTGTTTTCTAATGCCGGTTGGCGTAAGCTTGTAGCGTTCTCTTAACAGAGTATTAAATCGTCTTAAACTTGAAAAGCCGCTTGCAAAGGCAATTTCGGTAACAGGTAATTTCGTATCCGTCAAAAGATGTTTTGCAAGTAAAAGGCGTTTGGTCTGAGCATATTCTACCGGCGAAACACCGAACTCATCACGGAATACTCTTCTAAGATGGCGTGAAGTAACACCGAGTTTGCAAGCCAGGTCGGCAATACTTTGCTCTTGAAGAAGACTGTCTTCAATATAACTAACGGCAGCTTCTGCCAGCCTGCTTTTCATATCAACAGGTGCATTACCGGGTGCAAGTTCGGGGCGGCAGCGCAGGCATGGACGAAAACCTGCTTTCTCCGCACCCGCTGCACTAGAAAAAAACAAATAATTTTCCCGTCTTGCGGACCTGGCTGTACATATGGGCCTGCAATATATTCCTGTTGATCTTACACCGACAAAAAATAATCCGTCGAACCGCGCATCTTTTGCCCTTAAGGCTGTTATACATATTTCCGGGTCTAAATTCATATCGAAAGATATGAAATGGGAATGATAATGTCCCGCCGTTTTCGGACATATAAATTTTCACAAATTAATTTCTCATAAATTGTATTAAATGTTTCCGTTAAGTATCAAATGATATTCAAATAATCAAAAAGAATTTATTTTATTACAGTTAAAGATTAAGCACTTAACATAAAGTAAATAAGTATTTAATTTATCTTTTGTGAAAGAAGTTTATCAATTTTCTTTTGAATAGCCTGTTTATCAGTATTTGTTTTTGCAAGTGAAACTGCCTTTTTAAAATTTAGTTCTGCTTTATCATTATCTATGTTTGTGTAAAGCTCACCTAAAAGTGCAAAGTAAAAATGATTCTCCTTCAAATTTAATTTTTCAGCTTCTATAATAGCCTGCTCTTTTCCGTTTGCTTTTGAAAACGCATAAGTTCTGTTAAGCGCGGCTATCGGTGAATATTCTATTTGCAGTAATTGATTATATAGTTGAAGAATGTTTTCCCATTTTTCATTAGTATCCTCTTTTTGCGTATGCCGGTAAGCTATAGCTGCTTCCAGATGATATTTCGAAATTTTATTTCCGCTTGCAGAACAATTTAAAAAATATTCTCCCTTGCGAATCAAATCGGAGTCCCAAAGATTTACAT
>JBJKSH010000116.1:0-3798 GCA_046704255.1 Ignavibacteriaceae bacterium | reverse complement strand
CTAAAGGATAGTATCGGTTCTTTAATCGGTTCTTTAAAAGAGTCTGCAAGGTCAAATAGACGGAGTATTGACGATACTATCCCTCCAAGGGATATTATCGGTTCTTTAATCGGTTATTTAAAAGGATCTGCAAGGTCAAGTAGACGGTGTATTGCCGATACTATCCCTCTAAGGGATAGTATCGGTTCTTTAATCGGTTATTTAAAAGGATCTACAAGGTCAAGTAGACGGTGTATTGCCGATACTATCCCTCCAAGGGATAGTATCGGTTCTTTAATCGGTTCTTTAAAAGGATCTGCAAGGTCAAGTAGACGTGTATTACCGATACTATCCCTCCAAGGGATAGTATCGGTTATTTAAAACAAACCGGACATCCTTATAGATGATGAATAAACACGGAAACGAAAAACTTTCAACGGCGTAGCAAAGTGAAGGCGCAAAGCCAAGCCTACGACTCTATCGCATAGCCCTCAGATTGATACGGCAAATCATGTTCATTAAAGGGAAGATGATAATTAATTTAAGTTACGCAAAATAAACCTCACTCCCGTTCCGGGGTTGACTAAAAAGTAATTTTCAAATTTAAAATCCGTGGAAATCCGCTAAATCCGCATTATCCGCGTTCCATTTTATTAGAAAATATTACTTTTCGGTCACTCTCGGGCCAGGGGGTGAGGTAAAAAAAATCTTAAATAACAATATTTTTCATCTTAAAAAGATTTTATCATCATTATTTAGATTTTGATGTACCACCGATACTATCCCTCCAAGGGATAGTATCGGTATTTTCAGCTTTGATTCTTAATCCGTAGGTTAATAAGAAAAGATAAAAATTTTTTTGAATATTTATTCTACAAGGTTTTACAAATATTATTTACAACCAACAACCAATGACCGACAACCTGCAGACATATACCGCCAACCAGATATAAATTTTACATTACTTTCAAATCTATTTTATCATTTGAAGTGACAAAATATTTAATTATTTTCCAATTCTAAATCCTAAGGAAATTCTTAATATGAAATACCTCTTTACCGTATTATTTTTTATTACGTTCTGTAATGCCGTATTATTTGCACAAAATAAAACTATTCAGCTTCCGGCAAATTTATTTCAAAATGTAAGTGCCGGCGGTGTGCATGATTTTTCCGACCCGACATCCATAAATATTAAAGTAGACGTATGGGGAGACATTCCCCAGCCGGGCAAATATGTTATCCCGTATTATACAACAATAAATGATCTTCTTTCTTTTGCGGGAGGCCCGGAGCCAACAACCGACTGGAGCGGGATAAAATTATTTAGAATGAACCCCGACTCTTCTTATTATGCGGTTAAACTGCACTATGAAGATTACATTAATAAAAATATAAAAGACATTCCGAAAGAAATTTCCCTGGAGTCCGGGGACATACTTGTTATTCCAAGCAGCGGTCCTGTAATGACGTGGCGTGATTATATTTATTTGCTTACGCCGATAATTACAATTGCAAACTTCATATTTTATTTTATTAGAAAGTAGGAGAATTAAAAATTGAGTGAGATTCAGAATGATTTTAGAGATATCGAAGGTAAAACTTTTTTAGACTACTTTAATTTAATTAGGAATAATCTTTTAATTATTTTGGTTATTGCCGGCGTATCTTTAATAACGGCATATTTTTATTCTAAGAGCAAACCTAATATTTATACCGCAACGACTACTTTAAAAATAAACAAGCCGCAGTCAAATATACTATCGGCTTCAGGTACTTCCACACCGGGGATGGATTTTCAAAGTTCCGCAAGCGACAGGTTTATCTCGGATGAAATTGAAATTATGAAGAGTTATGATTTGAAGGAGAATATAAGCAGGGCAATAATAGACAGCGTAAAACGCAGCTCGATGAATTATGATTCCCTTAAAAACAAAGACTTTGAATGGAATATACTAAATAAGGGTGCTTATTCTATTCCTAATCTTGTAAACTTATTAAGCAGCCAGGTTTCAATCAATCAAAAAAGCGGTTTGGACTTTGTTGTTATTTCGGTAGAATCACCTTCCCCCCAGGGCGCTGCTTTAATAGCAAATACTTATGCAAAACAGTATAAGGAAGAAAATCTTCAATTAAACAGGCAGAACTTAGCATCCGTTAAAGATTTTTTAGCTTCCCAAAAAGACGAGGAATTTAAAAAATTAAGAATGGCTGAAGACTCGCTAAGTAAATTCCAGGAAAAGGAAGGATTCATTTCTCTTGATAACCAATCGCAAAATTTAGTTACTCAAATTTCCCAGTATGAAGGTCAGCTCGAAGCAACTAAAATTAGCCTGGCAACTTCCAATATGACGTTAAAGAATTTAAAGCGGGAATTAAATAAACTTGATCCTCAAATTGTTGAATCGCTGGAGAACGCCTCTTCCCAGGCATACATCCAGGCGCTGCAATCCCAAATTGCCGACTACGAACTGAAGAAGGATATGGCAAAATTAAATAATAAAAATAAGCCTTCAGACATTTTAGCTTTAACACAGGAGTATAACGATAAAATAAGCGCTTTAAAAGCAAAACTAAATGAAAAAATTAATTCAATAAAATTAAATCTGTTAGGTGCCAGTCCAAGCCAGGTTACGGATTTAACACAAAAAATTCTGGATGAAGAAATTAATAATCAATCTTTGGTTACAACCGTAAATGAACTTCAATCGGTTATACAAAAGTACGATGTGCAGTTTAACAAGCTGCCCAAGGCAACAATTGAATTTGCAAGGCTGCAGAGGAATAAAGAATCTTTAGAAAATTTATATAATCTTTTAGTACAGAGTTATCAAACAGCGCAGATAAACGAACTTTCCCAGCCGGGCAATGTTCAGATTATTGATAAAGCAAGAATAACGGATATACCTTCCGGGCCCAACCGTTCCAGGATAGTGTTAATTGGCCGGGGAATAGGGTTGGCTTTGTCGCTGTCTTATGTTTTTATTAAGGATTATTTTGATAAATCTATTAAGACACCGGATGATATTCAGAAAAGAAATATAAATCTTCTTGCATGGATACCCCGGATTGACGGTGTGGGAACAAACGGGAACAGGGATTTTGAATTTATTGTAGAAAAGAAACCCGATGCAATTCCCAGCGAAGCGTTCAGAGCATTGAGAACACGCGTTCAATTTTCGAAGATTGGTAACAATGCTTTAAAGACGATTTTAATTACTTCACCTTCACCTCAGGAAGGAAAAACAACAATATGTGTTAACCTTGCAGGCGCATTTGCACAGTCAAATAAAAAGACTCTCTTAATTGATACCGACCTTAGGAAACCGAAAATTCACAGTGTCTTTCATATAAATAAATACCCGGGACTCGTTGATTACCTTTTTGAACAAGCCAGGCTGGATGAAATAATAAGGCCGACTTCAGTAAAGAATTTAAGCTTTATTACCTCGGGAACAATTCCTCCTAATCCGTCGGAGATGCTGGAATCAAAATTGTTCCAGGATTTTCTAAGTGAAATGAAAAAACAGTTTGATGTTGTAATGTTGGATTCCGCACCTATAATTGCGGTTACGGATTCCGAAATATTGTCTACTTATGTTGATGCTTCACTATTAGTTGTATCAGCAGAGAATACGGAAATTGAACTGATGGAAAAATCTATTGAATTATTAAAACACAGCAGTACGTCATTTATAGGCACAGTGCTTAATAATTTTACTTATAAAAGCGGCTACGGCTCTTACTATAAATATTATTATTATTATTCAAGCCCTACAAACGGTAAAAAACCCGGGCGCGGCAGTAAACATAAAATAA
>JBJKSH010000115.1:0-5265 GCA_046704255.1 Ignavibacteriaceae bacterium | reverse complement strand
CAAATCCTCGAACATCCTGCCGCCTTATAAGCGGAATGTGGTCGCCGAATTTACTACGATAAAGATCCAATAAGCGGTGCCTGTGCCCGTCTTCTTCCCTTCGCATTTCTATAAATTCATTTGATTGTTCGGGAAAGTTTTCTCTTAATCCTTCTGCAATATCATCGTAAATACGTGCATCTTCTTCTTCAAGTGAAATTGCAAGTGCAAGAATTTCTTGTTCGCTTAAACTGTCAAATGTCCTCATTTCTTTCTCTCAACAATTGTAAGATTTACCTACACAAATATAGCTTTATTCCTGCCAAATATATTCGGAATATTTGTTTAAGACTTCTATGGATTTTTATTAAAGATTAAATTAAAAGGATTTAACCGTATCTTAGTCACTCTATTATTCCAACATTCCATCATTCCAAGTAACATCTTTTGCGTAAGGAAAGTTATTAACTGAAGTTATCCAAAGTTACAGTTGACTAGCCCCGCCATAAAGAGGCAGTATGAAAAGTCTATCTAGGAGAATAAATATTCAGAAATATTATTAACAAATATTTTTGTATAATACTGTCAATTGCCCCTGTATTTATGCCGGGGAAAAAACAAAACAGAGGCTTTAGCCACATTTAGGATGTTATGTGGCTAAAGCCAATGTTTTTTCCCTCCACTTGACCTCGTTATAAATGACGGGGCAATAAAAAGCTATATTGTACATAACTTCAGTTAGTTAATATAGGTTAACAGTTCAATTAACTTTTACAGATTAATAATATTACATTTCGGTCATCTGCATCATTTTACTAACATCGGCAGTACATGCATTTTTATCTTCTATTAAGCCAATTTGAAATGCAATACAATCTACGGACTTATCTGTTATTTCAAATTTCCATTCACTTTTAAGAAGATTTTCAAGGTGCTCTCTCCAACCTTCTCTTTGTGGAAGCAATTCAATTAATCTTTTATATATGTTAGGGGTGTGTCCATAAATTGAAATTAAATCAGACAGGTTATATTTCATTTTGGTCAAGCTGCCCGGAACAGCAATGCACTTCTGTGGCATTAAGGGGCAAGTTATCGAATCACGCTGTGAAGAGAATTCAAAAAATTTCTTACACATCGGACAGTAATATTTTCCCACTTCTTTTTCGCCTATTATATCTATCTCATCGAAGGAAATTTTAGTATGAAAATCTAATTCAACTTTTAAAGTACTAACTGCAGATTCAATAATAGGAAAAAGCTTTCCTTTGTCCCATATTTTTTTCAAATCTGTAATAATAAAAACAATTTCACTACCGGTAATTCTTTCGGCGGTTTCGCTACCGCCTACTGTAATAATGAAACTCTTTAAAGTTTGCAGCGGTTCGTTTTTATATTCGAATCTCCACTCTTTGAGAAATTCTATATATGCCAGAGCCAATTTACGTCCCAATTCTTCAAGCTCATTTTCAGCTAAAAAATTCATCATCTTCTGTGGAATCTTGGGATAAAAAAGTCCGAATTTTTCAATACTAACTGTAGATTCAGGGCGCAGTAACTCTATCGGAATAGGAGTATTAATACACATTTTAGGCATGTAGGGGCAGACGGGCTCATCAAGATTAAATAAAAGCTTGCAGGTTACACACCAATATTTACCGGATGCAGAGTTTACTCCGGATGGCATTTTTCTTACCTGCTCCATAACCAATTGATTATTCATCATCATAATTTTTCCCTTTTTTTTGTGGTATATGATGAAATAATCCATTAAACGATTCGATTAATCTTAAGTTTTATAGTTAATCTCTCAACATAGAAAAAGAATTATCAAATATGATAAATTATTAACTATAACTATTATTTTTGATAGCAAATAGTTTATTTATTCATGGTATATAATTTGAGATTCCTTTTTCGTTAAACAAATAAAGACCCAAAATCTTTATGTTATGCAATAGTATTCAAATAGGGTTGACCTGTCCGTTTTGCAACAGCTCCCGTATTATAAGGCACGGAAAAACTTCTGCCGACATACAACGTTACAGATGTTTGTTTTGCAATAAAACCTGGGTACAAAACAGAGTACCAAAACATCTGCCGGATTTGGGCGCGCTTACCGAAGCGTATTTAAGCGGATATTCATACAGAGACCTTCAATCAATTTATCACAGTTCACCTATAAGAATAAATCAGAAGATAAGAGAATATTTGTTAGGATGTTCTTCCTGGGAAGATTACCTTGATGCATGTACTCCAAGGCATGAAGCCAGGTTAATTCACCTTGTAGGTAAAAAATTTAAATGTAACCAAGGAAGCGATAAAGAGCATTCAATGTTTCTGGCGCTTGCAATCGATGCATTGTCTACTGTTGTTCTTGGTTTTGAATTGAGCAGAACCGAATCAACCGATGTATGGATTAGATTATTGGACCGTATGAATTGCAGAGGATTTGTATGCCCCACTTTTATGTCTTACGGGTTTAAGACTATTGATCAGGCTTTGAAGGTTGTTTTTCCTTATTCTACAACATTTAATAATTTTACAAGGGCTTGCTATGATAAACAACTTAAAAGTGAACTATACTTTGCTCCGGATATTAAGAAATTAATTCTGGAAGCAATAACCGCTTACAAAATAAATCAATCGTCCCGGCTGGAAAATTATCTTGTTATATTTAAAGATAAGAGGATGAAGCAGATAGTTTTGGATTCAAAAGATTGCTTTATTAACCGTTTGCAGGAAAGGGTAAATAAAAAATCAAAAATACGTTTTGAGGGTTTGCTTAATGCATTTCAAAAAAGATTTGAAAAATTTCATATGATTAAATACGATCCTTTCCCTATTATTAACGGATGGATTGCATGGTGGATGCTTGTTCCGCTGCCCATCGGGTTTAGCAGGCTTTCACTATATCTTCAACAACCTTGTACAACCCATTTCAAAAATTTTAACTGCGGGACATTGCCGGTTCCGTTAAACCTTCCCATAGACAGTTCAGAAATGAAGACTTTTATAGTAGAACTTGCAGTAAGGTCGGTTCACATACCTATTAAATAAAAATATAAAAATAACTTCGTATTAAGCTTTTTTTTAATGCATTTATAATGCAACACTAAGAATACAAAACCCAATTTCATTTTGTATTTACTTTAGTGCTTCTGTAAGTTGGTTCAGAATTTTGAGTGAAATTTTTTTAGAGATTTATATGAACCTGGCAAAAAGATCTTTCATAAATGAAGATTGGCTTTCTGTTTGGATAGGTCTTTTTGTATTTGTTCTATCCTTAGGGATGTTTATTGATGTAGACGTATTAGGCTGGGGGATTAAGACAAATGTATGGAATAACATTTCCTTATCGATGTCTTCGGTATCTCAATCCTACCAAAGACTGCCGGGTTTGGTCTCGCTTTTCCTTACATACATTTTTCTATTACTTGTTGTAGGTATCGGAATAAAAGCCATAGGTGTAAGTTTTAAAAAATTTGTTATCCCTTTTACAATTGTTTTTTTTATAAGCTATATATGCTGGCTGATTGGGCATTATGCTTATATAGCTGCAACTTCAAACCATTTGAATAATTTCGGTATATCATGGTCTTTAAATTTAACCGGAGAAGCCGGGTATATAGTTGCGTTACTAGCCGGTCTTGCCGTAGGTAATTTTTTACCGCAGCTTGTGAATAAATTAAAAGAAGCGACCCGGCCGGAGCTTTTTATTAAAACGGCAATAGTAATTTTAGGAGCAGGCCTTGGTGTAAAAGCCGCAGAATCTCTTAGGTTAGCCTCCACGGTAATGTTTTTAGGACTATGTGCAATTATAGTTGCTTATTTAATTTTCTGGGCGTTGGTATACTATGTAGCAAGAAAGTATTTTAAGTTCAGCAGAGAATGGGCGGCTCCGCTTGCTTCCGGAATTTCTATATGCGGCGTATCTGCTGCTATTGCAACTGGAAGTGCAATCAGGTCTAGGCCTGTTGTTCCGATTATGGTTTCATCATTAGTGGTGGTTTTTGCAGTATTGGAATTAATTGTTCTGCCGTTTCTTGCTCAAATCTTCTTATGGGCACAGCCTATGGTAGCTGCTGCATGGATGGGACTTTCTGTAAAAACAGACGGAGCAGCAGTTGCAAGCGGTGCAATTGCAGAAGCACTTATAAGAGCAAAAACTCTTGCAGCTACAGGAGTTACCTATAAGGAAGGCTGGATGGTAATGACTACAACTACAATAAAAGTCTTTATCGATATTTTCATCGGTATATGGGCTTTTATACTTGCGGTTATCTGGTGTTCAAAAATAGAAATTAAAAACAAAATTGAAAAAGTTAAAGCATCCGAAATATGGGATAGGTTTCCAAAGTTTATAATCGGTTATGTATTAACATTTTTATTATTCCTTTTGGTTTGTGTCGGTTTTCCCGGAATAATCAAAGCTGCTTCTGCAGCTGCGTCGGAAACAGATACTTTCCGGGTACTTTTCTTTTCGTTTACATTTTTTACTATAGGAGTATTATCGGATTTTAAAAAACTTAAAGAGGAAGGCATTGGAAAGCTTGCTGCTGTATATATTATATGCCTGTTCGGTTTCATTATATGGATCGGTTTGCTTATTTCATGGATTTTCTTCCATGGTGTTACACCGCCAGTTTTAAACTAAAAAATCTTTAAGGTAATTGATATGCAAAATGAAACTAAAATAGCAGACGAATTAAAAAAAATGGAGTATGAACCGCTCTTACCTATTGAAAAAAAACTTATTTCGGGGAGTATAATTCTAGGTATTGTTCTACTGGCAGTGCTAATGTGGGTAAGCTTTACATTTTTTTAAAAGCATTAACAAACAGATTTTTATTCTATTAAAAAAATATAAGATAAAATAAAACTATAAAATAACAGGAGTTAAAATGGCGGACAAAAAACGCGAAACACCAAAATTGGATGAATTGGAAAAAGGCGCCTGGCCTAGTTTCGTTACAGAAATTAAAACCGCAGCCGAAAAAAATCCCATGTCTAACGATCTTTTAGGGCAATTGGAACGTTCCTACAATGAAAGAATCGGCCACTGGAAACACGGCGGTATTGTGGGAGTTTTGGGGTACGGCGGCGGAGTTATAGGAAGGTATTCCGATCTTCCCGAAGAATTTCCTAATGTATCGCACTTCCATACGCTGCGTATAAATCAACCGGCAGGATGGTTTTATACCTCTGACGTACTGAGAAAGTTATGCGACATTTGGGAAAGACACGGCTCCGGTTTAACGAATATGCATGGTTCTACAGGTGATATTG
>JBJKSH010000114.1:0-14496 GCA_046704255.1 Ignavibacteriaceae bacterium | reverse complement strand
ATGGAAATGCAAAAAGTATTTCTATAGCTTATTAAGTGGTACTACATAAAGCATTAAATTATTTAAGAATTAAATGCCCCAGTTTATCCCGTTTAGTTTTTAAATACTTTACATTATTTTCATTCGGTGGTATCTCAATCGGAACCCTTTCAACAATTTCCAGCCCGTAACCTCTAAGACCGATTACCTTTTTAGGATTATTTGTTAACAGCCTGATTTTTCTTACGCCAAGGTCTAAAAGTATTTGCGCACCAATCCCGTAGTCACGAAGGTCCGGTTTAAAACCTAAAGCTTCATTTGCTTCAACAGTATCTTTGCCTTCTTCCTGAAGTTTGTATGCTTTAATCTTATTAGACAACCCGATTCCCCGGCCTTCCTGCCGCATATAGACTACAACACCTGCTTCTTCTTCGGCAATTATATCCAACGATGTATTCAGCTGATCGTGGCAGTCGCACCTTAAAGAATGAAACACATCACCTGTTAAACACTCGGAATGCATTCTTACAAGAACCGGTTTTTCGGGATCAATTTTTCCTTTTAATAAAGCAATATGCTCTTTATGATCCAGAAGGCTTTTATAAACATAAACATTAAACTTACCGTGCTCTGTAGGAAGATTTGCAGCTGCAATTTTTTCTATCAATCTTTCTTTCCGCAGGCGGTATTCAATTACATCTTTAACGGTAAGAATTTTCAGATTGAATTTTTCTGCAATCTTTATAAGATCCGGAACGCGGGCCATTTGCCCGTTATCGTGCAGAATTTCGCAAAGCACTCCTGCCGGTTTTAATTTTGAAAGTTTACAAATATCGACTGCAGCCTCAGTATGCCCTGCTCTTCTTAAAACACCTTCGTCGAATGCTCTTAAAGGGAAGATATGACCCGGCCGGGCAAAGTCGGCTGCTTTTGTATTATCGTTGATTATTTTTTTAATTGTTAAGGCTCTGTCTGCGGCAGAAATACCGGTGGTAGTTCCTTCAATAGCATCTACGGTAATGGTAAATTGGGTACCGTGCAAGGCGGAATTAGAATCAACCATAAGCGGCAGGCCAAGTTCATCCAGCCTTTTGCCGCTTACGGCAACACACAACATTCCCCTGCCGTACTTGGTCATAAAGTTTACTATTTCCGGTGTAACATATTCTGCAGCGCAAACAAAATCACCTTCGTTTTCTCTGTCTTCATCATCAACAATAATAATTATTTTGCCGTTTTTAATTTCTTCAACGGCTTCCTCAACTGAACAAAACATGATGTTACCTAACAAATATATAGCAAATAAAAATCTCTAAACCTCTAAATTTGTACTACTGCTGCATCCTAACTTTTAGCTTCGTCTTTGGATGCAGAAGTAACAATAGAGGAAATTGCAGAGCGTTCATACTTAAGTTTTACATTATCTGCAACTTGCAGAAGAACGGTTTTTTCATCAATATGAATAATAGTTCCGTGCAGACCGCCGCTGGTAACAACTTTATCACCCTTTTGAACATTGGAAAGCATTTTTTCTCTTTCCTTGCTTCGTTTCTGCTGCGGTCTGATAATCATAAAATAAAATATAAGGAAGATAGCACCGAACATAATAATGGTGCTTACCAAACTTCCTCCACCGCCGCCGCTACCGCCTTGCGGGGGAGCAAATGCTAATAAATATTCCAATCAATCCTCCGATTTATTGTTTTTGTTTAATGATATTTTTTCTATTATGTCTCTTTTCCAATCTGAAAAATTACCTTGTTTAATATGTTCTCTTGCCTGCTCCAAAAGATTCATATAAAAATGAAGATTGTGTATGCTGGCCAGCTCCAGGGCTAGAATTTCTTTTGCCGTAAACAAATGCCTTAAGTAAGCCCTACTGAAATTTTTACAAGTATAACAGCCGCAATTTTCATCTATTGTGTTAAAATCATTTTTATATTTAGCATTACGCATTGCCAAAATTCCGTTTGACGTAAACAAGTAAGAATTTCTTGCATTGCGCGTAGGCATTACACAATCGAAAATATCGATGCCTCTTTCAATTGCCTCCAAAATATTTTCCGGCCTGCCGACGCCCATTAAGTATCTAAGCCTATCTTGTGGAAGCATATCGGTAACAAAATTAACCAAATCATACATTACATTTACAGGTTCGCCAACAGCAAGCCCGCCGATTGAATAACCGTCGAATTCCAGTTTCATAATATCCCGAGCAGACTTTTCACGCAAATCTTTATAAACACTTCCCTGTACAATTCCAAATAAAAATTGTTTATGGCTATAAAGAGGCTTAGTTTTTTCGAAAGCTTCTCTATTTAATATTGCCCAGTCCGAAGTTAGCTGCGTAGACTTAACCGCATATTCATATTCACATGGAAAAGCAGTACATTCGTCCAAAGACATCATAATATCCGAACCGATGCTTCGTTGAATTTCAATTACCTTTTCCGGTGTAAAAAAATGTTTGGAACCGTCCAGATGTGAGCGGAATTCAACGCCTTCATTTTTCAATTTTCTTAATTCGGAAAGACTGAACACCTGGTAACCGCCGCTGTCTGTTAAAATCGGCTTATGCCAATTCATAAAATTATGCAAGCCTCCTGCTTCTTCCAGAATATCAGTCCCGGGCCTTAAATAAAGATGATAAGTATTTGAAAGAACTATTTGGGCTTTTATATCAAATTCCAATAAATTTTGATTTACAGCTTTAACGGAACCCTGGGTACCGACAGGCATAAAATTAGGAGTTTCTACCTTACCATGATCTGTTTCAAAAAAACCTGTTCTCGCTTTAGAATTCTTATCGGAACCGATTATATTTAATTTTAACAAATTTATCTATAAAGCCCAGTTAAATCAATTTATTTTCAGATTACAAATTTACGGTTATTTTTTTTTAAGTACCAAAAAAGCTAAGAATATTATCATCAACCGTATTACTGTTTTAATAGCTAAAATATTCTATTACTTTTTTCACTAATTGTTAAAGAATAAAGGATAGAATTAAAACACACAGTAATCAGTCATTCAAAAAATTATCAATTCAATTTTAGGATGCTGCGCCGGTTATGCGTTTTTTCAATATTTATTTTTATCTTTGCTGGAAAATTTTAAGATCTTACTGGAAAATGAACTTTTTTTTAACAACTTATTAGAACAATACAAGGAAAAATTATGGCATTGAATAAAAACCGCAGAGTAGTTGTAACCGGCATGGGAGCATTAACGCCTATCGGATTAACTGCCCAAGATTTCTGGAACGGAATGATGGAAAGTAAAAGCGGGTGCGAATTAATTACAAGTTTCGATACTTCCAGGCTGGATACAAAATTTGCATGCGAACTAAAGGGCTTTGACGTTTCCAATTATATGGATAGGAAAACTGCCAGAAGACTGGATAAATATGCCCATTATGCAATGGCGGCTGCGGTTCAAGCCATAACAGACAGCGAACTTAAGTATGAATCTTTAACCGATGAAGAAAGAGCTAAAATCGGAGTAATCTTCGGAAGCGGAATTGGGGGTATTCAGACTTTTAATGATCAATCAGTTATTAACTATAAGGAAGGTCCTAACAGAATTTCTCCCTTTTTTATTCCTATGTTAATACCGGATATTGCCAGCGGGGTAATTTCAATTAGATTTGGATTTAGGGGGCCGAACTATTGTATTGTTTCTGCATGTGCTACGGCAAATAACAATATGATAGACGGATTTCTATTAATTAAACAAGGTATTGCGGATCTAATATTAACCGGCGGAAGTGAAGCTGCTATAAATGAAATTGGTATAGGAGGATTTAATGCTTCCAAAGCTTTATCTACAAGAAACGACTCACCGGAAACAGCAAGCCGCCCGTTCGATTTTACCCGCGACGGGTTTGTTATGGGAGAAGGCGGCGGAGCTATGATGCTTGAAGAACTTGAACATGCCAAAACCCGCGGTGCAAAAATTTATGCTGAAATTATCGGCATGGGTCTTTCGGCAGATGCACATCATATTACTGCTCCGCATCCGGATGGTGTAGGGGCAATACTTTCTATGCAAATGGCACTAAATGATGCGGGTATTCAAAAAGAAGATGTTGATTACATTAATATGCACGGCACTTCCACACCTCCCGGAGATATTGCAGAGACAAAAGCAATTAAAAAAGTATTTGGTGATTATGCATATAAAATTAATTTGTCTTCAACAAAAAGTATGACAGGACACTTACTCGGTGCTGCCGGTGCAGTAGAAGGTATAGCTTCTATCCTTGCAATAAAAAATAACATGATTCCTCCGACAATAAATTTTACTACTCCGGACCCGGAATGCGACCTTAACTATACTTTTAACAAACCTGTACAAAAGGAAGTAAACATTGCATTAAGCAACGCCTTTGGATTCGGCGGGCATAATACTTCCGTCTTATTTAAGAAATATGTTGAGTAAATACGTAATGTACCGTTAGTCGATAATTTGCTGACTTTTAATTTTGCAGTAAATAATATATGCATAAAAAATATTTTAGAAAGTCGGAGATATGAAAAAATGGTTAATATTTTTAACCGGGTCCTTTTGCCTATTATCATATAAATATGTTTACTGCCAAACCAAATTATCAATTCAAGGAGGTATTGCATTTCCAGCCGGAAATTTTTCATCGGTAGCTAATAATGGTTTTGGTGCATGCGGAACCCTGGAATTTCCACAGGATCAATTCTTGTCTATTACAGGCGCATTAGCTTATTATTATTGGGGCCCCTATTCGGAATATAATATGGGCCCTGCAGACAGTTATTCAAACTTTCAAATTATGCTTGGAATAAGGTACGCTTTTTCACAAAGGGACATTCACCCTTATATTGGAGTAGAAATTGGAATGAATTCGATGAACTACACACACTCCATTCCCTATAGTACATACAACAATTTTTATCAATCGTCCATATCCAGAATCGGTATTTCCCCGGCATTCGGAGTTATATTAAAAGTAAACGACAAACTAAATTTTGATATAAACTTAAAATATAACGCCGCATCCACCGAAGTTGTAAATAATATTACGTACCCGGCTAACTTTTTTGTGCTAAATGCAGGTCTGCAGTTTGGGCTTTAAAGTATCTTAATTGTTTCTTTGCTAAATTTATTACATAAAACAAAATCAGAAGGATATTTATGGACAGATCCATGGTTACTACTGCTTTTAATATTGACGGCTACAAAATTGTTAGAACCCTTGGAGTGGTACGGGGAATTACAGTACGGTCCCGGTCAATTGTTGGTACTATTGGCGGAACATTACAAACATTATTCGGCGGAAATATTTCTTTGTTTACAGAGCTTTGTGAAAAAACAAGAGAAGAATCTTTTGAGCTAATGGTTAAGCACGGCGAAGACATCGGCGCCAATGCAATTATAGGTACAAGATACGATACCACAGATGTTCTTCAAGGTGTAAGCGAAGTTCTTTGTTACGGTACGGCAGTAGTTGCAGAAAAGATCTAATAAACATTTCACCTTATTTTTACCTAACAGCAAGTTGCACCGAAAGAAATAATTAATTAACTTTTTTCAAATATTAAATTCAGTTAATTAAGTAACTCTAAAGTGCAATGAACATTTATAATTCACTTCCATATATAGCCGGGTACCTGCTGCAGGGGGAACCGGGTTTATTTATGTGGTTTATCCGTTTTGTTAACCGACCGGAATTGTGGAAATGGATTTGCATTATTGCTGTTGTATTTTCAAATATTTCTTTTATACTTTATTTTTTAGCTGGTTATTATGCGGAAAAATTTCTTCATCTCAGCAAAAAAATATTTAAATTCGCTTCAAAGTTTGAAAAGCATTCTCTTAATCTGCCCAAACCAATTGTAATTATATTCATGCGTTTTCTTCTGTTAATAAGAAATCCTGTTGCAGTTTATTTTGGTATAAAAAAATATAAACCCTGGAAATTTATTATTTACAATTTTGCGGGAAGTATTTTATGGATTTCCGTTTGGTTCTTTTTGTTTTATTCGGTTCAACTGGAAATACATAATATCCTTCGGGTGTATTCCAAAATTCTTTATATATCTTACATCGTATTTTTATTTATATGGATAATTATTTCTTTAAGATGGAATAAAATAAAAGAATTATTATTTAGGAATAGTTAAGATATTTAATAAATACATTTTAATAATTTTTTTTGGTGATGTTATCAAAGCAAAAAGTGAAAACACGGCAGAGCATTATTTATGGGGAAACAACTGCCACGGCTGGCATTTGGTAAAGGAAAAAGAATTGAGCATTATAAAGGAAAGAATGCCTCCGGGAACTTCAGAGGTAAAACATTTTCATAACAGAGCCAGGCAATTTTTCTATATCCTTAAAGGAAGCGCCGTTTTTGAAATCGGACAATCAAGACAAATAGTTAATGAAAATGAAGGTGTGGAAATTCCTGTATCTGTTCCGCATAAGATTATAAATGATTCCGAGAATGATTTGATTTTTCTTGTAATCTCACAGCCGGAAAGCCGCAGTGATAGAATAAATATTGAGAAATAAGATTAAATAATCCTGAATATTCACCATGCAATCCGGTGCTCATAATTCGTCCTGCCAATTAATTAATGCCTGAAATGCCTGCTTCCCTGTTGCTTTATTTATTCCTTCAAGATAATGAATTCCTTTCATTGCCGGGTTATTATTTAAACCTATTTCAATAATATCGCCAAACCTGGTTTCCGATTTAAATGAAACAGTAATTGATTTCATAAAATATTTTTCATGAAATTCTTTTGAATAACCGTCAGAAATAAATTCGATATATTTGGCGTTATTGACATGAAGGTTAATATCAATATCCGAGTATGTTATTTTTTTATTTAAAACAATTTCGTTTGTATTTTCAACGGATATTTTTTCGGGAAGGTCACTCAGTGCACTTTCATTCGGATTAACAGGAATTTCGGCGGGAAGATTTTTCAAATCGGTAATTCTTTTATTTTTAATGTTAAGCAAAAGCCAGGCAGATGCAATTTTGCAAAACACTTCCCCGTTTTTATCAAATAAAAGGAAGTCCCTTAAAGCGTAAAATTTGTATTTACCTTTAGGCCAGGTTTTAATCCTAAAGTTATCTTCAAATTCCGGTAAGCTTTTAAATTGCAATTTTACCCAGGATAATACCCAGAATAAATTTTTTTGCATCAGCTGTTTGTAACCTGCGCTTACATTATCAGCATGAGTTGAAGCTGCATCCTGCATATAATTAAAAACCGAGCTCACTTTTAATTTGTTTTTAAAATCTACGTCATAGGCACGTACTTTTAATTTTTCTTCCCAAAAAGTTTGCATAGCGAAATTTTTATTTTTCTACAAAGTTAAGAATATTAGTAATAACAATTTTATAAAGTTAAGTTTAAGTCACATATTAAATTTTGCATTTGCTGACTTATTGTTATTAATATTTCATTTTTTATTATTAACAAATTGCTAAAAACTTCACCTCGGCGGGCTTATCATAGGACTTAAACTTGAACTTGAACTTAAACTCTTTGTATTTTTTAAATGTTTAATAATTATCTCAAGAAAAATAATAAATGCAGCCAAGACAGGCGTTACTAAAATATTTCGGATACAAATCATTCCGTCAAAACCAGGAAGAAATCATTGAAGCAATAATCCAGGGCGATAATGTACTTGCAGTACTCCCAACCGGCGCCGGAAAATCCGTTTGTTATCAGATACCTGCATTTATTTCTGAAAATTTTTCAATTGTTGTATCTCCCTTAATTGCTTTGATGAAGGACCAGGTAGATTCGCTTAATAAGAAAGAAACAATTGCAGCCTTTATAAATAGTACGATGAGCTTTTATGAAACCGAAGAAGTTTTGCAAAATATTTCCTTCGGAAAAATAAAACTACTATACGTGGCACCGGAAAGATTGGATAATATCAACTTTGCCGACAGAATTAAAAAATTAAATCCTTCGTTTTTATTTATAGATGAAGCACACTGTATTAGCGAATGGGGGCACAGCTTTAGACCGAGCTATAGAAAGATAAAGGAATTTATTGATTACATTCATATAAAAAGAATTTCCGCATTTACAGCAACTGCCACACCCGAGGTAATTAAAGATATTATAATTCAACTCGGTTTAAATGAAACCGGCGGAGGCAGAGAAGAAGCCAGAGTATTTGTAAGAGGTTTTCAAAGAGAAAATTTGGAGCTTAATGTAATTTTAACAAAGAGGAAAAAAGAAAAATGCCTTGAACTAATTTCTACCTATGATACTCCTGCAATTATATATACGGCTTCCCGCAAAAGAGCGGAAAGCATTACGGAATATTTAAATCTTCATAAAATAAATTGTGCATATTACCACGCAGGTTTGGCCCCGGAAGAAAGGAAAAGGATTCAGGAGGATTTTCTTAACAGCAAAATTCCGGTTATTGCGGCAACAAATGCCTTCGGAATGGGAATTGATAAAAAAGATATAAGGCTTGTTATTCATTATAACACTCCAGGTTCTATCGAAAATTATTACCAGGAAATTGGGCGTGCAGGAAGAGACGGCGATCCGGCTTTTATCTTTTTACTGCACGAAGAAAGAGATGTAAACATTCAAAACTTTTTTTTATCGAACTCATATCCGGATAAAGAACTTATCCAAAATGTATATGATGCGGTTTGCGATTACGGGCAGGTTGCGATCGGAAATTTATCCGGTAAAGAAATTCCCGTTAACTTAGATTTTATTTCTGCTTATGCAAAGAGAGAGGTTAGCAGGGGGCTTTTATATTCCGCATTAAAAATTTTGGAAGGGGGAGGTTATCTTAAACAGCCGTCCGAATTTGATAATAAATCATCGGTTAAATTTATTCTTGAAAAAAACAAACTTAAGGAGTTTACAAAAAAGACATCCAACAAAATTGTAAAATTGATAATTGTTTATTTAATAAGAGAGTTCGGCAGTAAAATTTTTTCTTCACCGGTTCAAACTCCAATTACAAATATAGCCGAACAAACCGGAATTACTTCCGGCGAGATTGAAGAATCTTTTTTAATACTTGAAAATCTCGGTATAATTGAATATACGAAACCTGTTTCAAAAGAGAATATTATACTAACGGCGCCCCGAATTTCTTCCGGCAGATTGGCTCTGGATTATAACAGAATAAACCGGAGTTACAATATGATGCAAAAGAAGATTGATAAAATTGTTGAATATGTTTATACAGGTGAATGCAGGTTTAAATTTATTTTAAAATATTTTGGGCAGGATGTTAACGATTATTCCTGCAATAAATGCGATAAATGCAAAGAGGAAGCTCAAATTCCCGGTTCTACTGCAGAGTACATAAAAGAGATTATTTTAAGAACTGTGCTTAATGCCGCTGTCCGGGTTACTGAAGCTTTCTTAATTACTATAATTAGAGGAACTGTTAAGAAGGAAAAATATTCTTCGTTTGAAACTTTCGGTGCATGCGCAAATTATGATAAGGATGATTTAAAGATTATTCTAAATGAAATTTATCTTCAGGCTTTAATTGAAAAAGCAAAAGACAAAAATTTGTTTCTAACCGAAAAGGGAAAGAATTATTTAAAAGAAAGAGGTTTTGTAAAAGAAGAAAAAAAGGAACAATTTGATTACGAAGATAACCTTGAACTGTTTCACCGGCTTAAGGAGGTACGTAAAAAAGCAGCAGACAAATTTATGCAGACGGGTTACTTAATATGCCCGGATGTAATTTTACGGGAAGTTTCATCAAAAAAACCGGCAACGAGAAAACAGCTTCTTGAAATTAATGGATTTAATAACAGGATGTTCAATAAACTTGGTGAAGATCTGCTGGAAGTTATATCGGAATTTGAGAAACAGAAAAAAGATGAGCCTTTCAAAACAGAAAACAAAAATGAAAAAAGAGCAATACCGGGCAACATAAAAGAAACACTTATACTTCTTGAAAAAGGATATTCATTAAAAGACATTGCAGCACTCAGGCATTTGAACGAAGCTGTGGTTTCAATGCAGATTGAAACCATTATTGAGTACGTCCCGGAAGTTAAAATTGAATGTTTATTTGAAAAGGATTTACTTGCAGTGATAAATGAAGAAATTGAAAAAGGATTCAACAACTTAAAAGATTTGAAACAAAGGCTGCCCGAACAAGCTACTTATCCGCTTATTAGAATTGCAGCGTCAAAATATAAAATGACTGTAAAAAATTAATTTTGATGCACTTGTTTCTTCAATTCTTCAACATAAGCAACGGCTTTTTTGAAAAACTCTCCCCATTTTTCCGGACTTTGATTATAATAATTTATTGTAGCATTATATTCTTGTGCTGTAATATTATGCTTCTTAAAAATAATTTCTTTTACAGAATCGATACTTGCATTTTTAAGGCTTGTTGTATCTTGCGTTATAATTATATCGGCATAAACTTTAACAAATTGATTTTCGTTGAGGATATTATCTTTAGAGCAGCCTGAAAAAAGAATTAAAATAGAAAAGCAGCCAATTATGAAAAGCGGATTTATAATTTGCCGGTTTATTTTACTCATTTAACTATACCGTTATTCCAATACCCCACCATACTCGTCAGAGTAAGTTAGGCTCTAAAAGAGTTTAACATCCATTACTCCGGTAGCCGGTTTTACGTAATGCAATTCTCACTTCATTTTCTTACTGGCTTCAAAAAGAATTCTTTTTTCTTTTTCGGTAAGATTTTGATAACCGGACTCGCTGATTTTATCAAGTATCCTGTCAATTTCTTCCTGGGTTACATTTGTTTTTTCATTCTTGTCGTTTATTTCGTAAAACCTGGCTTCTTCTACGTTGTTATCTTTTTTCTTAAATATACCGGATGTGCTTTTTTTAAAAGAATCAAAAATACTTCCGCTCTTGTTTCCGTACGGATTTCTTTTAAAGATACCGCTTAAAGAAACGTTAGATTTTCTATCTAATAAAATATAAATAAACCCTGCCAGGGCTCCGCCAAGATGAGCCAAGTGTGCAATGTCGCTGCCGGGACTATCGATTGAGAAAAATTCTATTATAACAAAAAAAGCAATTAAATATTTTGCCTTAACTGGAATGAAAAACCAAAGGTAAATGTATCTATCCGGGAACAACATTGCAAAGGCAATTAATACTCCGAATATGGCTCCGGAAGCACCAATAGTAGGCGCCAATTGTTCATTTAACAAAGGAGGAAAAACTAATTGAAAAATACCGGCGGCAATTCCGCACATTAAATAAAATGTTAAAAATTTTTTTGAACCCCAAATATTTTCGATTTCCACGCCAAACATCCAGAGGAAAAACATATTTAATGCAATATGCCAAAAGCCGCCGTGCATAAATTGGTATGTAATTAACTGCCATGGATAAAAGTTCCAATGCAGCAGGCCGTTTGCAAGGCTTAAACCCCCTAGAGGAATAAGTGCAAAGTATTGGGTAATTATATCGTTTAAAGTTAAGCCGCTGCTTGTGGTAATTTGCCGGCCAAGCATCTCAAAAAGAAATACAATTACATTAATAATAATTAGGTTTTTAATAACCGGGGGAAAGTAGCTGAAACCACCGAACCCCGCGGGCTTATAATAATTATTACTCACAAAAATTTCCTTTTCTTAAAAACACTTTATCAAATTTTTTCCGTAAAAAAAACAATAAGGTAATAAGGTTCAAATAAGCAAAGGTATGAAAATTACTTAGGTAAATTCACTAAATATGGTTAATCATAACCTTATAAAGTGTTTAACCTTAGTAAGAAATCTAATAATAAATAATTTAACCTTATTACCTTATCCGTTGTAACAACTACATTTAGTAAACTACTTTTAGGAATAAAATTCCAAATATTTTTGTTGAATTTACTAAATATTTGAAGTAATCAGTATGCTTTACTTCACTAAAACAACTTAGATAATATTTTAGGCTTCCGTTAATGCATCAACACCGGGAAGAACCTTGCCTTCTAAAAATTCCAAAGAAGCTCCTCCTCCGGTTGAAACATGAGATACTTTATCTTCCAGCCCGGCTTTGCTAATAGCCGCAGCAGAATCTCCACCGCCTATAATTGTTATTGCACCTTTTTCCGTTGCCTCCACAAGTTTGCCGGCAATTGCATTTGTACCTTTGGCAAAGTTATCCATTTCAAATACGCCCATCGGTCCGTTCCATACAATTGTTTTGGCTTTCAATATTTCATCACCGAATAATTCTCTTGTTTTCGGGCCGATATCTAGTCCCATTTTTTCAGCAGGAATTTCGTCCACACTTACAACCTGCTGCGGCGATTCATTTTTAAACTCATCGGCAACAACTACATCAACAGGCATTAAAAATTTAATATTAGATTTGCCTGCCTTTTGAAGCACTTCTTTTGCAAGACCTATTTTTTCTTCTTCCAGCAATGATTTTCCTATTTCCTTACCTTGTGCTTTATAGAATGTATATGCCATTCCACCTCCGATTATCATCGTGTCAACTTTTTCCATCAAATTCATTATTACGTCTATTTTACCGGAAATTTTTGCACCGCCTAAAATTGCGCAGTAAGGACGTTTAGGATTTGAAATTGCCGTTCCAAGATAATCTAATTCCTTCTGCATTAGATAACCGGCGGCACATTTATCAATATATTTTGTTACTCCCTCTGTAGATGCATGTGCTCTATGTGCACTTCCGAATGCATCATTAACATAAACATCGCCGAGAGCAGCAAGTTCTTTGGCAAATTCCGGATCGTTCTTTTCTTCCTCCACATGAAATCTTAAATTCTCAAGCAGGATTACATCTCCGCTTTTCATTTCTCCGGCCAATTTGCTTACTTCACCGCCAATGCAATCCGGTGCAAATTTAACTACCTTATTTAATAGCTCGCTTAGCCTAACGGCAGCGGGCCTTAAACTAAATTTAGAATTAACCTTCCCCTTTGGTCTGCCCAGATGACTCATTAAAATAGCTTTACCGCCTTCATCAATTATTTTTTTAATAGTAGGCAGCGAAGATATTATTCTGATATCATTTGTAATATTAAGATTTTCATCCAGCGGTACATTAAAATCTACGCGCACCAGAACGCGCTTATCTTTAAGTTCAAGATTATCAATCGATAATTTACTCATATAACATTAACCTCTAATTCTTTTCAAAAGGTACAATTAAATAATAGGCTTGCAACTTACAAACCCAAAATAAAAAAAACTTTTTAATGCATGAAAGGCATAACGCAACAAAGACGAAGCATGGGCTTCGTCTTTGTCTTTAATAAATATTTATTTTGCAATCTTTAATAATAAATCGGCTACCCTGTTGGAATACCCCCATTCGTTATCGTACCACGAAATTACTTTAAAGAATCTTTTTTCATCTTTAAAATTGTTTTGCAAAGTAGCTAAAGAATCATAAATAGACGAACGTTCATCGTGCGCAAAATCCGTGGATACAACTTCTTCGTCGCAATATCCTAAAATACCTTTAAGGTAAGTTTCGGATGCTTTCTTCATCAAAGAATCAATTTCTGCAATTGAAGTATCTTTTGTGGAACGGAAAGTTAAATCAACAACGGAAACATCCGCAGTAGGAACTCTGAATGACATACCTGTTAATTTACCTTTAACCGCAGGAAGAACTTCTCCAACAGCTTTTGCAGCACCGGTTGTGGAAGGTATAATATTTATTGCGGCAGCACGTCCGCCTCTCCAATCTTTCTTGGAAGGCCCGTCAACTATTTTTTGAGTAGCGGTATATGAATGGATTGTAGTCATCAATCCGGTTTCAATTCCTATTCCTTCCTTAAGAATTACATGAACAAGCGGTGCAAGGCAATTGGTTGTGCAAGACGCATTGGAAATAATATTGTGCTTTGCAGGATCATACTCATTATCATTTACTCCTAGTACAACGGTTTTTACCTCACCTTTACCGGGAGCAGAAATAATAACTTTTTTTGCACCCGCTTCAAGGTGTCCCTTAGCTTTATCGGAATGAGTAAATAGTCCCGTTGATTCAATAACATAATCAACATTTAATTCTTTCCAGGGTAATTGAGACGGTTCTTTTGTAGCAGCTATACATCTTACTTTGTGCCCGTTAACAACAAAGACATCGTCGTTTTCCAAAGACGGATTGCTTTTCTCAGTGCTAAGTTCACCATTAAACCTGCCGTGAATTGAATCGTATTTTAATTGGTAAGCAAAATATTTTGCGTCTGTACTTACATCAACAACTGCAACAACATCAATTTCTTTTCCCAAAACACCTTTCCCAACCAAAGCGTTAAAAACCAATCTTCCTATTCTGCCAAACCCGTTAATACCTACTTTAATAGCCATACTTTAAACTCCTTTGATTAAAATTAAATTAGTGCAACACAAAAATACTTAAAGGGGTGTTGAATTTCAATTGAATAAATAGGAATGTTTATACACATTTTCCTTTAATTAATAAAACCTTCGCGGATTAAAATGGTAAGTCATCATCATCTTCATTATAAAATAAGCCATTATCATTATATTTA
>JBJKSH010000113.1:0-2711 GCA_046704255.1 Ignavibacteriaceae bacterium | reverse complement strand
ATATCGCATCCTTTATCAAAATATTTAAATCTCGCATTAACTTATAAATTCAATATTTTAGGAAATTCAAAATATACCTATTTATTAAGTACGGGTGAGAAATATACTAATTTGTTAATTGGTTTAGCCTATAATTTATGAAAGGATATTGAGCCTATTATGGAAAATAAACCAACTTCATGGAGAACTAACGAACAGACTAATTCCAAACCCGTAAGTGTAAGATACATTGTAAATGATGTAAATGCGGCTATAGAATTCTACACCAAAATGCTAAACTTTAAAATTGTTATGCACCCTGCAGAAGAGTTTGCAATTTTATCAAGAGAGAATTTAAACTTACTTCTTAGTAAACCAAGTGGGAAAGGCGGCGGCGGGCAGGCTATGCCGGACGGGACTGTACCCTCACCCGGAGGATGGAACCGCTTCGAAATTGTAGTTGAAAATATAGAATCGGAAATTGAAAGACTTAAAAATTCCGGCTGCAAATTCCGAAACGAACTTGTAACCGGCGTTGGGGGCAAGCAAATTCTTCTGGAAGATCCTTCAGGGAATTTGGTGGAGTTGTTTGAATATTATAACAAATAGTTAGACCTAACACATTTCAGCCTTATATTCATTCTGATTTCGAACGTTCCGCTTTAAAAGAGTGGTACTATTTTACTGTGATAAAATGGCTCTTTTACGGATACCAATAATTATTTACCTTAGGATTGAAGTTATTAAGATATTTAAGGAATCTAATTTTATTTAAGGAGAATTAAAATGAATAACAGACTTGATTATGGTAAAGTTCTTCCGGAAGGAATGAAAATAATTTACGATTTGGATCAATACAGCTCAACAAGCGGTTTGGAACCCGGACTGCTGGCTCTTATTAAGTTACGCGCTTCTCAAATTAACGGATGTCCGTATTGTATAGATATGCATACGAAAGATGCGCGAACCGGAGGTGAAACGGAACAGCGGTTATACAGTCTAAGCGTCTGGCGGGAAGCACCTTACTACACTGATAGGGAACGTGCAGCGTTTGCTTTAACAGAAGCCGTTACTCTAATTTCAGAAAACCATGTATCCGATGAAATTTATGAACAAGCTCAAAAGCAATTTAATGAAAAAGAACTTGTTGAACTTATGATCGGGATTTCAATTATAAATGTGTGGAACCGGTTTGCCGTTACTTTTGGAGATGAGCCGGGCAGCTACAAACCCGATCACTTTGTTACAAAAAAGCCTAAGTTATAAATCTGCCGTTTCCCTGTTATACTTTTTCTTATATTGAATCGGCGATAAACCTGTTATGCGCTTAAATGTTACGCGGAAAGCTTTGGGATCCTGGTAGCCGACGTTGTACATAACTTCGTTAATATTTTCCCGGGAAGATTCAAGACTCATTTTTGCAGCTTCAATTTTTACACGCTGGATATATTCGGTTATTGTGTTGCAGGTTGCTTTCTTAAAACGGCGCTCAAGGTTTCTTCTGCTTAATGCAAGTGTTTCTGCCAACTGCTCTACCGTAATTTTATTGCGGAAATTATTTTCAATATACTCCTGTGCTTTTTTTACAGGTTCATCGGCATGCTCTTTTTGCCCTTTAAATATCATAAAAGGAGACTGGCTGTCTCTCTGGATATCAATTTGAAATGCCTTGGAACAAAAGACGGCTGTTTGTCTACCGGCAAATTTTTCAACAAGATATAGAATTAAATTTAACGAAGAATAAGCACCGCCGCTGGAATAAATACCGTTTTCGTCTGTCATTATTTTGTCTTCTACAAGTTCCACATCCGGGAACATTTTTCTGAATTCATTTGCAGCTATCCAATGTGTAGCACATTTTTTACCGTTAAGCAGCCCAGTAGATGCAAGTAAAAAAGCACCAAGGCAAAGGCTTGCTACTTCCGCACCGGCATTATGCAGCTTTATAATCCATGGGATGAATTCTTTATTTATCTCTACTGCTTTTTGCAGGCTGCCGTACATTGCAGGTATAATTATGAGATCTGTCTTTTCAATTTCCGAAATAGGATCCGTTAAAATTGTATACAGCCCGTTGTTTAATTGGCTTTCATTAGACAGCCCCGCAAGCTGAACCCTAAACATAGACGGCTGTCCAATGCTTTCAAAAAATTCATTTACTTCTTCAAAAACTTGTCTCGGCCCTTCAATATTACCTAATATTGCACCCTTCGTAACTATTATTGTTATGTGTTTCATTTGATTATTTTATTAGTGGGACATGTAGTTAATTGCGAATTGAAAATATAAAATTAAGGGTAGCTTCAAAGTACTATGTATCACATAAAAACATTAATGAAACTTTTCTTCTCTGGAAAGCATTTCAATAATTTTCATCATTCTAGCTTTTCTTGTTTCCGGCTTTTTTGCAGTTTGCAAACGCCAGCTTATTGAATATAAATTTGTTCTGTTAAGTGTTTGGTAAAATTTAAATGCTTTTTTATTCTTTGAAAGTTCATTTATAAAGTCTTCCGGGATCCTCATGTTGCCTGATGAATCGTAGGCTTTTTCCCATCTACCGTCTTCTTTAGCTTCCACAATTTCTTTTAACCCGGCCGGTTTCATCCTTTTAAGTTTTATTAATTCGAGAGCCCTGTCCGCATTTCTTCTAGACCAGATGCTTTTTGTACGACGCGGCGTAAATTTTTGCAAATAGTAATTATCATCTCCTTTTTTTAATTGTCCGTCAATCC
>JBJKSH010000112.1:0-19828 GCA_046704255.1 Ignavibacteriaceae bacterium | reverse complement strand
CGGTAAACAAACCGGTAATAGAGCAGCAGCAATAAAAGCTTTTACGGAAATGGCTGAAGCTACGGGAGATGCAATTTCCAACGCTATAACACTGATAGATGGTTTAGTAGTTATCGGCGGAGGACTTGCCGGTGCGGCAGATATTTTCTTACCCCATTTAGTAAATGAAATGAACGGAACATTTACATCTCCTCAGGGTAATAAATTTCGCAGGCTCTCATCAAATGTATATAATCTTGAAGATGAAGTTCAGCTTTCCAAATTTCTTAAAGGTTCGACCAGAGAAATATTTATTTATGGAACAGATAAAAAAATTAAATATGATCCCGAAATGCGGATTGGTGTTGGCATATCAACAATAGGGACCAGCAAAGCTATTTCTATCGGTGCTTATGCATTCGCATTAAACGCATTAGGCAATCAATAAATTAAGAAATCTCGGCAGCAAGAGCTATAATTAATCTTTATTTCTTTATAAGTATAGTCTACTATCTCCAAATTATATAATGGCTATTGTTCTAAATGATACCATAAGATTATATATAATCCGTTATTCTAAATATAATTGAAGTCTTACCGATACTATCCCTCAGAGGGATAGTATCGGTTCTGTTATAGTTAACAAGTAATTACGGACAAGATTGTAGATAGAAATTTAATATCCAATAAACTTCAGAATTCATTCTTATATACCAATAGCTAAAAACTTTAAATGAAATATTATAGGAGAAAAATTATTTCTTCAGTTTGGAAAATTTTTACAATTATTCTTATTGTGTCAATTTCACCTGCTTTAATGGCTGCAGGCAGGGATGTGGTACTTCAAGATAAAGAATTGCTTGTTGAATTTAATAGTGAAACCGGCACACTTGTCAGGCTTGAAAATAAAGTAACACATTGGGTAATAGAGCGGCGTCACGAACTAGGTATGTCATTCAGGTTGTTTGTTCCTTTGCCAAACCGGCGTTATAATTTTGTACTTGGACAAAAGCAACGTGCGGTAAGTGTTAATAAAATATCCGATCATGAAGTAAGAATTGAATGGCAGAATTTAGTCAGTCAGCATGCCGGTGTGCTGCCTATAACTCTGATTGCCGATGTAACATTGTATGATGGTAAATTAACCTTCAATGCAAAGATAGAGAACAATTCAAAATATACTGTGGAAACAATTGATTATCCTTACTTTGGAGATTTCAATCCGCCAACGAAAAAAACACCAATGGTAGTTCGAACAATGTGGTACGGCAATTTAGGTGCCGATGAAATTTATCCCACCTTTAGAAATGAGAAGGGATACTGGGGAGATTTCTATCCTACTAAAACTTTTAATTCCGACGGCAGTTTATTTTGTCTTATTCAAACTCCTAAAGAAGGTGTATATGTTGAAATGGAAAATCCTAATCAACCGTATCTGCTGCAGTATACATTTGAGCAGCATCCGGGAGTTATTTCTTCTATAAATAATAAAGTCCCTGAGGAGGATTCAATAGACGGGAAACCGGTTCATCTGGAATTTCGTACGTGCCATTTTATTTATGCTCATCCGAATTCAACCGTTAAATTAGTTCCGGTAGTTTTACGGAGTTATTCCGGTAACTGGCACGCCGGTGTAGATCTCTATAAAAAATGGAGAACAACGTGGTTCAAGCAGCCTCACATTCCCGATTGGGTAAAGAAAGTTAACTCATGGATGCAGCTGCAGGTTAATACTCCTGTACAGGATTACAGTGTTCCATATAATAGACTAATAGAATATGGAAAAGAATGTGCTAAAAACGGTGTGAGTGCAATACAGCTTGTCGGCTGGAATAAAGGAGGTCAGGACGGCGGCAATCCATCATTAAGTACTGATCCCGGGCTTGGTACATGGCAGCAGCTTCATGATGCAATTAAAAAAATTCAGGCAATGGGTGTAAAGATGGTTTTATTCGGCAAATTTCCATGGGCTGATAAAACAACCGCCTGGTATAGAAAAGATTTATACAAATATCAAACCGCAGATCCTTTTGGAATACCATACGAAAAAACCGGATATGAATATCTTACTCCTACTCAATTAGCCGGTATAAGCGATCATCCTTTTGCAATAATGGATTTTCTTGATCCGGCTTATCGAAATATTGCTGTACAGCAGTTTAAAAAAGTTCTTGCTCTAGGCGCTGCAGGTTTTCTTTATGATGAAGTACCGACCCACGCTCCGGTTTTATATAATTTTGCACCGGGGCACGGATATGCCCCTCCCGGATATATTTATGCCGGTGATATTCCTTTGGCAAAACAATTACATGAAGCAGCAGATTCCGTAAATCCCAATTTCCTATTTGCAGGAGAAGGACCTCAAGACTGGTTAAAGCAATATTATCCGCTTTCATATGTGAGGATAAACGAGGGTACAACTCCGGTTGCTAGGTATATTGATCCCAAAGCTCCGCTTATGGTCGCTGTTATCGGGTTCAATAACCGTTTAATGTTGAATCTTTGTCTGCTGGATCGCTACATAATTAGTTATGAACCGTACAACTTCAAAGGCAAGCTTAGCGATTTTCCTTTAACTCTTGAATACGGCAAAAAGATTGATGCTCTTCGTAAAAAATATAAAGCTTATCTATGGGATGCTAATTATCAAGATACCAAAGGTGCAACTGTAACCACTGATGGAAATTACCATTATCCGACTTTTGTAACTTCCAATCAGCCTGGACAGGGAGGAGGCTGGCATGCATTTAACAGTGCTTATAAATATTCCGTATTCGTAACATCATCAGGTAAACGTGCAGTTGTTGTAATAAATCAGGGACTAACTAAAACAATTACAGCTAAAGTTCATATTCCTAATGCGGGTAAGTTAGTTGTAGCAACACCCGAAAATCTGCATGCAAAACCTACATCAGGTACAATAAAAATTCCGCCTAGGTCTGCAGCCGTAGTTATGGAACGGTAAGGTTGGTTGCAGGGACTTAGTCGTCAAATCTACCTGTCGGTAGACAGGTTCTGCGCAGAATGGAAAAAGAAAATTAGCATTGAGAGTTGAACATTGAATATTGAAAATTCTCAATGTTCAATATTCAATTCCCAAGCTTGTCATTTTGGTCACTCCGGTTTATAAAGTAAGTGGTCGGCCTGCCGGTGCGTATTCCGAAGGCTTGGGGAGAAGCCCGGTCATTTATAGTCAATGGTCATTAGTCATTAAGTCATTAGTATTCATTTGTGGTAATTATGTAATTAAGGATATAAAGATTGTTATATTGTTTTAACAATAGAGCAATTTAACAATAAAACATTTTAACAGTTTACCAATTTATCAATTCGGATGTCTTCCAACATTTAGCCTGATATTCTTAATTACTCTAGCGATTTCCGTTAATGATATAAATTGTACGAAGAATTATGAAATTCACATTTACCATATTAACGGTATTTTTTTTAACATTAATTACTTTCGCTCAATCTACTGTTACAATTAAAATTAATGCTAATGTAAAAGGGAAAATTATTCCACCTGATTTTATAGGAGAGAGTTTTGAAACTGCAAGTATTAGAAAAAACAACCGCGGAGTAAAAGGATATTTTTTTGATTCCACCAACAAACAATTACTAACGCTTTTCAGGGAACTCGGCATTAAAAATTTAAGAATTGGCGGCGGAACCGTTGACAACATCCATGTTAATCCTACTAAAGATGATATTGACGCTCTATTTAGATTTGCCAAAGCAGCAGACGTTAAAGTAATTTATTCTTTAAGACTGCGAAGCGGTAATGCGGAACTAGATGCATCAATTGCAAAATATGTTTGGAATAAATATAAAAATCTTCTTGAATGCTTTGCCATTGGTAATGAACCCGACTGGCATTCTTTCCATATTATTGATCCTCAAATATATGAAAAGAAGCCGGGAGTACCCGGATCAGCTTATCCTTCATTTTTAAAAAAATGGAGAAGAATTGCAAGGACTATTTTGGATTCCGTACCCGGTGCAAAATTTACAGGTCCTGATATGGGTTCCAATTACCCGATACCAAATTCTACCAACACAAACTACGGGGGAAAATGTTGGACGGTAAAGTTTGCGGAGGATGAAAGAAATTCGGGAATAATTTTATTTGTATCGGAACATAATTATGTTGGCCAGGATGCCGAAGCACAGCAGTTAACTCCGAAGCAAATGGTAAATCAAATGCTGTCGCGCAAATGGGATAAATCATTTTATCCGGTTTATTATAATGCCTGCTGCACACCTGCATTGCCCGAAGGTGTTGGATACAGATTGACGGAATCCAATAGTTTTAGCGGAGGAGTGAAAGGCGGAAGCAACTGTTTTGCTACTGCATTGTTTGCACTTGATTACTTGCATTGGTGGGCGGAACATAATTGTCTGGGTGTAAATTATCATTCAACTCAATGGCGTTATAACGCTACCTTTTACATGGATAAAAACGGAAACTATCATATTTATCCTATGGGCTATGGTATTAAAGCATTTGATATCGGCGGGCGCGGAATGATTAAACCGTTATTAATAGTTAATCCCGGGAAGGTTAATCTTACAGCTTATGCTGTGCAGGATTCAAATAATCTTTTTGTAACAGTTATAAATAAAGAACATGGTGCACATGCAAAAAGTGCAAAAGTTATAGTTAATGCTAAAAGCTTTTTACACGTTAAACCGGAAAATTATAATAGAGGAAGCAGTATAGCCAAAAACCTTGATAGAATTGCTTCTACAATATTTTTAACATCTCCAAATAACGATGCATTCTCAACAAACGGAATACTGCTGGGAAGCTCTCAAATAAAAAACAGTGGTAAATGGAAAGGGAAGTGGGAAAATGTAAATTCAATAAGCAAAGGACTTTTTAATTTAGAAGTACCCGCTTGTTCGGCGGCAATTATTAAAATCTCAAAAATAAATCCGGGAGAATAATGTCTACACAAACTGCAATATTAATAGGACTTGTGCTATATGCTGTCTTAATGTTTAGTGTTTCTATGTTCTGGATGAAAAGAGTAAAGAAAGCCGATGAATACCTTGTCGGGGGACGGGGCCTTCCGACATGGGCACTAACCGGAAACATTATAGGAACATGTGTAGGAACCGGTGTAGTGATAGGTGCTTCCGGTCTTGCCTACCAGCATGGATGGGCTGGCAGTGCTTATCCGGTTGGATTAGGCGCTGGTACTGTTTTAGCGGGGATTATTTATGCAAAGATGAGACGTTATAAATTTATGACTCTTGGTGAAGAGGTCTCATCTTATTATTCCGGTAATCGAATTGTTGTTGAATTTTCGAACCTAGGACTATTCTTTTCACAGTTATGCTGGTTAACAGTTCAAATTATGGGGGGAGCAGCAGTTCTTAGTGTTGTAACAAAATTACCGCCTGAAATATGCACGGTACTTTCGGGATTTATTACCGCAATGATTTCTGTTCCGGGCGGATTAAAAACAGTTGTGTACACAGACTTCCTTCAGGCAATTATTTTATTATTCGGCTTTGGTATTTTAACTGCAACAGCTTTGTCCGATTCCGGCGGATTAACGGCTCTTCAAAAAACAGTTCCCCACGGATATACTACATTTCTTGGTGTTAGTTCTTACGGCGGCTGGGCTGTTGTTAGTCTTATTTTAACTTTGATACTCGGTGTAATTGCCGATCCCGGAAGACGGCTTACTATGTTCAGTGCAAAGAGTGAAAGAGGTGCAAAAGCAAGTATGGTAATTGCGGGAATTGTAGTGATAGCTTTTTCTGCCGTTATAGGAATTATAGGAATGTATACATTTCATCTAAATCCTAATCTTGCTTCGCCTGATAAAACATTGCCCTGGCTTGTTATGAACGTTTTGCCTCCCTGGCTTGCAGCTTTAATTGTAGTGTCCGTAGCGTCCGCAATTTTTTCTTCGGCTAACGGAAATGCAATTGCTGCCGGCACATTTTGGGTAAGACACATTTATCCTTTAATTACCGGACGATATGCAAAACGCCCGCTTGTTGCGGTGAGAAGGTCATTGGCAGTTGCTTTTGTTTTATCAACTGCAATTGCGTTAAGGACAGGAACTATAGTAGGATTTGTAATTAAGTTTTTACCTTTAACTATGAGCGGTTTGGCAGTTATAGTTTTATTCGGCAGATTTTGGAAGCGCGGTACCTGGCAGGGAGCACTAGCCGCGTTAATTACTACGCCTATAGTTTCTATACTTGTAATGGTAGTTCCAAGCCTGGCAAGCTTTTGGAAAAATTCAATTATACCTGCATCAGTCGCTGGAGTTTTGGCATTTGTAATTGTTAGTTTGTTAACTCCCAGGAATAAATTTACATTTGACGAGATTGCGGAAAAGCTGCGGTTGGAAAGGCAAAATGTTGAAGGTGATTTTACAATTGATGGTTAAAGGTAAAGGAAGCAACAGATAAAATAATTCAACAAAAATAAAACAGATATGAGCAATAAAAAATCTCGTGAATTTTCAAGAAGAGAATTCATTAAAACATGTGCTTTAGGAACTGCTGCTATAGCTTCAAGTCCGCTGTTGGGATTTTCTATTCCGAATAATAAAGTAGTGCAGTCTTCCGGGCCGGCAATTTATAAATTTCCCTTAAATCAAAATTGGCTTTTCGGCGGTAAGTTTAGTCCCGATGCAATTAATCCGCAATTCAACGATACAAATTTTACAAAGGTAACTCTTCCGCATTGTGTAGCAAAGCTTTCATGGCAAAATTGGGATCCATCAACCTGGAGTGATGTTTGGATTTATCGCAGACATTTTAATCTGCCGGAGGAATTTAAGGGACGCCGTGTATTTTTAAATTTTGAAGGCGTAATGGTCGAAACTACACCGGTCATTAACCGTCATCAGTTACCGGAACATTTGGGCGGATATTTGCCTTCTAAATATGAAATAACAAATTGGGTGAAACCATCGGATAATGTGCTTGCCGTTAAAGTTGATTCTCGCTGGAGTAATGTTCCGCCGGAAGGTTCACCAATGGGCAGAAAGAGAATTGATTATCTTGAAGCAGGAGGAATAATTCGTTCGGTTAATCTTCAAATTGTTCCTAATGCTTTTATTAGCAAAGTTTTTGCAAGACCAGTAAATGTACTTAATTCCGATAGAAAAATTAAAGTAAAATGTTCCGTCAATTCTTCAGTTGCCGTAACTAGGCCAACTAAAATAATAGTTGAACTTAGAGACGGCAGTAAGATTATCTCAAAAGATCAAAAGGCAATTAAAATTGAAGGAGCAGGAGAAAATGAATTTGAACTTACACTTTCAAGGCTGGGTAATATAAAGCTATGGGATGTAGAATCACCAAATCTTTATGATGTTATTGCTATCCTTTTAGTGGACGGAAAGCCGATTCATGATTATAAGGTAAGAATAGGACTGCGCGATGCAAGATTTGATGTTAACGGTTTTTATTTAAATGGAAAACTTTTTCACTTTATGGGATTAGACAGGCATGAAATATTCCCTTATGTAGGTTTTGCTATGCCTGATAGAGTAATGTATAGAGATGCCGAGATTTTGCGTCATGAATTTAATTGTAATGCAGTAAGATGTTCGCATTATCCTCAATCGGAAGCCTTTCTTAATGCATGCGATGAACTAGGTTTATTAGTTTGGGAAGAGGTACCGGGTTGGGGATACTTGGGGGATGAAGCCTGGAAAAAACTTTTAGTGCGGGATGTTAGGGAAATGGTAGTACGCGATAGAAACCATCCTTCAATTGTTATTTGGGGAGTAAGAGTAAATGAATCTCATAACGATCCGGTACTATACAAAGAAACTAAAAAAGTTGCCAAGTCTTTGGATGATTCCCGGCCTACTTCGGGCAGCATGACTTCCGGTTCAATTAAAACATGGAAGGAAGATTGGCTTCAGGATGTGTTTGCTTACGATGATTATCATACAGCTCCGGAAGGCGGAGTTGGAATAAGAAAACCCCTGCCGGGTGTGCCTTATATGCTTACCGAAACAGTAGGTCAATTTAACTATGATGCTGGGAAAGGTTTCAACAATACTTATCGACGTGCAGGCAATATTAAACTTCAAATGGAACAGGCAATATGGCATACACAAGCACAAAGCAGAGCAAGGAACTATCCGAGAATGGCCGGTGTTATTGCCTGGTGCGGATTTGATTATGAAAGTTTAATCAATTCTTATAACGGCGTAAAATGTCCCGGAGTAGCAGACATTTTTAGAATACCCAAATTGGGAGCATCTTTTTATCAAGCACAATGCAATCCCAAAGCTAAGCCGGTTATAAAAACAAATTTTTATTGGAACTTCGGAAAAGATTCTCCAAAAGGACCGGGGAAAAATGTATCTATATTTTCTAACTGTGAAAAACTTGATTTGTTTGTCAATGAAAAACATCATTCAACAGTCTACCCCGATACTAAAAATTATCCGCATTTGAATAATCCGCCGTTTTTTACAGACCTTGAAATTGACGGAACCGGAAATCCAGAATTGCGAATCGATGGTTACGTGAACGATAAATTACTTTTAACAAAACATTATTCCTCCGATTCATCCCAAGATAAATTCTACTTAAAGCCGGATGATTTTATATTATTCGGAGACGGGATTGATGCAACACGTTTAGTATTTAAGGTTACAGATAAATTCGGGGAAGACAGGCTTTATGCCGGAGGAGAAGTGAAATTTGAATTACATGGTCCGGGCGAAATAGTTGGTGATAATCCTATTAATTTAAAAGACAGCGGCGGCGTTGGTGCCGTATGGATAAAAACAAAACCGGACAGCTCGGGAAAGATTATTATTAAAGCAGCTCATTCAATATTAGGCTCTAAATCCGTTGAAATAAATGTTAAATCTAAAATTCAATCAATTAAAATTTAAAGAGTTTTAGAAGTAAAGACACGCTTAAATCAGTATCGCTTCATTCAAACTAATTTTGAAAGAAGGAAATCAATGCCTAAAATATTAAAAAGATTTAATCTTGTAATCTTATTTACTACACCTCTATTGATATTCACATGTTATGCAGTTCCTCATGCACAGCCTTTAACCTCGCTTAATAAAGAGGAATCTCCAAATGCCGTACATGAGTTAGGAATTAATAAGATTGAACATGTGATATGGATAATCCAGGAAAATCATTCATTTGATAACTACTTTGGTACCTTTCCCGGTGCAGACGGAATACCTCCCGCAACAAGTTTACCAAAGTTGCCCGGCGAAAAACCAAGTGTTAAACCTTTTCATATGCCGGAAGGCCAGCCGTTAATTGACCTCGAACATAGCTGGGAATCTGCTCATGCATGCTACGACAACGGAAGAATGGATGGTTTTGTTTGGGCTGAAGGTACACCTTATACTATGGGCTATTATGATTCTACCGATATTCCAAACTATTGGAGATACGCAAAAGCATATACATTGTGCGACCGTTACTTTTCATCCGAGATGAGCGGTAGTTCTCCCAATCATGTTTACACGGTTGCAGCACAGTCGGGAATTTTAAATAATGTAGGTACTTTGAAATCCTTAAAAAAAGTAATGGATGATGATGACGGTTTTGATTTTATATCAATAGTAAAAAGATTTACGGGGAAAGGAATTACCTGGAAATATTATGTTGAAACCCAGCCGCTTCCTCCGGATGCAAAGAATGTTAATGCTCATTTATCTAATCTAGCATATCCTAATCCTAAAACCTTTACACTTTGGAATCCGATGCCGGGCTTTAAAGCTATCAGGGAAAATCCTAAACTGATGGCACATCTTGTTTCGCAAAATGAATTCTACAAAGATTTAAAAGAAAATACACTGCCGCAGGTTTCCTGGCTTATACCGGATTTTCAAGATAGTGAGCATCCGCCGGAACCATTGAAACAGGGAATGTGGTATGTAACCCGACTAATAAATGCGGTAATGAGAAGCAACTACTGGAAGAACAGTGTGATCTTTTTATGCTGGGATGATTACGGCGGTTTTTATGATCATGTCCCGCCGCCGGAAGTAGATGCTTACGGCTACGGCCCAAGAGTTCCTATGATTGTTATTTCTCCATTTGCAAAACAAAATTATATATCTCATTACACTTATGATCTAACGTCGGTTTTAAAATTCATTGAAGATAGATGGCATCTTAAACATTTAACAACAAGAGATGGCCGGGCTAATAATATGATTGATTGTTTCGATTTTAACAATACTCCGGCAAAGCCGCTTATCATACCGGTTCCGGAAAATTTAAGATCAGAATTAAAACGTGTGCATATTACTTATCCGCCGTCAATAACACTACCGCATCAGCAAAGAATATCACCGCACGGAACACAGGCAGTACCTTATATTCCGCCGAAGAAAAATTAATGAGAACAATTGCAGCCTTCTCCTTTGCTAAAGGAGGAGGTAGGGCTAAAGTTCCATATACTTCGCTATTATTGTAAATTTATTTTGCAAAGAAATGGTTCTCGAAAAATGTAAATCTTCTGTTTTAAATTTAATTTAATCAACTAAAATGAAATTAAATAAAACTTCTTCTTTTTATTGCACAATCATATCGCTAATTATAATTTTTCTTTTCATCAGTTCATTATCATTTGCCGGGCAGGTAGTTCTGCAGGATAAAAAACTTTTAGTTGCATTTGATTCCGGTACCGGTGCATTAGTAAAGGTGGAAAACAAAATAACTCATTGGGTAATAGAGCGGCGCCCTGAGTTAGGTGCTTCTTTTCGTTTGTTTGTTCCTTTACCTAAGCGTCGTTTTAATTTTGTGCTGGGGCAAAAGCAGCATGCATCATTAGTTGAAAAAATTACCGGGAATAAAATAAAAATTGTTTGGAGGAATTTATACAGCGAACACGGCGGAGTCCTTCCGATTACTTTAACGGCAAATGTTACTTTACGGAATGGCGTGCTCACATTTGATGCAACACTAAAAAATAATTCTGTATTGACAGTTGAAACTATTGATTATCCTTACTTCGGAGATTTTAATCCTCCTTCGAAAAAATCTACGATGCATGTAAGGACAATGAGGTATGATAATCTTTTGTCCGATGAAATTTATCCCCATTTTAGAAATGAAAAAGGCTACTGGGGAGATTTATATCCGACTAAAATGATCGCATCATCTTACAGCTTGTTTTGTTTAATTCAGTGCCCAAAGCAGGGGCTTTATGTTGAACTGAAAAATCCCGATCCTTCATATTTGGTAGAATATACTTTCGAGCAGCATCCGGGTGATGTTTCAAATGTTACTAACCTAGTACCTCAGCATGATGAAATCGGCGGCAAGACCGTGAATCTTGAATTTAAAACGTGTCATTACATTTATGCACGTCCGCATTCAACTTTTAAATTAGCTCCGGTTGTATTTGAATGTTATAATGGTGATTGGCATGCAGGTGTTGATCTTTATAAACATTGGCGTAAAACATGGTATAAGCCGCCGCATCTTCCTGAGTGGGTTAAGCATGTAAATTCTTGGCAGCAGTTGCAAATAAATTCTCCCGTACAGAATTATGGAGTAAAATATTCGGACTTATATAAATACGGTGAAGAATGTGCAAAGAACGGAGTAAAGGCAATTCAACTGGTCGGATGGAATAAAGGCGGACAAGACGGAGGCAATCCTTCGATGGATACAGATCCCGGATTGGGTACATGGATTCAACTGCATGATGCTATAGTAAGAATTCAAGCTTTGGGTGTTAAAATTATTTTGTTCGATAAATTTCCCTGGGCGGATATGACAACCAAGTGGTATAAAAAAGAATTATACAAATATCAAACAGTAGATCCTTACGGAATTCCTTATCAATCCGGCGGATATGCATATTACACACCTACACAACTGGCGGGAATAAACAAACACCGCTTTGCCGTAATGGATCTTTTAGACCCAAAATATAGAGACATTGCAACAAACCAATTCCGTAAAGCATTAGCTTTAGGTGCATCCGGCTTTCTTTATGATGAAGTTTGCGTACAGCCCCCTAATCATGCTTATAATTTCAGCCGTGGTCATGGTTATACACCGCCTGGATATATTTATTACGGCGCCGAACTCTTGGCAAAACAACTGCACGAAGCAGCGGATTCTGCCGATAAAAATTTTTTGTTTTGCGGTGAAGGACCTCAGGATTGGCTGACGCAATATTACCCTTTCTCTTATTTTAGAATTAGTGCTTCATCTACTCCGGTAGAAAGATACATTGATCCCCGGGCTCCTTTAATGGTTGCTGTAAACGGTTTTGATGACCGGGAAATGATAAATTTTTGTCTGCTGGACCGTTATATAATTGAATACGAACCTTACAACTTCAAAGGCAAGTTATCTGATTTCCCCTTGACATTAGCTTATGGTAAAAAGGTTGATAAACTTAGAAAAAAGTATAAAAAATATTTATGGGATGCAGACTTCCGGGATACGCAAGGTGCAAAAGTTACTGCGAACGGACCATTTAAATATTCTGTCTTCGTTACTAAAAGCGGAAAGCGTGCAGTAGTTGTCGTGAATAATACTCAAGATAAAACAATTACTGCAAAGGTAGAAATTCCCAATGCCGGTAAGTTGGTTTACGCAACTCCGGAACTTCCGGATGCTAAACCGACAAGCGGAACGTTAACTATACCGGCGAGATCCGCTGCTGTCCTTATGGAGAAGTAAATTCTCCTCTGAATAACAGATAATGAATTTTATATATGAAAATTACTTCGAATGTTATTTTGATCTTATTTCTTCTCAGCTCTTCCGTCCGATCGCAAGTTGTCCGATATGCGAATCCAATGTGCGGAACAGGTGATTTCAACAATACATTTCCGGGAGCTGACGCTCCTTTCGGAATGATACAATGGAGCCCTGAGACCGGTACCCACAAAGGCGGTTACTCATATTCCGATTCGCAGATTTGGGATTTCAGCCTTGATCACCTAAGCGGTGCCGGATGTCAGTACGGTGAGAATTTTGCTTTCATGCCGATTCTCGGTACTGCTCCTACTTCATCTCCCGGTCGCTCAACCTTTGCCACAACATTCTCACATAGTAACGAAATAGCGAGACCCGGCTATTATTCAGTAACATTAGGAAACGGTATCAAAGCGGAACTTACAACGACTACAAGATGCGGTTATGGTAGATTTACATATCCCTCGGGGTATACTGAAACCATGATGCTCAATGCTGCCGGCGCAGTAAATGGAACTCTATATTCTTCTGTAGTTATTGATACAACGGATCGTACTGTAAGCGGCTCCGCAACAAGTAAGGTATTTTGCGGCGGATCTGTAAGCACTACATACTTCTATGCAGTGTTCAGTCAACCTTTTAAATCATTTAGTTGCTGGAGCGGAAGTGTTGTTACGGAGGGAGATACAGCGGGCTCAGGTGCTTCTTCAGGCGCATTTATTACCTTTGATACTACTGTTACAAGAACTATCCTGGTTAGGGTTTCAATTTCATATGTTAGTATTGCAAATGCAAAAATGAATCTTGAAAAAGAACTTCCTGATTCGGTTTTCTCTTCAGGTGGATTTTATCATACAGTCGCAGCAGATTCAGTCAATTGGAATTCATGGCTTAGCAGGATAGAAGTTACCGGCGGTTCTACTGATCAGTTGAATACTTTTTATTCAATGCTTTACCATGCACTTCTCTTTCCAAGCACTTGCTCTGACGTAAATGGCGATTACATGGGATATGATGGAAAGATTCATTCAACGACAAACGGCAGGGTACAGTATGCTAATTTTTCCGGCTGGGATATTTATCGCAGCGAGTCTCAATTCTTAGCGATGATTGCTCCGAAACATGCAAGCGATATGGCGCAGTCTCTGTTGAGGGATTATCAGCAGGGAGGAACATTCCCGAGATGGGGCGTGCCGAATATGGACAGTGGAATTATGATGGGAGATCCGGCTGCAGCCATAATAGCTGATTTCTATGCATTTGGCGCAGACAACTTTGATGTTAAAGATGCATTGGATGGTTTGGTTCGTGCCGCAACCGATCCTTCGGTTTATGCGCCGCGTTCTAAAACTTACGAGCGCAATGCTCTAAATCAGTATCTCAGTCTTGGCTACGTACCGGAAAACCAGTCAGGCGGCTATGGAAATGTTTCGATGACTTTAGAATATAACACCGATGATTTTGGGGTTTCTCAACTTGCAGACGCACTTGGTGATTCGGTTAAAAGCAAGCTTCTGTTGAACCATGCACAGTACTGGCGTAACCTATACAATCCGGCAACCGGCTATATTCAGATGCGGAGAAATGACGGATCGTGGGCGCCCGGTTTTGTTACTAATTCTCAAACATACGATAACGACCAGGCTTATGTTGAAGGGAACGCTGCGCAATATGTTTGGATGGTTCCATTTAATATAAAGACTCTCGCAGAAATGATGGGAGGGGTAAAAGATGCGGTTAAGCGATTGGACAATTTTTTATCTCTATTTAACGTAGGGCAAAATTCACCATATGCCTGGATGGGAAACGAGCCTTCACTTGAAACTCCATGGATTTACTGCTTTCTGGGTCAGCCGTATAAAACGCAATCAGTTGTACGAAGAATAATGATGACTTTATATTCTTCAGGTACCAATGCATATCCTGGTAATGACGATCTTGGTGAAATGTCTTCCTGGTATTTATGGAGTGCCCTTGGTATGTATCCAGAACTTCCCGGATCGAATGTACTTGTCTTGGGCAGTCCTTTTTTCCCAGAGATTATACTTCACTTAAAAGGTGGAGATGTTACTATAATTGGCAACGGAGCCGATGCACCTTATGTCCGTAGTCTGACAGTTAATGGTACAACGTGGTCTAAACCATGGATAAAATTCTCGGATATTTCGAAAGGCGGAACTCTTGTCTATACACTTGGATCTTCTCCCGATTCAAGTTGGGGAAGCAATCCTTCCGATGCGCCGCCATCGTACCCGCTCGGAACTCCGGGAACGCCGAATTTACTGAAGCCGGCTTCGAATGATACGCTTGGAGTAAATGATACAACGCTTATCTGGCAGTCTGTCCCGGGTGCAAAATCTTACGAGTTACAGATATCGCAATCCAATGCTTTTCCAAGTACGGTTGTAGATACAACAAGCATTACCGATACGTCTTTCGGTCTTCAAAAACTAATTGGTTCCAAACTACTCCAGGGTAATAGTTATTATTGGCGAGTAGAAGCAATTAACGACAGTGGATTTGGTGCATATTCCCTGCCATGGTCGTTTGTGCTTTCTTCACAAAACACCGGTGTATTAAAATTGCCGGATGAAGTTCCGAAATATTATTCATTGGAGCAGAATTATCCGGATCCTTTCAATCCGGCAACTATGATAAAATATAGTATTCCGAAGCCGGGATTTGTTTCGTTGAAAGTCTTTAACGTTCTCGGCCAGGAAGTTGCCACACTGGTTAACTCATTCGAAAGTGCAGGCAATTACCAAGCTAGATTTAATGCGAATCAATATGCAAGCGGAACCTACATTTACGTTTTGCGGGCAGGTAACTTTACAGGGAAAAAGAAAATGATTTTGTTGAAGTGATTTTACAATTATTTGTAATAGAAGATAAAAGACAGAATTCAAATACATAAAACTCTCTACCGGCTTTTATCATTATTTTGTTTATTACTTAATTTTATTCAGGCATAATTTTAGAAAAAGAACTTTTATTTTTGAAAATCATTGGCTTCATTTTAATCTTAACATCACTTATCTCGGCACAGAAGGCTAAAATTAATTTTGTTGAATTGCCTTCCGTCTTTTCCAGCAACATGGTATTGCAGCAGAAGACCGAAGTAACTTTCTGGGGAAAAGCAAATCCTGCACAAAAGATTTTTGTGAAAGCCGGCTGGGGATATTCGGCAAGTACATTTGTTAAGCCGGATAGTTCCTGGCAGGTAAAATTAAAAACCATACAAGCAGGCGGTCCTTATAACGTAATAATTAAAGCAGGCGATTCAACAGTTACTCTCAGCAATGTAGTGCTTGGCGAGGTGTGGTTTTGTTCAGGACAATCGAATATGGAAATTCCCCTGGAAGGCTGGAAGCCGGAATATCCGATTAAAAATTCTGAAGAGGAAATTAAAAAAGCTGACTATCCGAACATTAGACTTTTTAACGTTAGCAAGGTAACTTCGATAGAACCAAAATTTAACTGCAACGGCAAATGGAGAGTATGTACACAAGAAGATGCAGCAAACTTTAGTGCAGTCGGATATTTCTTCGGAAGAGATCTTTATAAAGAACTGCATGTCCCAATAGGATTGATTTGTGCCGCTTGGGGAGGCACAAAAATCCAGCCGTGGATTCAAGGCAGCTATCTTTCTAAACTGCATATTTACAAGCCTGAAGTAGAAAAGCTCCTAAAAGCAAGAGCAGTTTATAATAAATTTTACGCATGGCGGGATTCGCATCGCATAATAAATATTGAAAACAAAAATCTGCAGAGCATGTGGAGCGGCCTTAACTTCGACGATAGTGATTGCTCTAAAATAAATTTTGATGACAATAAATGGAAAAGCATGAATCTTCCCGCTCACTGGTCATCCGTAATAGGTGCTTTTTACGGCGCAGTTTGGTTCAGAAAGAAAATAAATATACCGGCAGGCTGGAAAGGAACTAATTTAGTTTTACAGCTTGGTGCTATTGCCGATATGGATGAAGCGTGGGTAAATGATATAAAAATTGGTGAACATTTCGGTGGAGGACTTTGGGGCGTACCAAGAGTTTATAAAATACCCGGAAAGATTGTCGATGGCAGCACGCTTACGGTTGCAGTAAGAGTAATTGCAAACGGCGGCGGAGGCGGCATTACAGGCGGGAAAGATAAAATGCTTATTTATCCTGAGGGAAATAGTGAGGAAGGAATGTCAATTTCAGGCAAATGGAAATATATGCCGGTTGCAGAATTTGCCGGAAGAAAATTTTATGTCTACGGACCGAATGGTGAATTCTATAAACGACCAAAAGTTCCTTTTCAAATTCAGCAGAACACATCGACAGCTTTATATAACGGAATGGTTGCACCGGTTATTCCTTATCGAATAAAAGGTGTTATTTGGTATCAAGGTGAATCGAATTCAGGTAATCCTAATGATTATAATAATTACAAATTTCTCTTTCCGCTGCTGATTAAAAATTGGCGAAACGATTGGAAAGAAGGCAGCTTCCCGTTTTACTGGGTGCAGATAGCTCCGTTTAAATATGGAAAGAAATCAAAATCATATGTTGTAAGGAATGCGCAGCGTCAAACGCTTTCTGTTCCTAATACCGGTATGGCCGTTACTCTTGATATCGGCAGCGTAAATAACATTCATCCTCCCGATAAGCAGGATGTCGGTCTTAGGCTTGCACTTTGGGCGCTTGATAAAAATTATGGAAGGCATGTAAATTTTTCAGGCCCGATTTATAAATCAATGAAAGTTGAGAAAGAAAAAGCAATTATTTCATTTAAATATGCTAACGGCGGCCTGGTTGTAAAACATAGTAATGGTAAAACGAACTTTTTAATTGCAGGAAAAGACAGCAGTTTTGTAAAAGCAAAAGTAAAAGTTTTTGATACTAAACTGATCGTTTATAATCCGAAAGTAAAACATCCTCTTGCTGTAAGGTATGCGTGGAGTAATGCCGACAGGGCAACACTTTTTAATAAAGCAGGATTGCCGGCTTCTACTTTTAGGACAGATGACTGGAAGCCTTAGTATAGGATATATATTAATGTAGGCAATAGAACACAGACGATACGGATTACACTGATTTTCACGGATAGATTTTAGAAACTTATTAACCGTAGTAATTTTTTTTAATCAGAGAGTTTAATTAATGAGAAAAGTAATATTATTTATTTTTTTATTTATTCTACCCGGAGTAATTATTGCTCAGGTGATCGATCCGGTAGAGAAGGTAAATACTTTCATTGGAACTACAGGACCGAAAGGTGTAAAAAATTACGGTGGTGTTTGCCCGTGGGTAACCGTGCCTCACGGAATGACTGATTGGACTCCGGCAACACAAGAGAATTTTATTAGCCAATCTCCTTTCAGATACGATCAGAAAAAGATGATTGGGATTATCGGATCGCATCAGCCGACAATCTGGATGAGCGATTACGGATTTATTACAATTATGCCGGAGACAGGTTCACCTAAAATACTTCCGGGAAAAAGAGGATTGAAAATTATTAAAAATACCGAAGTCGGTAAGCCGTATTATTATTCTGTAAATTTAGATGAAGGGAACGGACAGAATATTAAAACCGAATTAACGGCTTCTTCGAGATGTGCACTTTTTAGAATTACTTATCCGCAAGATCAGAAACAGGTCCTTTTTATTGAGATGAGCAGGCTCAAAAGATTTAATGGCTGGATTAAAATTTCTGCCGATAAAAAAGAAGTTATAGGATATAATCCCGACCGCGAAAATATTTATAAGGGTAAGCATATGGGGCCGCCGCTTAAAAATTTTAAGGGTTATTTTATTATCCAATTTGAAAAGCCGTTCGAATCTTTTTCCACATGGAGTGCTGCAGACTCAAAAACGGATTCTCCCGGGGTTAAGATTTACAGGGATAAAAATGAACTTACGGGTTCACATATTGGGGCATTAATTTCGTTTTCTCCTAAAGACAATAATCTGATTAAATTTAGAATAGGTTCTTCATTTATAAGTTTAAAACAAGCACGGGAAAATCTAAGTAAAGAAATTCCTGGTTGGAGCTTTAATAAAATTGTTGATGCATCTAAAAAGGCATGGAACAAGTTAATGAACATGATTCAAATCTATGACGGCAATCCGAATAAGCAAACAATATTTTACACGGCAATGTATCATTCGCTTTTGTACCCGCGTCGATTTGATGAGTACGGGCATTATTACAGCGCCTTTGACGGCAAGATACATAAGGGAATATCCTATGATGATTACTCAATGTGGGATACTTTTAGGGCGCTTCACCCTTTATTGACTTTAATTGATCCTGCAGATGTCTCTCCGATGATTCAATCGCTTGTTCAAATGTATGAGCAGGGCGGCTGGATTCCTAAATGGCCTAATCCGAGTTACACAAATATAATGATCGGCACCCCGGCGGATGCTATAATTGCGGACGCATACGTAAAAGGCTTTCGTGGTTTTAACGTTAAAAAGGCATACGCCGCAATTTATAAAGATGCAATGACGCCACCCGACGGCGATACACATAAGAGGTGGGCAGATCGTGCTAATTGGACTTCGTATGAAGCCAGAGGGGGATTAACTTATTATAAATCTTTAGGCTATGTGCCTGCAGATAAAACAAACGAATCCGTATCGAGAACTCTTGAGTTTGCAGTTGAAGATTTTTGTGTTGCACAGGTAGCAAAGGGTTTTGGAAAAGAAAAAGATTACAAATTTTTTATGAAACGCTCGGGGAATTATAAAAATGTATTTGATTCAACAACGGGTTTTATGCAGCCGAGGTTATCAAACGGGAAATTCTTTACGGGCAATCCGAGGAAGTATGCTGCATTTACTGAAGGCAGTCCCTGGACATATTTATTTTGTGTAATGCAAGATGTACCGGGATTAATAAAACTGATGGGACGGAATAATTTTATTAATAAACTGGATGAAAATTTCAGCGGAGGCCATTATGCTTATGATAATGAACCTGAAAATCATTATCCCTATCTATATGACTGGGTTGATCAGCCGTGGAAGACCGCAAAAATTTTGAATGATGTTGTAAACAAGAATTATCGTAATACTCCTGACGGCATTACAGGCAATGACGACTGCGGTCAGATGTCTGCCTGGTATATTTTTACAACATTAGGATTTTATCCGGTATGTCCTGCATCAGG
>JBJKSH010000111.1:0-3554 GCA_046704255.1 Ignavibacteriaceae bacterium | reverse complement strand
TAATTCTCCGTCGTTAAGAATTTGATGGGTCATAATTTTGGATTCGTCTGTAAATAGCAGGCACCTGGAAGTAAAAGTGCATCTTTCGCACCATCTGTCGCAGTAATTATAAATGCCCGGTATGTGGATTTTTTTTTCTTCGCTCATTAATAATACCTTAACATTAAAATACGTTTTAATAAATCCATACTATTTCCAAAAACTAAGTACATTCCAAATTCTTATTCTACCTTGTAAGATTAAAATTTTGCTTTCTCATTTATAAATTAAGTTAATGACTAAATCCATTTATTGTAGCAATAGTGCCTCCGTTTGGACCGCTAACATAAATTTTAATTGTCACAGGACTAGCCACGTCTACAGTATCATTTGTATCTTTAACTATAAATTGAAAATAAGTGAATGTTTTACTTTTTGTGTCCGGTAATGTAAAATTAACATCTCCTTGCTCAGCAACATCCTTACCCTCCAAATTTACATTTATAGTTGTACCGGAAGCTAACGGGTTTCCATATTTGTCACTTACTTTGTAATTGAAAGTTTGTGTCCCCCCGTTAGGAATACTAAAATTAATTGGCGAAATATCCGATATTATAGCATCTCCCGAAAAAAGCACTGTTACACTACGGCTAATATTTTGATTGTTTTCATCTGCCGTAGTTGCGGTTATTTCAGCCCAACCCGGCCCAAGTACGGGATTTATTGGATACGGCAAAGCTACTACAAAATTGGCAGACGCAATACCCATTTCATCAGTTAAAGCGGAAGCTTGAACATATCCGCCATCGGAAGTTAAATAAACAACTGTATTAGGTCTAACAGGGTTACCATATTTATCACCAACAAATATTTTAACAGCATTCGGGTAATTTAGGTACATATCAATGCTATCCGGGTCTGCAAAGTTAACCTGTGTAGTTGAAATACTAAAATGTGCAAGGTCCGGCAGACCGCCGTATATTGCAATATTAACCGGTTTTGATTTTATGGTTTCACCCGGCAAATCAATTTCTGCAATTATTTGAACAACACCTGATTTAGTACCGCTCGTTAAATTTACAGTTGCCTGTCCTTTATCATTTGTTTGAACAACAGCCGGACTTAGGAATTCGCCTCCTCCGGGATGAGCACCCAGGGAAAATTTAACATTAACCGAGTGTGCAAGATCTATTGGAACACCTGCTGAATCTTCTGCTTCAAAAGTAAGCCCGGCAGTTTCCGGTGAACCGCTTTCTTTAACGCTTATATTATCGGAAGTTTGAGAAGCTAGAAAAATACTTACAGGGTTACCGGACGGAACTTCACCGCCTCCGGAGGTTACAGGAATTAATTTAATTATATTAACAGTAAAATCTACTCCGGATGCTGCAGAGAATAAAGTAGAATCCTGTTTATAATTTGCTTTGTATACTATTATTGTAAAACCGGTATTGCCGGTAAGACTAACATTAAAAGAATATTTACCTTTCGAATCCGTATATTCAGCTAAATTAATGGATGGCCCGATTAATTGAATATAAACGCTGTCAACCGGAATGCCGGTTACATAGTTAATAACCTGCCCGCTTATCGTGCTTTCTTTTGGCGTTCCGCTTGTCGTTGGGGGATTTGTTACATTGCTGCTTAACTTACAGCCGGACAACGAAATCAAAATTATTATTAACAAAATTATTCCCGCCTCAGTATGACTTCTGTTGGCTGAAAACCTATACGGGTAAAATTTAGACATAGTTTTCTCCCTTTAAATATTTTACAACTTAGCTTAAAGTAAATTAGCCCGACTCCGTTTTAATGTCAAGCGATTATTAATTTTAATATGAGTGCTAAAAAATTAAACCCGGCTTAAACTTTGCGCTATAAGTGCATCAGCCTTTAGCCAAGAACATGAACTTAATCTTATACTTTAACTTTAGCTTAAACGCCCTTGGTATCTCCTTTTATCATTTGCCAGACAGTTGCAAGAATAATTTGTATGTCAAGCCAGAACGACCAGTTCTCAATATACCAAATATCAAATTCAATTCTTTTTCTAGTACGAATTTTGTTTTTTTCATAATCGATTACATCACCTCTGAAGCCGTGAATTTGTGCCCAGCCGGTTAATCCCGGCTTTACCCAACTTCTTAATTTAATTTCCTCCACCATCTCTTTATAAATTTCGTTGTAAGCAATCGGGTGAGGCCTTGGTCCTACAACAGACATTTGTCCTTTTATTATATTAACAAACTGCGGTAGTTCATCTATGTTTGATTTACGCAAGAACCTCCCAATCTTTGTAACACGTTTGTCACCTTCTACGGCAGGCTGATATTTGTCTTTGTTTTTATTATCGGTAATCATCGTACGAAATTTGTAACATCTGAAAATTTCATCTTTAGCGCCAATCCTATCCTGCTTAAAAAATACAGGGCCGTGTGAAGATATTTTGTTTATAATAAACAATAAGGGAGTGAGCCAGGAAAGTATAAATATAATTGCAAGGAAAGAAACCGCAATATCAAATACTCTTTTAATAAAGCGCCAATGTGTTTCGGCAAGCGGTTCGTTTCTTACTGTAATAATAGGAAAATTTCCTATCATACTTACACGGAATTTTTTGGAAACAAACTTAAAATAATCGGGGATAATATGAACTCTTACCGCATTTTTATTACATACTTTAATAATATTGTCAAGCTGCCCGGCGGCAGTTAACGGAAGCGCAATTACAACTTCATCAATATTCTTTTCATTAATAATATTATCTAGATCATTTATTTTCCCCAGTATTCTCAGACCGTTTTCCCTTTTGTTTTCATCATCTAGAAAACCGGTTAAGTTAAACCCGAAATGGTTTCGCTTTAAAATGCTTTCGTAAAAGTTTGCTCCTATTTCACCTGCACCGACAATTAGCAAGTTGCGTACGTTTTTACCTTTGTCTCTTATTTTAATTATTGAATATTTAACCGCCTGAGTTCTAATGCTTACCAACAGAGTTAAAAATATTCCGTACAAGATTATAAAATTTCTTGTAAATAAATTTTCTTTTACGATAAAGATGAAAAGTACGGAAGCAAGTACCTGTACGGTAACGTTTCTGATAATTTTAATAAACTGGTAAGAAAAATTTCTAATGTTGTAATCGTCGTAAAAATCTATTACGTTGGAAAAGAAATACCAAATAAAATTTAACGCAGCCATCAAAATGAACATATAATTCCTTTGCAGCAGTATACTTAAAGATTGGGCCAATACGGCTGCAACAAAAAACGATATGTTCAGAATAATGAGATCGAGAAATAATCTTAGATAGTATGTGGATTTTTTATTTGTTATCATTTAAACGGCAATTATCTTTCCCGAAAAATTGGCTGCATTTTTCATCTACAAACTTTTTAACTTTTTCTTCAAATATTTCCCGGTCGAACTGCTTTGCATATTGATTTAACTTTACCGGATTAAAAGTATTCGATAATTCAAATTTGTTAACAGCATCGATTATCGAACCCGGTTTCTGTTCGTTGAAAAGAACCCCGGTTTCGTTTTCAATAATTGTTTCCGATGCGCCGCCTTTG
>JBJKSH010000110.1:0-7641 GCA_046704255.1 Ignavibacteriaceae bacterium | reverse complement strand
TTCCGTGGCAATAGGTGTTAGAGCAGGTTAAATTTGAACTGTTAAAAGTTGCATTGGAAGCTACATTAGCAGTTGCTAATCCTTTTAATTCCACTTGTGCAGGTTGATTAGATTCCAGGTGGCCCGGTGAAAAAACGCTTTGCGGGACATTATGACAGTCCTGGCATTCAACATTATTAGTTAATGAATCTGCATATAAATGACTTGAATGAGCACCAACGCCCGCAACTGTTGTGGCAGTATCTCCGTTTATATCTTTCGGAGGAGCTATTTCATTTATATTGTTTGGATTACCGTGGCAAGTATTGCAGGCAAGAGGACCTCCCGGTTCTGTATGGCAAGCTGTGCAAGCTTGTCCTGTTGTACCGCCGCTAAAATCCGCAGCGTGGCAAGTTTCGCAATCTTTCAAATTCCAATTATTATCTTTTAAATACGTACCATGAAAATTTGGGGACGAAGGTTTGCTAAATCCGGTTGGATGAACATTTATTTTTGGCTCAACCGGTATATTATCGTTTAATTTACTGCAACTGCTAAATAAAATTACGGTAGCAAAAATCGGCAATATATAGAGTAAATAATATTTCATTTTTGTTTCCATTTTTATCAATGTGGATTAGCTCCATGGCAATAGCCGCAAAAGCCAACACCGGCGGGAGATGAAGGCGATTGACTTGTATGGCAATTATAGCATATTGAACTTTGACTGTTGTGCCAATCTCCGTAAACATCTTTCATAAAATTCGGCGGATGAGTTCGCGGATTGGTACCCTGAATTCCATCCGGGTCGGTATGGCATTTTATACATACCGGATCGCCGCCTTGAACATCATGACAAGCCGCGCAAGATTCTATATCTCTGCGAGCAAGTGTGGCATGTTCACCGCCGCCTGAACCATATCCTCCGGCTATTACAAAATTAGGTTTTAAATGAGACAAGGGAGCAATTCCACCCAGCGAATAATCTTCATTTTTTCCCTGATGGCATTTTGCACAGAAAGTATCCAATTGATGGCATGACTGGCATTCTACGGTTTGAGCCATCGCATCAATACCATGAGTATATACATAATTTAATCCATGAACTCTTGTAAGTTTTTGCTGCTTTACTCCGCTTGAAGGCTGTGCAGGAGAATAAGGTGCAAAGAAATTTTTAACGGTATTATCTTCGGTAATAGTATTGGTAGAATTATGACAATCCTGACATGTAGTTTTAGTACTATGACAAGTGGAGCAATTTGCATCAATCTTTCTTGCGGCAAATTTATGATTTTGTAAAAACATCGCATCCCTATGAGACTGCGGAATTAAGCCTACTGATGAAGTATGGCAGGTTGTACAATTATTTGTAGCAACTGAAATATTGTTATGGCATGTTGTGCATGTTTCCATTGTTGGAAAACCTTTGGGTGCAACTTCAGCATAAGTAGTATCGAAAATTCCTTTATGGCAATCGGTACATTTAAGCTTTTGCTGTTTTAAATGAAAGCTATGATTAAATTTTAGTGATGTTTTTAATTTAACCAGAGGTTTATAAACTCCATCGTAATGACATTTGGTACAATTCTTTTTATCAGTAACATCATGACAGTTTTGGCAAATATCATGGTTAGGCATTACAATATCGCTTAGCGATTTACTGGAATCTACTGAACTGTGGCATGTTACGCAATCTCCAATATCTGCATGTGTCTTATGAGAAAATTTTATTATATCTTTATTTCCCTTAGTTTGAGCAAAGGATTTTGTTGATGTGAAACCCGTAATAATAAAAATTCCAACTATTACGGTAATTAGTGAGAAATAAATATGTTTAATTTTCATTTTGTATCAACTAGAAATTAGTATTAAACCAGTAATTGAGTGTTAAGAAAAATCTATAATCGTTTTGGTAGATTTTATTGTCCATATATTGTCCCTGCAGATCTATGGAAAACAAATTTAATGGACGTACATTAACACCCACCATTAATGCAGCCAAATCATTAGCGCTTGAAGATTCCGACAATTTGTATTTTGTATATGTTAATCCGATTGAGGGTGTTAATAATCCTTTTAAGAATGAATGTGCGGTATAAAGAGACAAAGCATCAAGTTCGCCTGCATAACCGAAAGTTTTCCTATAAGTAAAGCTTCCGTAATTAGAAGTTAAACCAACAGTAACCCGTTGAGAATTTGCATCCTGATAAATTACATTTCCGTATCTTCCGTTAATAGTAAAAATTTTATTCAGAATATAATTAGCACCTACCTCAACATCCTGAGTGTTGCCGTAATCGAAAACGGAAAATATGGAATTGTACCGGATAAGCGGGGATCTGAAGTTATAATAAAAATCAAGATTAAGTTTTTTAGTTGCGTATACGTTTCCATCTAACTCAAATTTGGATGTACGATTGAAATTTAAGTCGTAGTCATATCTTGTATTAATTGATAAAGTGTTCGGTAAATCATAGTCAACTGCAGCGGAAGCAAACTTGAATTCGTTTGAATTATTTTCAATTAAAACTTTAATAGGATTCAACTGGGCATCCAGTCTGGTAGCCCAGTAAGGATCCGGTCTAAAGTTTTTATTTATATAGCTTAGAGAAAATTGAAAGTTTTTAACCACGTCGGTTGCAAATTTACCGCCGAGAATATAATTATCGTTCCAATGATCTATAAGTTTAAGCTTTTCATACGGCGGTACATTCCCGCCGTAATAAGCAGTCAAAAAATAATTGCCTTTATGCAAATTTAAATTGAGGCCGTCGAATACACCGCCGGCCACACTGTTAAATATAGGCTGTCTGCCGAGTTTAATTGTAGCAACTTTAAATATATTTCTTACCTCAAAGTATAAATTATAAAATCCCAGTAAAGGATCGCTGACCAACGGATTTTCATAATCTGTTTGCAGGTTCATGTATGTTCTAAATGAAAAATTACCTTTGTTAAAATTAAGATTAACCATTTGATAAGCGCGGGCATAATTACCGGAAACATTCGTAGTATCAAATCTTTGGAATGTATAAACGGAAGAAGAAATTCTTCCGTTTAAATTTTGTGCAATACCCGAAAACGGGATAAATAATAAACCAAGTAAAAGAAATATAAATTTTTTCATTTTAATTCTTCTGTTCTTCAATAAGAATAAAAAGGGCATTAGAAAAAGAATTATTTCGATGCCGGAATTGGGTGTTTGATCAATGCCCACATTGAATCAGCATTAAATACTTCACCTTTCTTCCAAAAGGGGCTTTCCGAATTGTGGCATTTAGTACAAAAAGTTTTTAAATCCGTATGAACTTGAAGACCTTTTGCAATTGCTTCTTTTTTATTCTTCATAACAGAAAGACTTTTGTAATCTGCTCCGCCGCCATGACAGGTTTCGCATTGTACGCCGTCTTCAACTTTGAACATGTGACCAAGCAATTTTGCGCTTACGTTATAACCTATTGCATGGCATTTTAAGCATTCCGGTGTTTTAACTGCCGGAGTAGTAAAACCTTTTTCCTTTGCAATTTTATCTGCTTCGGCGGTTTCCAAAGTTTTGTATGCTTGCGCATGTTTACTCTTTTGCCAGATGCCTAGCTGGTCACCCTGCTTTTCGGTATGATGGCACATTCCACACATCTTAGTACCAACATAGCCGTGAAGAGGTGCCTGCGTAGTATCCGTATTAGCTGCTAATACAACAGAAGCAAAAAGAAAAAGAATCGAGATGATGAGATTTTTAATCATTGGACACTCCTCGTTTGTCTTTATATTATTTTGTTGTTTTATTTAATTTAATAAATAAGAGAGTTCATTTCGCCGGTTAAAGCGATTATGAACTCTCCTCTAGGAATTATTTTAGCAATACCATTTTCTTAACCATATTGAAGTTCTTTGCTTCAATTCTGTAGAAATAAATTCCTGATGCATAAGAGTCTGCATTCCATTCAATTTTATATTCGCCTTTGGAATAATATTGATTGGTTAGCATTGTTACCTGCCTGCCGATTGCATCGTAAATAATTATCTTAACATTGCTTCCTTGCGGAATAGTAAACTTAATTGTTGTAACCGGGTTAAACGGATTAGGATAATTCTGGCTTAAGCTGTAAGTCTCCGGTATATCGTTGAATTGTTTTACTCCGGTAGTTGTATAACTATTTATTGCATCTCTTAATAGTTTATCAATCAGTCTTGCATTATGAATTCCATGGCTTCCGTCCGATTGAACCGCAAGTAAATTATAATTTGCCTCTTTAAATACTGCAGTGGCAGAATCTGCAGAACTTGCCCTATTAAGTAAAGCCTGTAGTGCGTTCATTAAACTGTCTGTAGTTGTTTGTATGCCCCGGTAATCGAACATCTTTGCTGAGTCTGCGATATCAACTGAACTTGCATAATCCGAGTGGCATTGTTCGCATGCCTGAACTCTTGGCAAAAATGTATGACCTGTATTCGTGCTGCCGTCAGGATTAGGACTCATGTTAACATGGCAGTTTATGCATCTTTCCGTTGCGGCATAAGTATGAGCGGAATTAATGTACGTCTGACCTGGATAACGGTAGCCGAAATTTTTATCTCCGCTTAACGCAAGTCCGGATTGTTCGTGCGGTGCAGAATTTATATTAACGCTATCTATCTCGGCATAATGGCATTCATCGCAAATTACTTTTTTGTATGAAATACCTTCTCTTAACTGAGCAGGATATTTTGCATTATGAGGATCATGGCATGCTACACATGTAATCGGCTGCATTTCACTTCCGGAAACCAGTATAGTATCTTTGTACGCCGATGGGTTATTCATGTAATCAACAAAATTCTGTGCAACATGGCATCTCGCACAAGATTTATTTTTAGCAGCAAAAGCAGCACTGCCGGAAGTCGTCATTGCATGTGGCGACTTAGACCATTGTTCAAGAAAAGGATTATGACCGGAATGGCATTTACCGCAAAGCTGTGCTGAGTAATCCGGTTTATTCGGTGAATTGGTTACGGATGGCCAGTGGTTAACATTTAAGAATCCGGTGCTGTCTCCTAACGGGCCGTGGCAGTCTTCGCATTGTACGTTTGCCTTTTTATAAAAATTAACCGAGTCGGTAATAACATAACCATGCGGTGCTGAAGTATCTGCTTTTACATATTCATCTGCGCCGTAATTTTTTATTGATGTATTCCATCCGGTTGTGTGGCATTGTAAACAACTGTAATTCAGTTCGCTCTTAAGTGAATCGTATGCCTGAGCATGCTTGGTAAATTTCCACGTATCATAATATGGTACCTGGTAAGCTATATTTGAAGCCGTATGGCAGGATGCACATGATGTTCCCTGTTGATCGGCCGGAGTACCTACACCCAAATAAAAATCCTGACTAAAGGAGAGTGTGGATACTAATATCATTGCTAATAAAGTGAATAGTAATTTCATTTTCATCATTACCCCAAACCTTTTTACAAGTAATTTATTTTTTAACTGCTACGCAGCTACAAAAAGCAAACCAAAGTATTGTAATGAAATTCAGCAGTAATTAAATATGAGCTTTTCATAGGTGAGAAAATGCACATTACCTTCTCGCTTTAGAGAAATGAATACATTTAGAGTTGTGTTAGAATAATAATAAATGGGGAAATTATAGTTACATTTTTAAATTTATATTTGATGTTATAACATTAATTTAGCTTTGATATAAGTCAAGTTATTAATTCTTTTTTTGGTTTTCCTATTCCAAAGGTTTCAACTATAAATGCTCTTATTGATATTGCTGCTATGATGATGATTCCGCCTGTTATTGCTGTTGGGGAGGGAACTTCTCCGTAACCAAGAAATACCCATACGGGATTAAGTGTTGGTTCTAACATCGACATTAACGATGCCTCAATTGCAAGTACTCTCTTTAATCCGTAACTGAATATTGCATACGCAATTCCAATTTGGAAAACACCCAGGAAAGTTACCATCATTAAATTTGCAGGTGTAATGTTTGAAAGATGAAAAACCGAAGACAAACATATTAAGCTTACAATTACATTGCCGTAAAATATTGAACTGAACTGGAACTCTTTTTTATTCTTCCTCATTCCTATTAAGAATGCAGCATAAGCCAGCCCGGATAAAAGTGCAAATATGTTTCCGGTTTCATATCCCGGTGAAAATTTGCCGATAAAAAACAGTACCATACCGCCGAAGCATACTATAATAGTTATAATATTAATTTTTTCATACCTTGTTTTATTTATTAGCGGCTCAAAAATTAAAACATAAATAGGCGCAGTATATTGAAGAAAGATTGCATTTGCCGCAGTTGTTGTTTTTGTTGCTATGACAAAAAAGATCAATAAGGCGGAATATAATAATGCATTTATAAAAGTGAATCCGTTGGCATATAGTATTTCTTTTTTAAAGAGGATAAGAAAAACTAAAGCTGCAAAAAAACTCCTGAAAAATGAAATTTGAATTGCATCAAAAGTTACAAGCTTAATTAATAAACCCCCGGTGCTCCACAATAAAGCCGCAGCAATTACTGCGAGAATTCCTTTTTGATGTTCGGGTAGATGCTTCATTTAAAAAAAATAATGTAATTAGAATGCAAATGTAAAAATAGTTTAAGAATTTTTATTATATCTTTTAAAGAATAGTTAAATTGTAAGGTGTTTTATTTTTTATATTTATCCTGATGGCCGGAATATTTAAATTTATAGACCATACTGCGGATATTGCCGTAGAAATTTCTGCAGATAACTATGCGGATTTGTTCATTGCAGCGGCATCAGCATGGAAAGATGCCGTAATTGAACCATTTACATCGGATGCGGTAGAACCTTGCGAAATAAAACTTGAAGAATCATCTATTGAAGAACTTTTAGTTGAATTTTTATCCGAACTAAATTTTCTCCTTTTAACAAAGAAATGGGTATTCGGGAAAATTAAAAATATATCTATTAATAAGGATGGAAATTTGTGGAAGTTATCTTCTACTGTTTTGGGTAATCCGTTTAACAATAATAAGCATAATTTAAAAGTTGAAATAAAAGCGGTAACTTTTCACCAGATGGATGTGAAATATATCGGTGGTAAATATACAACTAGAATAGTGTTTGATATATGAAAAGTTCAAGTTCAAGTGTAAGTTCAAGTTCAAGGAGTTTCAAGTTTTCATGAACTATCTTTTATTCTTTATACTTCTTGAACTTAAACTTTGCGCCATAGGCGTATCAGCCTTTGGCTGAGAACTTAAACTTACAAATTGTTTCAAGTAAATTGTATGAAAGCAAAAGACATTATATTAAATCAATTAAGAGATAATGTGTGGGAAATTCCTGCAGCCGGAGAAATGCGTGTGCCGGGAAGAATTTATATCTCCGGAGAAATGCTGGAACATTCTCTTCAAAATGAAGATGCGTTAAAGCAGGTAATTAATGTTGCTCATTTACCGGGAATACAAAAATACAGTCTCGCTATGCCGGATATTCATTGGGGCTACGGATTTCCAATCGGAGGAGTTGCAGCTACTGATCTCGATGAAGGAGTTATATCTCCTGGCGGAGTTGGTTATGATATTAATTGCGGTGTAAGGCTTGCAACTACTAGCCTTGAATATGAATATGCAGCCGGTAAAATAGAAAAACTGGTTTCAAATCTGTTTAGAAATATTCCCACCGGGGTTG
>JBJKSH010000109.1:0-4024 GCA_046704255.1 Ignavibacteriaceae bacterium | reverse complement strand
CTCGTTGAAGTTCCATCGGTAAGAGTAGGATACCGGGAGACGGGGATTCAATTTTGCCCGGAACATTCCTATAAAGATTATTTAAGAATGGCAGCCGCTATGCAAAAGGATATCGGAAGGAAATTGTATATAGATTCCGGTTACCGTTCACCCGGAAGGCAGGCATATTTATTTTTTCATTACCTGGCATCAAGCAGTAAATTTTCATTAAAAGAAAATGCAAAATGGATTGCTATGCCCGGCTACAGCCAGCATGGGGATCCTACATTTAATGCAATTGATTTTTGCAGCCAGGACGGCATAAACGGTTTCAGTGATCATCAGACCTCCGCTCAGTTTGCAAGCCTGCCGGAATATAAATGGATGCTGAAAAACGCACACAAGTATAATTTTTATTTATCTTATCCAAAGGATAATAAATGGGGCGTTGGTTTTGAACCCTGGCATTGGCACTGGGAGAGGAAATGATAGAATTCAAGTGCTAAATTGTTTAATTGCCGTATTGTTTTAATTGTTTAATGATCGCAATATCATATTTAACAAAATTGAGAGACGAAGATATTATACCATTTTACCTCCATACCCTATACCATTATACCACTTAACCTAATTAGTTATAGTTAAGAAACTTTTCCTAAAATATATTTTTTTAAGAATCTAAATTTACTTTCTGTAAACTTCTCTCTGCGTTAGCTGTTTAACAAATGTTAAACCATACCCGATTAAAATTCCTGCAGAAATAAGCCATTGAGTATTTCCTTTAAAAAGGAATGGACATCCTACCTGAATTAAAGCGAATATAACTAGTAGTACGGCAATTCTGCTAAAAGAGCCCGGCATAATTACCCAACCGTTTTTAAGATTTCCCTGTTCATAACGTTTTTTATTTTTTTGCAAAGCAAGGTTTTGAATTGTTCCAAACAACAATCCGATTCCCAGACCGGCTGCTACGGCAATTAAAGCAAGTAAAATTTCAATTGAGTTATTCATGATTGATTCCTTTCTAAAATTAATTGCAGCACAGATAAAAATCCATGCTGCATATCTTCATATTAAATTAATTGACCGGATGCATTGTTTCTGAAATCTTATCCATTTCAAATCCGTTGTATCCTAAAACACCCATTTCCGGAATATCGAGTCCGCCGATTTCCGTTTCAAAAGATACTCGGTTACCAACCAAACGTTCGGTAATTTTAAATACTACGAAAGACATAACACCCAGAGTAATAAAGCATGTAATTACACCAATTATTTCTGCAGCAAGCTGACCGAATCCGCCTCCATAAAACAATCCTCTTACTGTTCCGGGAACACCGTTCCAGCCTGCTCCGTAAGTGCCGTCGGCAAAAAGGCCGATGGACAGGCAGCCCCATGCACCGTTAACTCCATGAACTGAAATTGCTCCGACAGGATCATCAATTCTTAATTTATCGAAGAAGAATACGGATTCAACAACAAGTACTCCTGAGATTAATCCTATTATACAAGCGCCGCCTGCACTAACAAAAGCACTAGGAGCAGTAATTGCAACAAGACCGGCAAGCATTCCGTTAGCCATCATGGAAGGATCCGGCTTTTTGGTACGGAACCACCACATCCACATTGTTGCGGCCAAAGCTCCTGTAGCACTTGCAAGCATTGTATTAACGGCAATTACGGAAATCCTTAAATCGGTACCTGCCAATGTTGAGCCGGGATTAAAGCCGAACCAACCGAATGCAAGGATGAAAGTTCCGATTATTGTCATAGGAATATTATGTGGTTGTACCGGGTTAATGCTGCCGTCTTTATTATATTTTCCATATCGAGGTCCAAGCAGCCAGGCGTAAACAAGCCCTATTACACCTCCCTGCATATGAACAACAGTAGAGCCTGCAAAATCCACATGGCCATGCCCGAGCCCGAAATTTGTTCCGAGCTGGGCAAGCCATCCTCCGCCCCATACCCAATTACCGAATATAGGATACATTATGGAACCTATAAAAATTCCGTAAATCATAAATGCGGAATATTTCCATCTCTCTGCGGCGGCACCTGTCGGTATTGTTGCAGTAGTATCCATAAATACCATCTGGAAAAGGAAGAGCGCAAACACAGCAGTATCGTAGCCGGCTCCTTGCAGCATAAATCCGCTCCATCCCAAAAGCCCGAACGGTTTGCCGAAAAGATTTATTATAATTTCATGATTAAGACCGGCATATCCTCCAAGTGTACCGAGCGAGCCGACTCCGCCAAACATAAATGCAAAACCGCAAAGGTAAAAACCTAACATACCAAGCGGATAAATCATAAAGTTCATTGCAATTGTATGCGCTGCATTCTTTGCTCTTGTTAAACCGGATTCTACCATTGCGAACCCGGCTTGCATAAACATTACAAGAAATCCGGTTATAAGCGTCCACATAAAATTAATTGCAACGCGGTTGTGCCCCGCTGCGTTTCCTATTTCCGGTAAAGTAGGTGAACCCGGTTTTGCTGCCGGAACATCCATAATTGTTCCGGTCTTGGTACCGGACGGATCCGGCTGAGTTTGAGAATAAACATTTTGAGGAAGCATAAGAGTTATAATTGCCGCAAACATTGTAATAATTACCAGCGAATAAATAAATTTATCTTTTACCATTCTTACTCCTGATTTTAATTATTGTTAAAAAGTGTAAACTGATCCGATTAGAATTGTATTTTGATTATCTTTCGTTAGTGCACCGGTATCATCTTCATATGTATTTACATTCGACCAGTCTCTTCTAAACTCAAGTTCGGTTAACAAACTGCCGCTGAATTTAAAAGCATAAGTTATAGTAGTTTCTTTAAGAGCCTGAACTGTACCTGTTGTAAAACCGGATTGGTCGTTATAGTATTCTCCTCTAATGCCTAAATATGAAAAATGATTAAAAGAATATTTACCGGTGAGCGCTATTCCTTTCCAAACTGCTAATCCGGTGGGAGCTAAAGCTTCCTGACCGTAATCAACATTTAATGTAAAAAATAACGCATCGGAAGGCTGAAGGTTTATTATAGTATCAAATACATGCCTTTGTTTTCTGCTGTTTGGTTCTTCCGGTCCGCCTATCCAATTTCCTATGATAGTAAAAACAGGGGAGGGGGACCAATCTATTTCCGCACCGAAAGTTTTTCCCTTATTATTGTCAACTACATTATTCCATCCATTATAAATATAGATTGACGCATTAAACTTATCGCTGAAAGGATAATTTGCGGAAACTCCCAAATGATAAAACGGAATGGCATAAGCAAAGAGAATAGACCTGCTGTAATTAACATTATTGTTTGTTTCTATAACTTCTCCTCCCATGTGAGTGACTAATTTTCCCGCATTTACAGTTAAGCCGTTTCCAACAGGAACATCTGCAGTTAGATAAGCATCTTCTACATTACGCAAAGACTTTTCCGGTCCGAGGCTTACATCGCTGTTTACTAAGTCCATTGCCTGCCCAAATCCGAGATCAACTCTAAAGCCGACCGGGTTTGCGTTTTTTTGCAAAGTTAATTTTGCCAGGTTCAAATTGAATTGATTTTCATAAACGTCAAAGTTCCTATAACCGTTTATACGGCTGGCCGGGTTATTGAAGTTCTTATTAAAATTAACATCGACCATTCCTGAAACGGAAAGAGAATTTGAAGTTATATTTGAGTCTGTTTCCTGTGCAAAGGAATAAGCGAATGTTAATGTACTCAGTATTAACACTATGAACAGCCGTTTTAAGGGGTAAAAAGAAGAAATCATAATATACCTTTATTTTAATAATTGAAATTATAAAGCACTTTCTCCGTTTTCCTCTGTTCTAACCCGAATGACGTCATCAATCGTGGAAATAAATAATTTACCGTCCCCTACCTGTCCGGTTTTTGCCGCAGCAATAATCACTGATGCAGCATGGTCTAAGAGTGAATCCGGAACCACAACTTCCAGGTTAACCTTAGGTACAAAGTTTATTTGGTACTCCGAACCCCTGTAAATTTCCGTTTGCCCTTTTTGTCTCCCAATTCCTCTAACCTC
>JBJKSH010000108.1:0-5592 GCA_046704255.1 Ignavibacteriaceae bacterium | reverse complement strand
AAAAAAATGATGTGCCGGTAAAGAATGTTGATGTAGTTGTAAGCAGAGTTGTAAAAAATAATAACCTGATAGCTGCTGAGAAAAAAACAAACGGTTCCGGTAATTTTAATTTTGGAGCCTGGGCTGGGAAGAAGTTTCCTGCACTTTATAAAATTAAGTTTATAAAAACGTCTTATAAAACTAAAACCATCTATATCAAACTTAATCCAGATAAAAAAATTAATTTATCTGAAATAAAGCTTGGAAATTAAATATAAACAATTTGTTAAATTATTTTGTAATTAAAGAAATGCGATAATTGTATTTTGTAAAAATGTGTTCAAAAATGAATCACTTACTTTATTTCGATTGATTCGGTTAACAACGATACAAAGTGAACCTGGATTTAGGGACTGAACGCACATCAATAAATTCACACTTTATTAATATTAAATGTTAAAATATAATGTGCGAATTAATTTCTACGGTTATCATTTTATCATAAAATATATGAGAAAGAATCATTTGATGGAATTTCCCACAATGATTTTATCCATTCCCTTCATAACGAAGAAATACCTGCTTCAAGAGGCTATGTTCCGCTTCATATAGAAGGATTTTTAAAAGAAGTGAAAGAATTTATAAACAGATCTGAGAGTTATTCAAAGATAAATTATGATATAGTCACGTTTCCGGAAACGGAAAGGACATGCAAAGTTGATATTTGGTTGCCGCAAAATGTTTTGTTAGGTGCTGAAAAGGATATTGAAGATATTGAAGAAGCTTTTAAGAAAATAATTAAAAATATTAATCAGCTTAAATAGAATTTAACTTTTTCTTAAATGAAGAAAATATTTTCATATTGAAATAATCAAATTTTCACCTTCCGAAATTTAGCTTAATAAAAATTTTTTCAATTAATTACTATGAGAGGGTAAAATGCAAAAATTTTTTTTCCTCAAAAGTTTAATTTTCTTATTTACTTTATCTTTAGCTGCAACAGCTTTTGCAGCGAGCGGGAATATAGAAGGACATGTTAGAGATGCACAAACGGGCAAGGCACTACCCGGTGCCAACGTAATACTTAAAGAAACAAGTATGGGGGCAGCTTCAAATGTTAATGGGAAATATGTAATACATGATATTCCGCCTGGTACTTATACTATTTCTGCATCTTATATAGGATATGAATCCGAAAAATTTATTGTTAAAGTTAAAAACAACTTTACTGTTGAACAGAATTTCAAATTGAAACCTGTAGGAGTAAAAGGCAAAACAGTAGTAGTTACAGCACAGGCAAACGGGCAGAATCAGGCTATTAATGAACAGTTATCGTCTTCACAGATTGCAAGTGTAGTATCCGCTGCACGTATACAAGAATTGCCTGATCAAAATGCTGCCGAGTCTGTAGGTAGATTACCGGGAGTTTCACTTATTAGACAAGGAGGTGAAGGTTCGCAAGTTGTTATTCGCGGACTTGCACCCCAATATAATATGATTACAATTGACGGTGTTCAAGTACCTCCGGATTTAGGTTCAAACCGTGCTGTAGATTTAAGTGATATTTCTTCAAGTATGCTTGGAGGAATAGAGGTAATTAAAGCTATTACACCGGATATGGACGCGGCAGAGCTAGGCGGTACAGTTAATTTTCAATTAAGAGAAGCTCGAACCACAAAACCGAAATTCAGTCTTCTTGCACAAAGTGGATATGACGGTCTTCAAAATACATATTCAGATTATAAATTTGTAGGAACTGGAGAAGCACGTTTCTTTGATTCACATTTTGGGATTTTTGGAGAAATTAATATAGGAAAACGTGACTTATCATCAAACGATTTGGGGGTAAGTTATTACTTAAATGATCCTAAGCTTAATCAAAACAACCCAGTTTATCTTAGCAGTTTAAGCCTCACCGATATTCCAAGGCAGAGAAAACGTTATGGGGCAACAGTTGTTATGGATTATAAACTTCCCGGTTTTAAAGTAGATCTCATGAATATCATTAGTTCCGGAGATACAAAAGAACAGGTAAGAAGAGAGGATTACAGTTTAACTAGTAATTACCATGCATATATTGCAGAGGAGGAACTTGTTAGGTTAACAACTCTAACGGATCTTCTTGATATTAAAAAAGATCTCCCGCTTTTTTCCGTTGATTTAAAACTATCCCATTCTTATTCGGAAAATTCTATACCTAATGCAACCGAATTTGAGTTTTTACAAAATCTAGTTGGCCTTGGGAGTATAAATTATCAAAGTTTAAATCCTCAGGCTGTACCGTCTTTGGCAAAAAACGATTTATCCAAAACCTACCTTAACAATGCGGAAGGTTTTAATAGTTTTTACAGGAACAGGAATATTACTGCTTCGGTGGATTTCCAATCTACAGTAAACTTTTCAAAAAATATTTCCAGTATCTGGAAGTTCGGCGGAGAATACAGATACACAATATTATCTAATAATTACACAAGCGATAATAATTTGCTTTATATAAGCGGTAGTGATTCGGTTACCCAGTCTATATTAAACGAATACCCTTGGATGAAAAAGACAGTTCCGAACGGAAGTTTACAACTGCCTATTACGGTGTTTGAAGATAATAATTTTAGTTACGGAAACTTTTTAGGTGGAGGTTATCATATGGGCGTACCTTTGAATATTGGTCTTCTCCAACAAGTACTTAATTTTCTTAATGTGGATACAGTAAAAGCAAATTCTTATGATTACCTGGAAAATATTGCAAATAATAACTATACATCGGTAACAAACAATTATACGGGTAATGAATATGAAAGTGCGGCTTATATAATGTCAACTTTTCATTTTGGTTCGATTCTAACTTTTTTACCCGGTGTTAGATATCAGCAATTGGTAACGTCCTACACTGCTCCACGCGGCACTCAAACACCGATTTTATATGAGTATAGTGATACTACAATTAATCAAATACATGGTTACTTATTGCCTATGGTTCATTTAATATATCATCCTTTCTCATGGTTACAGCTTCATCTTGCTTATACAAATACATTAAATTATCCTTCTTATAAATCCATTATACCCAGAATAAATATAGGTTTTACAAGTGTTGCCTGGAATAACTATGCGTTAAAACCGGCACGTTCAACAAATTATGATGCAATCTTATCTATTTACGACAATAGCATCGGTCTATTTACTGTGGACGGTTTTTTAAAACATATAAGTGATCTAATTTTTCCAACAACCACCTATGTAATTAACCCGGCTGAATATCCGGGAATCCCAAAAACGACAAAAGGCGAGCCGTTAAGTACATACATAAACAATCCTAATAAAGTAGATTTATGGGGAGTAGAACTAGATTGGGAAACGCATTTTTGGTACTTACCCGGTCCTTTATCCGGTTTGGTTTTAAGTGCAAATTTTACACATATTTTTTCTCAAGCAAAGTATCCGCTTGTTTCGGTTAAAACAGTTTATTACCCGAGGTACTCTCAAAAAATAGTTAATAGTTACTATAAGGATAGATTAATTTATCAACCAAATAATATAGCTAATCTTAACGTCGGATATGATTATAAAGGCTTTTCCGGTAGAGTTTCGATGACACTAACTTCAAATGTTTTTGAAGGAGATAACTACTGGCCTGCGCTTAGAGTAAATACGGCTAAGTATATAAGATGGGATCTTTCGGTGAAACAAGTACTACCTTGGTACGGCATTCAAATATTTTTTGATGTTAACAATTTAAATAATGCAAAGGATTTAAATGTAAATCAAGGCTCCGGTTACCCCACTTCGGAGTCTTACTACGGTACTACTGCAGACCTAGGTTTACGAAAGAGCTTTTAGTTATATAGATTAAAATTTTTTATGGAAGGATTTTACTCATGAAGAAAATATTACCGGCAACAGCAATATTTATTTTATTAGCTCTCTTTTCGGCGTCAACAATCTCAATTGCACAAGCTAGGGATAAGTTATTAGGATATAGCACTGCACCTGCAATCAGTATAAATCAAATTACCGTGAATGGTTCTGATTCAACAAATACAAAGAACAACCGGATGAAAAATTTGAATCTAATCCGGATTCAAAATGAGAGATATGTTATAAAAATGCTGCACAACAAAAAAGCCTTTCCTTTTGGAAAACGCAGAGTTGTAGCTTATGCCGGAATGAATTACAATAAGAAAGGGGAACCTATGATAAATGAAATGATTTCCAGATTAAAGGATATGGGAGTAAATTGTTATAGCTACCTAATAGAAGGTCATTCGATTAAAGAACTGGGCGCACTTCCTCAATTTTGTAAGCAGGCTGCTAAATCAGGTATTGAAGTTTGGGTTGTGCTGGTACCTCCTACCGAGGAACCCAAATTACGTAAAGGAACTCCCGGAAATATAAGGTATCCCCCTTATGGTCTGGATTATATTAAATGGGCAAAAAATATAGCAGAGATTTCCAAAAGTCATCCTAACCTTACCTTATTAATGATAGACGATTTTGCATATAATATGAAATATTTTACTCCGAATTATTTGAAGAAGGTCTATGATGCACTAAGAAAAGAAAATCCGAATTTTCTTCTCGGCTTAACAATATATGAAGATCAATTGTATAATAAAAAATTTAATTTTAAGCCGTACAAACCGTTTATAAATGCGGTGGAATGGGGATACCAGCATAATGCGAAAAAATTCCCACATTACGGTGTTTCTGCAGGAAGTCTTACTTATAACATAAGAGATTTTAGGAAAACTTTTCCTAATACGGTATTAATACCCTGTATTTATTTTCTAGCCCATTCCTCATGGTCTAGAAAAGCTACTATTCCTTATCTTAAAGATGCTATGAAAATTGCCTATAAACAAGCTGGAGTTGCATTGGTATACAGAACACCTGAACTAGACACACCTCATTTTAATTTGGTTAGGAAGTTTTGCACGGAGCATCATGTATTAAATAAGTAATTATGAATTCGTTTTTGCAGAATATAAGAAGTTAAATGCACATCCTAATTCTTCTGACAATTTAATTAAGGAGCCAAAAAGATTATATAGAGTTTTGCATATAAGCAATATTCAATATATCTGTAACCTGGGCGGTAGAATGTTAATCCCGTTTTAGCCTGTCATTCTTGTCCTCGTTTTCTTTAGAAAAATTGCCTTTTGCAATTATAAAATCTATCAGTAAAAAAGATAAAAAAAATGTAGAATTTTTATAAAAAATGTTCTGAAGATGAAAATGATTGGGAAAATTTTTTTAATTGAAGAAAAGAGGGAAAATAAACAGCGTGTAAATTTTGGAAGGGACAGTCCCGGACTTATATCTTTCAAATTACGCACCAAGGTGATTTTATATAAATTAAGCTAAAAAAAGAAAGGATGATTACAATGAAAACTGTACTGACGGCAATATCAATTATTGCTACAATTATGCTCTTTATGGCAACACCTAATACATTTGCCCAAACACCGGATACAGTTTGGGTCTCACCATATCCTCCCGGAAATATAAATGAATTTATCATGGGAGATACAACGTCCACAGGAGCAAGAGTAAATCCTCTTCGGGTTTATAAATTATATAGGGATTCAATATATTATTTTACTGGTACAATGAATG
>JBJKSH010000107.1:0-4568 GCA_046704255.1 Ignavibacteriaceae bacterium | reverse complement strand
GGGTTGGCTATTGCTATAATTATTCATTTATTTCTTATTGGTGCATATTTCTTTATCCTATCAATTACAAAAGAAAATGATAATAATATTGCTACCGTAAGAATTTTAAAATACAGTGAATTAGGCCCGCCTCCTTCATTGAATAAAAATGTACAGCAGCAAATTGCCGTAAAAGCGCCTACGATTAAACCTAATATAGGAATTCCAAAACCTGTTCCCGATGCCGAAGCACCTAAAGAACAAACAATTGCAACACAGCAGCAAATGAACCAAATTGCTTCACCAATCGGCGAGGGCAGCGGAGGAGGCAATGTTAAAATTACTCAAGACTTAAAAGTTACTGCCCCTCAAAATGATATTCCAAACATAAATGCTTTTATACCGGTTGAAAAAGAACCTCAGGTAGTTAAATCCGTTCAACCTGTTTATCCGGAACTAGCAAAAAGAGCCGGCGTTGAAGGAAGTGTTTTTGTTAAGATTCTTGTTAGTAAACAAGGGAAACCGTTAAAGGCCGTTGTTATTAAAACCGATTCACAAATATTTAACAAACCTGCTATAGATGCGGCAATGCAGTTTGTATTTACACCTGCAATACAGCATAAAGCACCCGTAATGGTTTGGGTAGTTGTTCCGTTTAGGTTTAGGCTAAACAACAATTAGCAACAGGTTAGCCTATAAATGGATATAATGAAATATATTGCATACACAGCAGCAGTATTATTTATTGTACTGGGAACTGTAATTCTTTCAGGGTTATTCTTTAAAGTCAACTTCCCTTCCGAGTTTAAAATAACCGTTGGGGTTGTATTTATTCTATACGGCATTTATAGGTTTGTAACAACATATTTTAAGAAGAACGGAACAATTGAATAAGAGTTATGAAAAGGGCTGCAATTATATTATTATTGTTTACGTTTGTAGTTGCCGCCGGGTGTACTAAGCAGCCGAAAGTAACACCTACCAAGGGTAAAATAACGGCGGAAGTAGATGCGGCTGTTTATCCAATTATATTAAAAGAAAGAAATGTTTTCGATTCATTATATACAAAATCGAATATTAGTCTTAAACAAGTAAATACTTTGCAGGGAATGGTAAATATAATTAACGGTAAAACCAGGTTGTTTATCAGTCCTCGCTATTTTGATCAAAAGGAGTTGGATTTTATTCATAAAGAAAAATTGAATATTCAAACTTTTAAGTTTTGTTATACGGCTGTTGCGGTTATAGCTTCCAAAAATAATCCTATAAATAAAATTAGAGTAGACCAAATAAACGATGCTCTTCTTGGTAATTCAAAGAGCTATTCGTTTATTATTCCTCAGGATAATACAAACACATACCAATATATTCGGAAAGAAATTCTTAACGGAATTGCTCCTAAAAATGCAGAAGTTGTTCCTACCGATATTGACGTGTTTAAAAAGATTGAAGAAGGCGGAAATAAGTTGGGTATAGTCAGCTTTAATACGGTTCAAGATTCTTCAAAAATAAAATTTTTGCAAGTAGGACAGATTGCGAAAAAAATAATTAAACCGGAAAAAGGCGGATTGACTGTTGATTATTATACTCCGCACCCGGGCTTTGTATATAAAAAATATTACCCGTTATGGCAAACGGTATATATCTACCTTAACGAAATTATCTTAACCCCTGCTTCCGGGTTCACTACATTTTTAACAAGCTACGACGGGCAAAAGATAGCACTTGCAGAAAACTTAGCTCCGGCAGCAGTTCCTGTAAGAATAAATGAAACTCAATAAAATGGAAAAGAAATAATGAAAAGCGCATTACTTTTTATATCAATTATTTTAATAACCCAATTAGTTCCGGCACAAAGTAAATCCGGGCAGGCAGACAATTACATAAAGAATAAACAATACTCCAAAGCCATTGCAATTGCAAAGGAATATATAAAGCAGGATTCAACAAGCCAGGCAATAAAAATTTGTACGGAAATTACAACACAAGATTCTACAAACAAACAAGCTTATATAGAACTTGGCGAAGCATACGAAAAATTGGGTGTTCTTGTTCTTGCTTTGTCTAACTATAATATAGCTGCAAAAATGGATTCTCTGGATATACCGTTAAAATTTAAAATTGCAAATGTTTTATATAAACAGCAAAGTTATACGGCTGCGGCAAATGTATATCTTAAAATTATTTCCATGGATACTACCAACACCAAAGCATATTTAAAATTAGGAGTGCTGCTATATTATGCCCGACAATACAGCAATGCTGCTTATTATCTTAATAAATATATTGGCCTTGGTAAAAAAGACAGTACTGCCTATCTGTATGCGGCGGATTCTTATTATATAATTAATGATTTGAAAGGTGCCGCAAAAGTTTCTCAACAAGGTTTAACTCTATATCCGAATTTAATGGAATTAAAAAAGATTGCCGCCGTATCTTTAGCAGTTGAAAACGATATTCCCGAGGCATTAAAATATTTTAACGAAGTACCGGATTCTTTATTTACCGGCAGGGACTATGCACGAGCCGGTTACGAACTGGAACAACAGCAAAAGGATTCTCTTGCAATTATTTTCCTTTCCAAAGCTTTGAAAAAAGATACCTCACTAATAGGTTCCTTTGCGGAAACAGTTGCCACAATGTATTACAAAGAAGGGCACTACGATTCCGCTATTGTTTATTACAACTTGAAAATAAGCAAAGATTCAACTGCCGTAAGCGCATACATAAACAGGGCATTATGCATGATTCAATTAAAAAATTATGACGGCGCCCGGACTTCGCTGCTTCAAGCAAACAAGCTAAAAGCCAATTACATTCCTACGCTGGATTACCTGGGCAAAACATATCAATACATGGATTCAACAGGCGCTGCAGTTAATATCTATCAAAAACTTATACAAGTAGCATCCGCAGATCCGGATAAGAACAAATCAACTTTAGGTGATGCCTACGGATCAATAGCTTTAGTTCAATTAATAAAAAAGAAATACAGGGATGCTATAGATCCGTTAAAGGAAGCATTAAAGTATAATCCTCAAAATTCTCAATATCATTTATGGCTTGCGCAGTCTCTTGCTTTAACCGGAAATAAAAAAGAAGCAATTATTGAATATAAAAAGACACTTAAGCTTGATCCGACAAATAAAGATGCTAAGAAGGGACTTAAAATTCTAGGTGAATAATTTATTGTTTTATTAATAAAAAGATTTGGATACTATGCAAAATAATCCGTGGCATTCCGTAAGATTAGGTGACAATAACCCTTCGGTAGTAAATGCTATTATTGAAATTCCAAAAGGTTCCAAAGCCAAATATGAGCTCGATAAAAAAAGCGGTTTATTAAAACTAGACCGGGTACTTTTTTCGGCCGTTCATTACCCTGCCAATTACGGATTTATTCCGCAGACATTTTGCGACGACGGTGACCCGCTCGATATTCTGGTAATATGCTCTATAGATGTTGAACCTATGTGCATTATAGAAGCCAAGGTAATCGGTGTAATGAGGATGCTTGATGAAAATAAATACGATGATAAAATAATTGCCGTAGCTAAAAACGATATGTCCGTAAATTATATAAATAATATTGATGAACTTCCGCCCCATACGGTTGTAGAACTTAGAAGGTTTTTTGAAGATTATAAAAAGCTTGAAGAAAAAAAAGTAATAGTAGACGGTTTTATGGGAAAAGACAAAGCATATAAAATTATTGAAGACAGCATAGAACTTTACGCAAAATACGAATTTACTTATTAGTTTTTAATATATTCGTTATTATAAAATGTTAAGTTATTAACAAGACATGAATAACGAATCAATAATAAAAAAGGAAGCACTAAAAAATATCCCGCTCTTTTCGGAATTAAATACCGGACAGCTTGAGCAAATAATTCATATAAGTAAACTGGGGAAATATCCCAAAAACAAGTTATTATTTTTAGAGGGAGATTCCTACCGGGGATTTTTCATTATGCTGGAGGGAAGCGTAAAAATTTACAAAACCTCGCCGGATGGTAAAGAAATAATTTTGCATATAATAAAACCTCCCCTCCCTTTTGCCGATGTACCGTTATTCGAAGGCGGAAGTTATCCTGCAAATTCACAAACGCTTGAAGATAGTTTAATACTCTTTATACCTAAAAATGAATTTATGGATCTAATTTTAAAAAATCCCGGAATAAGTCTTAAGATAACAATCGGTTTTGCAAAAAGACTCAGGCTAATGAGCAAGCAAATGGAGGATATTACGTTAAAGGAAGTATCCAACCGCCTGGCGAAATATATTCTTGATGAAGTTAAACGTAACGGTACGGATAAATTACCCGAACCGTTTTTAAAGCTTACTATTTCCAAAGCTACCATAGCTTCATTACTCGGTACAATTACGGAAACACTATCCAGGACATTTAAAAAATTACAGAATGAAAATATTATAAGAGTAGAAGGTAAAAAAATTTTTGTAACGGATTTGCCAGGTCTAAAAAAACTCTCTTTATAATAACCGTTATACTTAATATATAAAATATGAACTTTTCCGTTTCCGGAGCGGAAGTACTGTCTATTGCCTTTCGATTTATAGGCCGAGC
>JBJKSH010000106.1:0-121047 GCA_046704255.1 Ignavibacteriaceae bacterium | reverse complement strand
ACTGAAAGGAGGTTATTTAAGTAACATTAATTTTTTAACACTGACGAAACTACCGGCTTTAATTCTATAGAAGTAAACGCCGGAGGCAAGATTATCGGCATTAAAATTAATTGTATGGTAGCCGGCATTTAAATCGCCGCTAACCAAAGTTTTAACCAATCTGCCCAATACATCGTACACATTTAAGGTTACATTACCGCTTTTAGGTAAAGCAAAATTAATAGTAGTGGACGGATTGAACGGGTTAGGATAATTCTGGCTCAATGAATATGTTGTAGGCATATTATCATTTGGAGGTACCTCTACGCCGGTTATTTTTGGAGGAGCCGCTAAAGTAACCTGTACATTTTGAAGATCCATTCGTGTAGCTTTACTGCCAGCTCCAAGCGCGAACACAATACTGTTGAACGTGCTTGCAGCTACAGGACTATGTTTGTCGGTTACCATACCTTGAAGACTATAAGTGCCGTCAGCTTTATTAAATAGGAATCTAACATCATTAGTTCCGCTTCCGGCAGGACCAATTGATATTGTAAAGTTATAAGTACCGCAAACGCCGACCGCATTAGCAGGACTGGCATCGATTGTACCGAGTGAGTAACCTTTGCCTGCATCTGTTCCGATATCGTTTATAATTCCACCCCATGTTCCTGCGGTATTACCGGACCACATCACTGAAGGATTTTTATCGCTTGGAGGAATTATTGCATAACCGTTGTCATGGTTGGGAGTCCCCGACCAGCGTGTGGAATCCGGCAATGTTGCACTTGAAGTATCAAGAATAACAGTACCGGCACTATCGCTGTTAAACAAGCCGAAGCGCAGGCTGCCCATGCCCTGGAAACCGCCGCCTGCAAGATGTATAGATCCTGTTAATACAAGAGCCGAATCTTTGTCGTTGCGCGGATTAACAGATTCTCCAAATCCACCACGTAAAGCTACCCAATCGGTCGGAGCACTACTTCCCGATATGGAAGCGTCGCCGGATAATTCTCCCGGAGTAAAACTCCAGCCTTTTAATACTTGTCCGTAAAATCCCCAATTGCCGATATAGAAATTCTGCCAAGGTGCTGCCGGTACGGTAATAGGCTTGCCTAAATCAACCTGTACATTAGAGAAATTAACCTGTGTGCCCTGGAAGTCGTTGTTAAAGCCAAAGTCTATTGCGTTGAATTGCTTGGTTGTAGATACTGCTCTGACGGTACCGCCGAACCAATACTTATTATTTTGCTCTATCAAGTACCAGCGTATTTCATTCACCGTATCGTTGACGGATTCTACCGAAATTGCAAAATTGTACGTGCCGGCTATTGCCGTCGCATTATATGGTTGATTCATTACGGTTGAAAGGAATGGCCCATTATTGCTGTAAGTGCTCGTCCAGTTGCCGTTATTTATAGCCCACTCGGTCCCCTGTCCGCCGCCGCCATTTGCAATTGTGCCTGCACCGCTTCGAGGGTCAAATTCATATCCGTACCATTTCTTCGTACTGGCCCATGTAGCCGAATCGGTACCTTTATTCTGCAATGTAACACTGTCCTGATACGTTAACGCATAACGAAGCCATGTATATGCATCATCACCTCCGCCGCCTACAAATTCCATCTGACCGGTAACAATAATCGCCTTGGTAGTGCTTATAGGAACAGCTTGTCCGAATCCGGCGCTAATAGTTGACCATCCGGTTGGGACTTTTCCGTTTCCCAGGCCGGCATTGCCGACAATTGTTGTAGAGTCATTCCACAGAACCGGCCATGCTGTGCCGAGACTTGTCTTTCCCCAGTCTGAAAGATAGTATGCCTGCCATGGAGCTGCCGGTACCGTAATAGGCGCGCCCAGGTCAACTTTTACGTTAGTGAAATTAACCTGTGTACCCTGGAAGTCGTTGTTAAAGCCAAAGTTTACTGCGTTGAATTGCTTGGTTGTAGATACTGCTCTAACGGTACCGCCAAACCAATACTTATTATTCTGCTCTATCAAGTACCAGCTTATTTCATTCACCGTATCGTTGACGGATTCTACCGAAATTGCAAAATTGTACGTGCCTGCTATTGCCGAGGCGTTATAAGGTTGATTCATAACAGTTGAAAGGAATGGTCCGTTATTGCTGTATGTGCTGGTCCAGTTGCCGTTATTTATAGCCCACTCGGTCCCCTGTCCGCCGCCGCCATTTGCAATTGTGCCTGCACCGCTTCGCGGGTCAAATTCATATCCGTACCATTTCTTCGGGCTAGACCAAGTAGCCGAATCTGTACCGGCATTATTTAACGTAGTGCTGTCCCGGAATGTTAACGCATAACGAAGCCATGTATATGCATCATCTCCGCCGCCGCCTACGAATTCCATCTGACCGGTAACCACAACAGCTTGAGTAGTGGTTGCAGTAAGCGGGCCAAAATGACCACTAACGGTTGACCATCCGGTTGGTACAGCTCCGTTGCCTATGCCTATACTACCGGCAGTGGTATTCGGGATAAGCGGCCATGCCGTGCCTAAACTTGTTTTACCCCATTGACTAACTGCAGTCTGACCAAACGTAAGCCCGGCAACTACCAGTACCACAGGAACCGCAGTTAAAATTGAACTTAGAAATTTTTTCATCTTTCCTCCATGATTTTTTTGTTTTAAAGGAAACAATTAAGTATTTACTATTTCTTAAGTAAGAACTTACCGGAAACCTACGAGGCTACCCGTTGCCTTGAGAACTTAAACCTCGAAGGTTAGGAATATATCTTTATTTCATAAGAACAAATTTCTTTGTAATGGAAGCGGTACCGGACTGCAAGCGATACAGATAAACGCCGCTGGCTAATTTGGAACCGTCAAACGTAGCCTCATAATTACCGGCTTTCTGAAATCCGGCAACCAGGGTTGAAACTTCCTGCCCGAGAATATTATATACTTTTAGTGAGACGAAACCGCTTTTCGGAATTGAGTATTTAATTTGGGTCGTCGGATTAAAAGGATTCGGATAGTTTTGGCTAAGTGTATATTTTGCCGGCATACCGTTCTTTAATTCCTTAACGCCGGTAACATCTTTACCTGTCATAAGCCAGTTAACGATCCTGTTTTCCTCTGCCGGCCGCTGTGCAAGCCATTGCTGATATTGCTGCGGCCACCAATGGTATAAGTCTCCCAAGGGAAAGCCTCCCATTGCTGCGGTTTTTAATGTATCATTCGTATATGACATATCTTCCTTAGGCGGCCATAATTGATCTTGATAACTATTTTGAGGCTCCCATGCCCAGTTTACATCTGCATTGTCATACCACTTGTGATAAAGGAATTGCTTTAGAGAATCCAAATTAACCGGAGGAATCTTAAAACGCGGATTGAGAGTATCGAGATTTGCCATATTCATATAAGGGAACATTTTGTTCCCACTTGCATCTGTAGTATCAAAAAACATTTTTGTAAGATTATTGATAGCCGGCTGCGGCACGGGAATTTCATCATCATGCCTGTTCATATGAAGGCTTTTACTGTATGGATTATCCGCCATCCAGCTAACCAGCCACGGTTCTATATAATAATCGTTATCAACAAAAAGAATATGTCGGTCTTTTTCGGTAAATGGTACAGAAAATCCGAAACCGGCGACAGTATCGCTATTTGCAAAAACAGTAGTATCTATAGGCGAAATACTTATGGTTCCTCCGGCACCCCCACCGTCTGTTAAAGGAATTCTGCCTACCATATATGTATTTATAAATAACGAATTTGTAACATACATCTTCCACCACCATCCGGATTCAAGTGTGTACATAACAGTATTATAAAAAGTGCAATGGTTAAAGAATACATTGTCTCCATACTCGCCTCCTTCCTGCATATAGACATATCCGATATTTGCAAAGGTGCAATTTTCAAATGAAACAGTATCATTATGCAGCCCGGTGGTATTATAAGGAAAGGAAACAGCCCTGCTGTAGTACCTGAAATGATTATCGGTACAATTTCTAAAATAACAATTTGTGAAATCTCCTACGAAGTGAGTTGCATACGGTTGTATGGCGCCGCTTGAAGATTGGTCGACGTAATCGAATATTACATTATTCGCAATAATATGTCCTTGGTTTACATCGGTTGAATCGCCTATACGTATTGTAGAAGGAAACCTTGTACCGTTGGTACCGGACCATAACAGCCAAATATTATTCATTATGAGCGTACCGGGTATGTCAAAAAGGTAAGTTTTATCCGGTGCTGTATTTTCAGTCCACGCAATCATAGGCGGGGCAGTTGCCTGTGTATTACCGGGAGGATTGGCGTCGATCTCAAGTGTTTGACCGGGTTGAGTAGTTATAGTACCGGAAAGGACATAAAGCCCGTAAGGTTTAAGTTTAAAAACAACATTGGAAATATTTCCACCTGCGTTCATAACCGAATCAACGGCATTGTTAAGAGTTCCTTCCTGGCCGCCCATATCGTAAGTGTCTCGCACATATACAGTATCCTTTTGTGCGTAAACAGGAAACGACAATAATGCTGCAAAAAAAAGCAACGTTAGAAAATTCTTCATACTTTTTACCTCCAAGTTATTATAAGATTATTAAAATATATTTACATAAGATGATTTTTAATATTATTCATCAATAATAATTGCATTGTTATAAAAGCTTATAGCATGTACCTAATTCCAAGGTTTGCAACAAGTCCATAGTTTTGTTCATTCGTAAATCCGCCGATTGACTTTTGAGCAGATGTATTGTCCTCGTTGTTAATATTGTTCAAATCCAGGTAGATTTGCAGACCGCTCCATGGCAATGTTTGTCTTGCTGTTGCATCGATCCTAAAATAATTTCTTGTAAATCCATCCTGCTCAGGATAGTTGCCAATATAACTAACGGCATTGCCGATAAATTGGAAAGAAACTCTTGCAGAAAAGCCCTCATAATCATAACCTATCCATGCGTTGGCGATATCATTCGGCTGATTTATCAAACGACCAGCGCGGCTGCTGTCAATTATTTCAGTAAAAGGAGGCAGAGGTCTGGGGCGGTATGTAGTCTTTGTAGTAAGAAACGGGTATCTGGCATCTGAACTAATATGAGTATAATTTGCACCTATTAATAATCCGTCAAACGGGGCAGGTAAATACCAGAACCTGTGTTGAAAATCTACTTCAACTCCTCTAATATAGGCAGTGTATGGTGAATTTACATAAGTATATAACGTAGCCCCCGACCTTGGAAGATGTCCGCCTATATTATACTTTCCTACCGTATCCCATCCGGCAGGTGCTGTATGGTATAAAGCATAATTTGTGGAGTAAGTAAAATTTTTAATTTCTTTATAAAAACCATCTATTGAAAACAGACCGAGTTCATTAGAATGTAATGTAAGTGAAATGTCATCGTTGTAAGCCTGAGCGGGTACCAAATTGGGATTTCCTGCAGTAACAGAACCTCCGCCGTAAGCGATAGTAAAATGAGGTGAAAGCTGCTGGTAATCCGGTCTTGCAAGGCTTTGATAATACGCAGCACGAAGGTCAAGCCAATCCGTCAACTTATATCTTCCCTGTATCATTGGAAACCAGTAATGATTTTTAGGATATGAATTTACAAGGAAGGCCTTGTCGGTTGCAGGATTACGCCCATCCAGCAAATTAAATGCCTCATACAAGCCCTTTAAGTCTTCATACCGTGCACCCCCAACTATCATCAGGTTGCCGTAATTTAATTCAGACATTGCATAAAAGGCATAGTATTTCTCAATATACTTATAAGTATTTGCCATAGTCTGAAACACTCCGTCGAACCATCCCCCGGGGTTAGCTGCAGTTGAGTAAATGGAAGAGCTAAAGAGCGGGTTTGTAGATAAATAATTAATCATATCAGTAAGGACTCCCGAATTGGAAGTCCACAGCAAATCTCCAAAGTTGTTATTAAGGAATGAATCAGTATAAAGGGACCCAAAGCCCGAAGCATAAAATCTGTTTTTACCTTTATCGAATGAATTGTTTAATTGCGGCCACCGGGAAAGTATTCCGTTTGTCATTTTCACCTGAATAGAATCCGTATTGCCAATATTTGCGTAAGGTGCATCCTGCGAATTATTGTGCAGCCTATAGGAAAACTCTCCTCCAACCTTTAGATACCCGGCAACTGAGTTTTCAAAATTAAAGGGAAACTTAAAAGAAGTCTTATATGTCTGATCATTTTCCTTGTAGTCCGAACTGTATAAGCCTACGTAGCTTAAATAGCTTTGTCTTGGGCCCGGATATCCGACAAGATAAGTAAGAGCATCAGGAGGAGTATTGACTATAGAGCTTCCAACACCCCCGGTTTGAGTAAATTGAGCCCGGGGAGATGAGGGTAAGAAATTCCTGGAATAATTATTAGCTGCAGTAAAATCAAATTGCATAAAGCCGAAATCATTAGTAATGTTTAAAGAGTTGAGAGCTAAATCAGTATTATTCTTACCTGCGCTGTAATTAAATTGAAGATTGTTTTGATGATAGTCTAGGAGAGTATTATAGTCCTGGTAATTAGAGTTAAGCCTGCTTGCCATGTTTATAAGCTTTATTGAGCCGTTCGGCAGTTTGTAATCTAAAACCAGGTCTGCCCCGTAGCGTTTTCTGGTTTCTACATGATGAATAAGTTGGACAGTATTAACTCTAATAGGCCGGTACCCGGTTGCCGGATTAGTAACCTCATTTGTAGTAAAATATGATGCGTTCATATTATCGGCGTTACGATCATAAGATTCTATATCTCCCTGAAGATAAACACCAAATTTATTATTGAAAAAGCGCTTACTTACAGATCCTTCGGCCCTGTAATTTTCATACTTGTTGGTTTTTGAAGTATAGCCGGATTGCCATAACAAATCTGTATGCAGTTTTGAAGGCGCTTCTCTTAATTCCATATTAACTACGCCTCCTATTGCATCGGCATCCATATCCGGAGTGAGTGCCTTGTATACGGTTATATTTTGCAGCATATATGATGATATTGAGGCCAGGCTTACACTTCTGTCATTACTAATATTCCCTGCTGTTCCTCCCTGGGAAGTAATACCAATTTGGTCACTTCCGGTAGAAGCTAGTCCCACACCTCCGATTTCTATTCTATTATATTTGGGTGCTAAGCCTCTAATAACAACCTTATCGGCTTCGCCGGAACTTTGCAATGTAGAAATGCCCGGCAAACGACCAATTGCCTGAGCGGCATTAAAATCCGGCAGCGCCTGTATCCTTGCTTCGGATACGACATTCTCTATATTATTCGAGGTTAACTGCTGCTGGATAGCACCAACCTGACCTTGTGCTTGTGCAGTAATAGTAACCGTTTTTCCAAGTACGGCTTGCGGACTTAAATAAAAGTCCTGTTGCAAGGTTTTATTTGCCGGAATATTAACAGTTACAGAATCGGGTATATAACCGATATAAGATACAATAACAATATGGCGTCCTGAGGGAATGTCCCGGATTATATATTTACCGTTTAAATCCGAAGCAGCGCCGAGACTTGTACCTTTTAAAATTATATTTGCACCGACCAGGGTGCTTTTGGTTTGTTTATCGTACACATGGCCTATTATGGAACCGGATTGAGCAAGTGCAAAAGATTGGAGAATCAGAACAAACAGAAGAATAGCAATGGAAGCAAATCTGCGTCCGGAAAGGTAAAGCTCAAAAATCATTTCTCCTCCCAATAATAATATATTTTATGTTGAAGGAATCAATTACCGGTGCAATTTATCGTTTATACCGGGAAAAAATTCCTTTTTATTTTTTGTTTAACAGACAGCGAAGGTCGGGTATTAACATAATTACCGCGCTGCCTTAATTAAGCAGGCATAACACTTATGAATTTTAGCTGTTTTTAAAAACATATTGAAAAAGATTAAAAGTGAACTTTGCAAAATATTTATCAACCATGCGCCCGGAGATTGATTATCTCCATACTCCATTATACAAAATTATTTATGGAGCGGTTAAGGAATAATTTAATACCTATTAAAAAGGTTAGATATTAATTGAACCGTTTCAATATTATAAAAATATTTTTTAAAAGGCAAGCAATTATTTTTAAGTTTTCCGAGTAAAAGAGGATTTCCGGCAAAAATGTTTTGCCCGCAAATTTATAGCAGGATTTTTATCCGCTGCCTTGCTGCATCCTTATTTCCAACCGATATAAGATAAAACAATTTTTCCCCTCCGCAAATGCCAGAGAGCATAATTATGACCGGAGAGCATAATTAGATTATGCAATAAACAACTAGTGAACAACAATACGCAAATATTTGAATCAGGAAGTTTTTAAAATTCTATTATTTTTTTTACAGATGAAGACTATTTATTAAATTCTTCAATTGCCATTTTCTCCAATTCCTGTTTTATACTTTTAGGAAGAGTTACGGTTTCATAATATTTCCCGTCTTTTCCCTTTTCGTTCGGTGAAGAAACGAACAATCCTTTTGGCCCGTCAACAAGGCGAAAACCTTTTATTATAATATCATCATTTGTTTGAATATCAAGAAAGGCTGCGGTTTTTCCGCCGGTAGAAGAATCAAGTTTGTTCATTCTTACTATTTTCATTTTATCCTCCTTTTATATTTTTGCGGTTAATTACCTAGAGATGAAATTGCAGACAAATAAAGATAAATATTTAACTTATTAAAAATCAATTTATTATTAATTTTTTTTCACAAATGATAGGGCTCTTAATTTTTCCGCGTTTAAGAGAAAGATATAAAAATTTTTTATATGTATTCCAATTGAATTATCTTTCGGTAGTTATTAAAAAGGGTTACTTGATATCCGGTAAATTGAAATATTAAATCAAACAATATGGAATCTACATTCTTATTTCCTACGCTAAGGTGCTCACATTTTATTATACGTTATATGTTTTTAAGGTCTAATAAAAAGAACGATGCATTGAACGATGAATTTATACCTAACGGAACTACTGCGGTAGTGTTTCATTTCAAATCTCAAGCATTTTTAATCGAAGGACAAAAACGTTCAATTCTTCCTTCTTTTTTTCTAGTTACACCTACTATTTCACGGCTTAAGGTAGGAATTAACAGCCCCTTTGATACAATGGTAATATTGTTTAACGCTTCTAAATTTTCGCGGCTGTTTAAAATTGAATTAGATAAATTACCAGGCTCAAACCCCAAGATAATTGACTTATTTAAAGGAACCCCGGTTCGCGGCTATCTGGCGGAGCTGAATTCATATAAAGAAAGAGTTAACTTTTTTGAGTCGTACCTGATTAATAATATTATCCCTGAGAATTATCAACCAGATATAATCGATCAGGTATATGATAAAATTATGATTGAAGGGGGAACATTGAGTATTAAAGAAATTCTGCAAGAGCTTTCAATAAACCCAAGAGTATTTAGAAGAAAATTTAAGATGAGAGTAGGGCTTAGCGCTAAAAATCTTAGCCGTATTGTCCGCCTGAATTATGTCTGGGATCAATTGGAAAATAAATGCATCCCGGATGTTCAGGATTTGATTTTTAATTCGGGATTTTATGATCAATCTCATTTAATAAATGATTTTAAAAATTTAACCGGAGAACCGCCTTCGAGGTTCATAAATAAAAACATAAAAAGTATTAAACTACTATCCGGTAAACCTTAACTATTTTTCTTAGATCTGTCCCTTCAACAAATTTCGTTGCCGCTTAACGGGACACGGCAACCTAGTCCGTTTTTTACAATAAATAAACGTAATAAAACTTTAATTTTAAATAATAATTCTCTAACAAGATTATAATTCATTTATTCAAATTAAAGGGAAATTATGAAACACAATCTTTCTATTTTAATTTTAATTCTTTCAGTTGTAATCGGATTTACAGCCCGACCCGTAACTGCACAATTCAACAAAGGTGGTAACTATTTTGGTCCGCACTTAGGTTTGAGCGGTGTTGGAAGTACATTAACTTTAGGACTTGACTACGAACACGGGATAACAAACCCCGGTGAAGTTGGCCCTGGTATTATCGGGATAGGCGGTTTATTTGATTACTATTCTTTTAGCGAAGACTATTTTGCCGACGCAGGTTCGTGGACATATATCGATTTCGGTGTTTCGGGAATGTATCACTTTGTTTTAGACAATGAGAAATGGGATCCTTTCATCGGGTTAGTACTTGGCTATGAAGTTGCAAACTGGAAATGGAAGAATGAATATTACGGAGGATACAGCCCTTCTGCAGGAGGTTTTACCTTAGGCGGCAGTGCAGGAATCAGATATTTCTTCGACAATAATTGGGCAATACAAGCTCGTGCCGGATTCGGATTTTATATTTTAGCGGTGGGTATTGATTACAAATTTTAGTATAAATAGTACTAATCAAATTCTATAAATTATAATCATAATTCTAATTTTTTTATAAAGAACTAAAAAAATTAAATCAAATTTAAAAGGGATATAAAATGGGAAAAAAAATTCTTTACCTGTTAATTGTTTTGCTTTTTACTTTTTATCTGCATAGTGTTAAGGCACAATGGATTCAATCAGAACCCAAAAGCGGAACTATAAATGTACTTATATATCATAACGGAATTATTTACGGAGGTGCCGAAAAGGGATATTGTTATTCAACTGATAACGGAAGAAACTGGAATACTTTTAATGACGGCCTTAATGCTTCAACCGATATTAGGTCTATAATGGTTAATGACACATGCGTTTATGCCGGAACTACCGGAGGATTATATATATTGCCCAAAAGCAGCATAACCTGGGAGCAAAGCAGTTTAATTGATGTCGATATTACTTGCATCGCTTCAAACGGTACAAATATCTATGCAGGTACATACAGCAGCGGTGTGTTTAAATCGATAGATAACGGCGTAAATTGGATTGGGATAAATGATGGACTTGATTACTCGGGCATTCGCTCCATGATTGTAAAAGGTTCTACAATTTTTATCGGCACGGAGGGAGGAGTATATAAATCAATTGATCAAGGAACAAGTTGGACAGCGGTTAACAATGGCTTGCCGGATAACACCGTATACGCTCTTACATTAAGTGGAACTGACATTCTTGCAACAGTTTGGGCATGGGGAATTTATAAGTCTTCCGATAACGGCGAGAACTGGAATTTAGTAAATAACGGACTGCCTTCGGGAGATCTACACTTATACGCATTTACAAACCTATCGGAAACAAATATACTTACGGGAGGAGCCGAAGGTGTATTTTTATCTTCTAACGGCGGGCAGTCATGGAATGCAATAAGCAGCGGGCTTCCGCAAAACTCAGAAATTTATGCCCTTACCTACAGTGGTGGAAACTTTATAGCAGGCACTCTATATGAAGGCATATATATTTCATCGGATAACGGCCAGCATTGGTCCCAGTCAAATTCCGGCTTGCACCATAATATAATATCAAACCTTGCCGTCAGCAATAACGTACTTTTTGCCGGAACCCGCGGCGGGCTGTTTAGCTGGGAAGGCAATGAAACCGAATGGTCGAATAATTTTACTACGGGGCTATCTCAATGGAGTACAACCGCAATCGCTGTTAACGGAACGTATATACTTGCAGGTAATTTGAACGGGGAAATTTATCTTTCAACCGATTATGGCAACGTATGGGAAAAAACCGGCGAAATACCCGGTTACGTTACAACGTTTGCATTTAGCGGAACGAATGTTTTCTTAACAAATTCTTTGGGAGAATTATTTGTTTCACACGATAATTGCACAACCTTTAATCGTGTATCAAACGGATTGCCTGCAGACGATTTTACCAAACAAGTTTCTACTATTGGTACTAATCTTTTTGCAATATTTTCACTTAAAGGTATTTATCTTTCAACGGATAACGGAGCTACGTGGACAGAATCCGGTAACGGATTGCCTGCTGTATCGCAAGGTTTATATATTACTTCCTTTGCAGCAGCCAACGGAAAACTTTTTGTAGGAACAGACGGACAGGGTATATTTAAGTCGATAGATAACGGAGCAAACTGGAAATACATTGGCTTACCTAACACAAGGATTACATCTCTTACAGTTACCGATAAAAATCTTTTCGCTGCAACCTCACATGACGGAATTTTTGTTCAACCGGTTGATGATACCCTGCAAAACCAGGCTGGTTTATCCGGCAATGAGATTACATCATTAACAATCTATAAAAATGAACTAATTGCGGGAACCAATGGAAACGGGATCTGGCATCGACCGCTATCTCAATTGATAACAGGTGTAGATAAATCTAAGGATAAGCTTCCCGCGAATTTCTCGCTATCTCAAAATTTCCCGAATCCGTTCAATCCTTCCACAACAATCAATTATCAAATACCAAACTCCGGTTCTGTTGAATTAAAGATTTATGATATTCTGGGAAGAGAGGTTGCAGTACTTGTTAATGAAATTCAGAAAGCAGGAAATTATAGTATTCAGTTTAACACCGGCATCTCTCAACTTGCGGGAGGGGTATATTTCTACAGGTTAAAGTGTAATGGTTTTTCCTCAACAAAAAAATTAATACTCTTAAAATAAGGAAAGGCTGACGAGATCTAATTTCAATTTAAATACCCAGGTATCCCTTTGAAAAAGGTTACAGATAGCATTTCAGCCCTCAATAATATAGTTCACTTATTTTTGTAAGTTTATATAGTATTGAGGGTTTTTTTAAGTTTTTAAGACAGATATAAGAAAACAAATATTATCACCTTTTTACTTTTCTGCCCTTCCATGTAAAATTACCGAAAAGCCCGGAAATGCCTGCAATAATAATATAGAATACATGGATGAATTCTGCTGTAATAAAATACTTTAACAATTCCTCCTTAAAAAGAAAACCTATCCCCTTTTTAATTATGCCGAATTCAAAATAAAGTTTTAATGTTACGCTAAAAATAAAAACGGGTAAGAATAATTGAGGATTAAAAAACATACAAATAAATTCCAGCGGCAGACTTAAATAAAATAAAAAGATCAAAATTAATTTTACAACAAGAAGTTTATCCGCATAAAACAAGCCTTTGCTTGCCCACCTCTTCCTCTGGTTATAGAACTGGCTTACGGTTTTATTCGGATTTGTTTTTACAACTGCTTTTTTATCATAACAGAATTTTATTTTAAAATCAGTTTCCTTACGGATTTTCTGCATAAGCAGTTCATCGTCTCCGGAGGATAAACTCATTTGATAATCAAAACCGTTAACTTCATCAAATGCTTTTCTTCTGTATGCAATGTTTGCCGCATTGCAGATGGTCGGCTTACCGATTCCAATTAATCCGGCACCGGTTAATACCAGGCTTGCAAATTCAAGCTTTTGTAAATTTCCAAAGAATGAATCGGTTTCAGAAAATTCAACGGGGCCGGAAACCAAACCGGTTTTTCCATCCATGCACTTTGCAAGAGAAGCCAGCCAGCCGGGCTGATGAATACAATCAGCATCGGTAGCAACAATAATACCCCCGGCAGAGTTTTCAATTCCGAATCTTACTGCCCTTTTTTTATGTGCATTAACCGAAAAATCATTCGGTACACTTAATACCTTTACGTTTGGCGGCTTTTGCGCCCCAATTATTTTCTTATAAGAATCATCATCGGAAAAATCGTTAACAAAAATTACTTCGTATTTTTCTTTGGGATATTTCTGGTTTACCAAACCATCCAGGCAACATAAAATATTTTCCGATTCATTTCTAAACGGAATTATAACAGATATAAACTCATCATGAATTTTATTTCCTTCACACGATGTCCGGCAGTTTAATCCGGTTAAAATCCCGTTCAAAAAAATTAAATAGTGAAGCAGTAATAACAATAATATAATAATTAAAAACATGGTTCCTGCTTAATTTTCTATTTATTTTTTTTAAATAAAAGCAGCATGCCTAGTAAAGCAGGTAAAAGGACGTTGATAAGAAAAAGGAAAATAGAGGCATCAAAAGCGGCAGCGCTTGTTTCTCCCATTTTCGTTAAAAAGTATATGGATGCACCTTCCCTAACTCCAACATCCGAAAACGTAACCGAAGGTATTAAACTTTTTGTAAACATAACAAGGTTTCCCGCCCAAAGATAATTTAAAAAATTATAATGATGAGTAAAAGCTGCGACTAATAATGCAAACTGAACAAGTACGCACAAGTAAAACAAAATTGAAATAAATATCATACCGGAAGAATATTTTTTATTCATATTTTTAAGGATTTTCAAATTAGACCAAACCGAACCGGGTTTTAATTTGGATTTTATAAAACCGAATAAAAAATTCTTCCGCCAGCCCTTTTTTACTGCCGATAAATAAATTAGAATAAGCAATGCCGCATCAATTGCAAATAATATTAGTGTAATGTAAACAGATACTTTAAAATAAATTCTTAAAAAGAGTATGCCTGTTATGGAACCAAAGACTAAAAGAATTACCAGGGGAAATAATTTATCCACTAAAGTTGCAGCAGATACTTTTATAAAAGATTTATCCTTAAACCCAATCGACCTCCCGAAATATTCTCCTACTCTTGCGGGCGTAAATACACCGCCGGAGAGTCCGTAAAGTAATGAAAAAAAAATTTTCCTCCCGCCGGATTCATCCAGAAAGAGGGTGCATGTTTTTTTCCATTTCCAATATTGCAGATATAAATTAGGTATTAATAATACTACAGCAATAACTATAAATAAAATATTTGCACGTTCTACTGCATTTAATATCTCGCCAGGCTTTACCTTAATTATAATAAATACAAGTAAGCCGGCGGCAATTATAATTTTTAATAATGTATAAAAATTTTTCTTGGTCAAATTAACCAGTTAATTTATTTGTTCCTGAGTACCGGGTTTAAAATGGAATATTGCCGCATTAACAGCCGTATTTAGTCTGTTCTTTCCTTGTATAATTGAATGCTTGAAATACATGTAATCCGTAATAACCTCACCTCCGTATGCATCAATTCCTATGTAGTCGCCAAAGAATAATTTTTTGCTGCAATTAAACGGCGGCTGATTTATTTTATAGTTCTTAAAGGTTTTTCCGCCGTCTAAGCTGCGAGCAAGAGTAAGACCGGTCAAAGTGCAGTCGTAATCTCTTCTATCATAAAAGGCAACATTAATCGATCCGTCAACAGGGTCAACCGCCATCCATGTAAAAAATTGAAACTTACCGTTTTTCAGTTTATCATTGTTTACCCTGATGGTGTTTGACCAGGTTTTGCCTTCATCGCGTGAGTATTTTAAGAATACATCCGGGTCGCCAAAACGGTTATCTACCCAATTAACATAAATTGAGCCTCTATATTTACTGTGACTAATATCTACTTTTGTAACGGGCATACCGTTGGCTCTTCCAATGCCGGGAACCGCAAGATCCCATCCGTGATAAATGTATCCGATAACTTTATTCGGAGAAAAAGTTTTGCCGCCGTCTTTGGATTCTGTAAATACAAGACCTTTAGGCCCGGCCCATACAACATACACATTTCCGTTAGGACCAACAGTAGTAATTGCACCTTCGACGGTATTGCTGCTGTCTATGCAGTCTCCCCCGGTATCTGAAATTCTCATCGGAGTAGAATAAGTTCTGCCGCTGTCAATCGAACGGGAAAAATAAATCTGAGATGAATCTGCATGGTTGTAGCTGCCGTATTTAGCGAAGTGTGTCCATGCAAGATAAACATTGTCTTTATATTTCGAATCTGGAGAATTATCAACAACAACAAATGGTTTATCTTCCATTGGGGAAGAAGTATTGATATGGTCTACAACAACGGAACGCAGGAACCATTTTTTACCACCGTCTTTGGAAGCATCAACATAAATTCCGGCATATTGCCTTTTCCAGTTATAATCCCAGAAGCCGTAAAATGAAATGTACGAATGATAAACAATACCGTCATTACCAAAAGCTACACCGTCATCACCTTCAATTCTTTTATCCGGGTTAGCGGTTGGTACTCTATCCCATGTATTTCCTCCGTCAAAGGAAGCATAAGTAAAATTGGTTATTCCTTTATACTTCTTTACTCTGGTAATAAATGCCGCAACAATGTTTTTAGGATTTTGGGGGTTAATAGTTATCGAGGTTTCAGCCGGAAAGAAATCATCCTTTTTAGAAATGTGAACTATTTTATTTGATTGCGAAAAAATGTTTTGGGAAATTACCGTTATCATAACAGACAATAAAAATGTAAAATAGTATTTCATAATGCCGGCTTTCTAAAAATTTTTGGGGATTACCAAATGACACATAAATAATAGAAAATAAATTTACATGTTTAATATAAAAATATTTTATCATATTGCATGAATAATATTATTGAGTAAATTAATCGACCCGGAACCCCGGCAATTTTTAAGATAATATTTTAAATTTTGTTTATTGTTAGAAATTAAACTAAGGAGATAATGTACCTGAAAAATTAATCAGGACCTACCTTGTTACAAGAATGGTTATACATTTTATGTTAAGACAGAAACCGGGAAGAATAATAAATAATTCCACAAACCTGGAAACAAATAAGAGGAAAGGATTTTATCCTTACGGACCGTCTAAAGCTGCACTTGAATCAATGAGTATTATCCGTGCGCAGGAATCAGCGGGTACGCAAATAACAATGAATATTTTATTACCCGGAGGAGCAACACTCACGGGAATGATTCCGCCGGATTTCCCAGAAGATAAAAAACAAAATTTGTTAAAACCGGATGTTGTTTCTCCCGCAGCAGTTTACCTTGCTTCCGATGAAGCCGCAATTATAAACGGACAGAGAATTATAGCTGTTGAGTAGAATGAGAAACATTATTAAAGCAGCTTTTATATGAAAAGCCGGAGTATTCAATTTATTTATTTTGAACTCTCCACTATGTCTTCTTTTTTCTGTTTACATTTCGATACAACTAAAGTTTTGGTAAATAAGTTAGTTCTTCATTAGTATCTTCCCAACTTAAGCATTATAAAAACATATCCGTTTAATGCTGCTCTTAATAAGATTAAATTTGTTAACACTTAAAATAATTAGTGTTGTAAATCAATAAATTTAATTTGGATTTTTTAATGAATATCATATTTTTAAAATACTGTTGCGGATAAAATTTTTAAACCCGCTAAAAAAAATCAATAGGTTATGTTTATTAACCAGATACTTTGTGAAAAGATTTTAACGCTACCTTTTAGATGATAGTAATTATTAAAACCTCAAGCTTTATTATACCGCAAGCAGCATTTAACCTGTTTCGTAAGGCAAGTTTATTACATTTCCTTTATAGCCCGTTACAGCAAAAGGAGTAAGCGGATTAAGACCTGCATAAATTTAGATCAAGGCACACAAGATAACATGTAAATTAATTTTTAAACTCAGTATTCATTGATGGAGTCGTAATGATCAGAAAATTACTTTATTTATTCGTAATATGTTTTGCAGGTTTTTTAAGTGCGCAGCAAATTGGTTCACCGCAGCAAATATTAAACGGATTAAACAATAATTTCTTTATTAAGAATAACGGACAGTGGAACCCGGAAGTAAAATTCCTAACGAGAATCGGCGGTATGAATGCCTGGATAACTAACTCCGGTGTTGTTTATGATTATTATAAAATAAAGAGGGATTTTAACATATCGCAAACCTTAAAATTGAGTACACAAAAAAGAGAAGAATTTGAAATAAAGCATACTAGAATACAAGGCGATGTAGTAAGCATGCAGCTTGAAAATTCTAGAGCGGATGCCGTCTCTGTTGGCAACAACAAAGAAGAAGGATATTATAATTACTTTATTGGAAATGATAAAAGTAAATGGGCAAGCTTTGTACCATTATATAAAAACATTGAGATAAAAGGCGTTTATAAAAATATAGATGTGAAATACTATTACGATAACGGCAGACTACGGTATGATTATATAGCAGAACCCGGTGCGGATATATCTCAAATAAATTTTAATATTAAAGGACAGGAAGGAATAAGTGTAAACAAAAACGGAGAATTAGTTATAAAGACAAGCATAGGTGAAGTAACAGACGGGAAAATATTTGCCTACCAAAGTGAAGGTGAAATTAGGAAGCAGATTAATTGCCGTTTTGAAAAAAGAAGTGACGGAACAATTGGGTTAAATGTAAAAGGCTATGATGTAAATAAAAAACTTATAATTGATCCGTTAGTTTATTCTACATTTCTTGGGAAAAATAATTTAGGAGACAATGCTAGCTCAATAAAAGTTGATGCAAATGGTGATGCCTATATTACAGGATTTACCGAAACGCCTACATTTCCTGTAACCAGCGGGGCATATCAAAACACGAATAAAGCTTCTGATGTTTTTATAACAAAGTTGAATTCTGCCGGCTCGGCATTGATTTACTCGACCTTTCTTGGAGGAACAAATATAGATCAAGGAAATTCAATAGCCTTGGACAGCAGCGATAATGTTTACGTTACAGGTGAATCTAGTTCTACCGATTTTCCGGTAACAAGCGGCGCATTTGAAAAAGTTTATAAAGGAAACGGATTTAGTGATGCTTTTATAACAAAGCTTAATCCTGCGGGTTCGGCTTTACTTTATTCAAGTTTTCTAGGCGGCAGTAGTATTGATGAGGGATATTCAATTGCTGTTGATCAAAATGGTAATGCCTACGTAACCGGGCTAACTTATTCAACTGATTTTCCTATAACTAACAATGCATTTCAATCAACATACATAGGATATAATAACAATGCAGCTTTCGTAACTAAGATAAATTCTACCGGCTCGGCGTTAGTTTATTCAACCTTTCTTGAAGGAGATTACGAAGAAGTAGGATATTCAATTGCAGTGGATTCAAGCGGAAATGCTTATATAACAGGAAATACAAATTCAGGAAACTTTCCCGTAACACCGGGTGCATTTCAATCAAAATTGAAATCTATCGGCGGCGGCGGATTTACCTTTATAACCAAACTAAATCCTGCCGGTTCAGGATTAGTTTATTCCACATTTCTTGGAGGTAGTTCGAGTGGTGTTGGAAATTCAATAGTCATAGATAAAAATGGTAATGCTTATATAACGGGTATTACCTATTCTAATGATTTTCCTGTAACCGGCAGTGCATTTCAAACTTCCTTTAAAGGAAATGTTGGTGTTAATTCTGATGCCTTTGTATGCGAGCTAAATTCTACCGGTTCGGGACTTGTATTTTCAACATTTCTAGGAGGAAGCAACAATGACCAAGGAAATTCTATAGCAATCAATAAAAACGGAGATGTATATTTAACTGGGAATACAAGTTCCTCGGACTTTCCCGTTACAAGTAATGCTTTTCAAACTTCTTTAAAAAATACGGCCGGTAACTCTTTTGTAACCGAGCTAAATCCGTCCGGTTCAGCTTTAGTTTATTCTACTTATCTTGGAGGAAGTAATGCTTCTTCTTTTTCCACCGGCGATATCGGAAATTCAATAACAATAGATAAAAGTGGTAATGCTTTTGTAACCGGGCAGGCTATTTCTCCGGATTTCCCTACTACACCCGGAGCATACCAAACTGCTTGGGATAGCAGCGGTATATTTGTAACTAAGCTTAGTTTTTCCGGGTCTGCTGAGGGATTTGCGGATATTACATCACTTACAAGCGGACCGGTAGAAAAATATTATTCCGTTCCGGTAAACGGAACAGGGTATGTATACTTTAATATGTTCAACCAAAGTACACCTTTGTCTTATAGCAGCGATTTTAATGTTACTCTGATCGATTCAAAAAATAATCAGTATCAGGCTTCGGGAAGATTTATTCAGCCGGGATTGTTAAGAATTGGTATACCCGGAAGCGAGCTTTCTCAATTAGGAAGCGGCGAACAAACAATGTCGATTCAAGACAGTGTTACAATCGGTGATACGGTTTATCATCTAAATAATACGCCTCCTAATTTTAATATTGAAATGACACCTCTTAACTATAGCAGGTCACTAGATTTTTTTGCGGAGGGAAGTGCAGGTGCAAGCGCAGCTATAGGAGTAAATGAGGAAGTCACTGCGGATTTAGCAAAGCTCTCCGTATCCGGTACCGGCGGATTGGGATTTACAATTAATACCGGTCAGAATAATAACATATCTTTGAGCCGCAGGTTTGAATTTGGATTAGGTACATCTCTGCAAGTACCTGATGTGAATGAAGAAGAAGTAGGTAAAATTAGTGCCGGTATCGAAGTAGGTGTATCGGATAAATCAATAATAAGCCAGACAATTAATACATCCGTCGTTCCCGGTATTACTCCGGACCAGGCAGAAATGACACAGGCAGGTTTTATTTTGGAAACATTATCACTTGGTTTTGGAAATTTTTCACCAACGTTCGGACTGTTTGTTAACGCGGTAAGGCAAACACTGCTTAACATAAGCGGAATAGGTTCTATCTTAAATGATGCAGTAACAAAAAACTCATGGGGTTTAGGAGTTGAAGGAACACTGAATTCCGGTTTTGAAGCCGAATTCGATGATGTAAAACTTGAACTTGGAGCAAGTTCCATTAGCGGTGCATTAATGGGATACACAAATTATTATCCGCACGGACTATCCGGGATAGGTAACGCAACTAAATCTTATGGTGTTACTCAAGCTTATAATTATGATTTATCAGCGTTAAAATTCTCGTTTGCAAACAAGGACGGAGTAAGCTTAAGTACAGGTAACAATGGATTGTTCGGAGTTGGAACGGGAATGGAAACAGGAGCCCGTGCATATTATAACAGCAGCAATCAACTTCAGCAGTTAAATCTCTGGCTGGAAAACGAAGCCAATGTAAGTCTGCAGAGCGGCTCATTGGAATCATTTTATAAAACCGTTGTAGCCGTACCGGGTACTTATCTTAATGTTTTATACGGCAGTAATTTTTCGGTTAACGGACTTTTATCTCCGCTCAACACTGTAAACTTAAAAACTTTAGGTATAGAACTTCCTATAATAATGAATACCCTTTCCAAAAACTATAAAATATCTCCGGTCCAGATTACCACGTATGAAAATTTAGGCAAAGGAATCGATATGCCTTTTGATATCAGTATTGACAAGGGTTTGGGAGTTGGTTTAGGTTTTAATATTGGAATGGATTTAAAATATTTTGATGAAACATCTTTCCCCAGGAAATATTCTCTAGTTTATGGAAACAATTACAATTACCTGATGTATTCTACCGGATATTCCAATCAAATGGATAACTTTGATTTGCGGGCTTACTTTACAAGTCTTATTAACGGCACGGTTGAACTTGTAAAAACTACGTTTAACAATATTTTGAGTACAACGAATAAATTAATAAATGCAGGTAAGAGTTTTGTAATGAACGGTATAAACAAAACGGGAAAAATAATCGGAAGCATACAAGGAAGTTTTTCACAGAACGGGCAGTTGTATGCATCGTCTTATTCACCTAATTATCCTCACTTGTGGAGCAAACGTTTTAATGTACCTACTGTTAAAAATTATTATTCCTCAACAAAAATATTCCATAGAAGCATAATTAAGAAAAAGGTTATCTTAAGTTCTGTTAAGACAATGATGATAGCAGTAAGCGATAATATGAAAATCAGCTTTATCCCCATTGGGCAAGATTCTACTATCGATTCCGTTAATACACCTTTTACACTAAAGATGACAATTGATACTGCAAAGCTTTCGGCAAACGGATTTACGCTTGCAGATACATCAAGAATAAAAATTTACAGATACGATCATACAAACAATAGCTGGATATCCGAAGGCGGGAAGCTTAAAGGCGATACGATAGAAGCAAGTGTGAGTTATATGGCGAATTATTTGCTGGGAATTGAATTAACAAATACAGATGACAAAACCCCTCCGCAGATAATAGATTACGGACCGAAAGATGGAAGCACATTTACAACATTCCCGGAGATTTATGCTAAAATACAGGATAATCAATACGGAGTAGGAGTTGATTGGAGCAGAACATATTTAATAGCCAACGGCGATACATTAAGTGCATCTTTTGATCCGACTAATCAAATGATATTTTATAACCTTTCCGGAAAAGACAGTCTGACCGGTACTATTAATGTAAACATACAAACTACGGATTATAACGGTAACAGGGATTCTCTTAAGTATTCTTTTAATCTTAACGTAACAGATGTTAAGGAAGAGAAAATTGTTAATAGCTTTAAGCTACTGCAAAACTATCCGAATCCGTTTAACCCGACAACCAGGATAGACTATTCAATTAAAAAAGAATCGGATGTAAAAATTATAATCTATAACTCAATTGGACAGTATATAACAACTCTAGTCGATAAGAAACAAGCAGCCGGTAATTATTCAATTAATTTCAACGGAATAAAATTAGCAAGCGGTGTTTACTTCTATTCTCTTTCAGCAAAACCGGATAATGGAAGTGCAGAATATAGAGAAACAAGGAAGATGATATTACTCAAATAATTCTTGAAGGAGATAATATGCCTAAGAAATTAAACAGAAAGGTAGCTATTGTTACAAGCGGCGGAAGAGGAATAGGCAAAGTTATTGCAGAGGCTTATTCCGAGAAAGGTGAAAGAGTAATTATAACTTCTGCCTTGAATAAAGATGAAATAGATGAGACAGCATTAAAAATAAACGGGAAAGCAATTTTAGCCGATATTACCAAACCGGCTGGTATCCTTTACAAACTCGTAAGTAAGAAATGCGAGATTATCACCGACACTCTTAATTACGATAAGTCGCATTTGCATCTTGCTGCCGGTCTCGCCAAATAGACGGATGCCGGTTCCAAACACGCATGGAAAGATCATCAACCGCATTCCGTCCACGAGGTCGTGTTCCATTAAGGCTTGTACTAGCTGATTACTGGCAGGAACGACAATGTCTCCGTTTACCTTCTGCTTCAGTTGGGAGACTTCTTTTAATACTTCACCTTTTAGTACAGTCGTATTATTCCATGTAGGATTTTCGAGAGTTGAAGAAACAACATATTTGTGAAGACTATTCAACCTATCCGCAAGCAGGCCGCTCCTTGATGGCCACCTGGAGGCAAAGAACTCATAACTCCGTCTGCCCAACAGCCAGGCTTCGGTGTTAAGTGCTTCTTCGGTAGCTGCCTTTGCCCACTCTGCACGATCCTTATCTGTAACCCGGAGAAACCATCCTCCGTATTTGAAACCTTCCTCACCTGTGGGATCCTGAACGACTCCGTCGAGTGAAACATTCTCAGTGATGATAATCTTTCCCAAAACGATTTTCCTTTATAATTAATTGTGCAAGTATTTTTCACTTATAATCTATAAGAACTGCTAATTTCTATTTGTGATAATTATCGTTATTTACTTTTATAGACTTTGCCGTTTTATCTTTCCGGTCAAGCAGCAAATTACCATGGGCTTGGCTGAGCTTTTCCCGTAATGATCAGCTTGCGCAGGTTACCGTTAACTAGCGCGCCCCAGGCATTGGAGCAGGCATCGTAACATTCAACCTCAGGTATAAGACCTTTATGTGTGAAATGTATTTCCGTCTTTCTGCCTTTTTTAGTAATCTCAAAAATAATGTCTGTGTCTTTCCACTCACTCTTTTCTTTTACGAAGCTTAGGTTTGCATCCGACACATGCCATATTATTTTTTTACCGGAAGAGAATTCGGTAATCCTTTGTTTGGAATAATGAGCGCCCGGAACCCGGTATGTGAATTCGGCACCGGGTTTATCCGTATTTCCTTCAACTTCCCCCGACCACCATCCACGAACATTGTTGATAGCATTAAAAACTTCTTCAGGAGTTTTATCTACTGAGAAAGTTGTGGAATAATTTTGTCCTTTCATAATATTATCTCCTATTATTTATAATTTGTTGATAGATATTTATATGTTTTAACAGTATATTAATAAAACTATAGCGCAATCCTTTTGCGCTTGAATTATTTTGCGGGAAGCTTCCATTTTTCAATTAATTCAGAATTGAGTCCGGCTTCTTTAGTGTTCGGATTTCCCTTCCCGAAAGTAATTAAATTTTTTAAACTGCCCTGTATATAACTCGTCCATGCATCAAATCAAACCTGGTAACATTCATATTGAGGGACTAATCCCTCATGAGTAAAATGCAGGTGAGTTAAGCCATTGTTCTCCGAAATTTCAAAAAACATCTTAGTTCCAATTCATTCACTTTTATCCTTTGTGAAATTAAAGTGGTTGTTAAGAACAAGCCAAACCACTTTTTTGTTCGGAATGACTTCTATCAATTTAATCATACAAACATGAACATCCTTATATCGGTAAATAAATTCATCGTTCAGCCGGTATGTGCAGCCTTCAATTTGTTCCGACCACCATCCGCGAACGTTGTTGACTGCATTGAAAACTTCCTCAGGAATCTTATCTACTGAAAAAGTGGTCGTGTAATTTTCATTTTTCATAATTCTAACTCCTTAAATTTTTCATCGTTAAATTTTACAAGGCAAAACTAATGGCTAGATAGTACCGTTACAAGTAGGGAAATAGACTTTATGATAGGTTGATATGGACAACTTTAATATTTATATTTATCTAAAAAGGAAAAAATAATTATGAAACATCTTACTATCTTAATTCCGGACGGGCAAACTGACTTAAACACAGTATCCTGTATAATTGGCGCCTATGAGATTTTTTCAGGTGCAAATAAATATTGGAAGGATAATGACAAAGATGAATTGTTTAAAATCCAGATGGCTGGTGTTTCAAAAGAAGCTGAATTCCTGGGCGGCTTGCTTAACGTGATACCTCAGATTAACATATCGGAAATAGCAAAAACAAATCTTATCATTATTCCTTCTTCATTAATCCGCAGTTATGAAAAAGCCGGAAAAGGAAATCAATTGTTGATTGATTGGATATTGAAGAAATATAGGGAAGGTGCAGAAGTAGTTAGTATGTGTACGGGTGCATTTACGCTGGCAGCAACAGGTCTTCTGGATTGGAAAAACTGTTCTACACATTGGTCTGTCGTAGATGAATTCAGAAGATTATATCCCAAAGTAAAATTAAAAACGGAAAAATCAATTATTGATGAAAATGGAATTTGTACCAACGGCGGCGGTTATTCTTTTTTGAACCTTATTATTTACTTAATTGAAAAGTATTATGACAGGCAGACTGCTATTTATTGTTCCAAGTTATATCAGATTGAAATAGACAGGTATAGCCAATCTCCATTCTCTATATTTACAGGACAAAGACTTCATGGAGATGAAGTAATAAAAAAAGCACAAGAATATATTGAAAGCAAGCCGCAAGAAAAAATATCAGTCGAGAATTTATCTTCGATGTTCTCCGTCAGCAGACGAAACTTTGACAGAAGATTTATCAAAGCAACCGGAAACACTCCCTTTGAATATTCTCAAAGAGTAAAAATTGAAATAGCAAAAAAAGCATTTGAAACCAGTCGAAAGACAATTAATGAAGTTATGTATGAAACCGGTTATTCCGATGAGAAAGCATTTCGGGAGGTGTTTAGGAAAATTACCGGGATATCGCCATTGGAATACAGAAACAAGTACAATAAGTATGCTATGGCTTGATAAGCATGGAAGATTGACGCATATAACCCTTTTCCTTTCCGGTATGTTTTGGTAGGTTTCCGATAGTTCACTTAAACAATCTTATTATAATCAAAAAAGGGATAAAAAATGGAAAGCCAAAAAAGAAAATTACAAATGCAAAAATTACGAGTTGCATGTTTTTCTATATCGGCGGACGGCTTTGGCGCAGGACCAAATCAAAGTCTTGAAAATCCTATGGGAATTGGGGGGACAGAGCTTCAACAATGGTTTTACCCCACAAAAACTTTTCAACGAAACATATTAGGGAAGAGTGATGGCAAATCAGGAGTTGATAATGATTTTGCCGAAAAAGGCTTTAAAAATATTGGCGCTTGGATTTTAGGGCGTAATATGTTTAGTCCTTATCGAGGCTTGCCCAATATTAATTGGAAAGGATGGTGGGGAGAAAATCCGCCATATCATGTACTTGTCTTTATCTTAACTAATCATAAGCGCGATACAATCGAGATGGAAGGCGGCTCTACTTTTCATTTTGTAACGGATGGGATTCAAGCAGCACTTGAAAGAGCTTTTGATTCTGCTAATGGCAAAGATGTAAGACTTGGCGGCGGTATTAATACAATTCGCCTATATCTTAAGGCTCAATTAGTAGATGAATTACATCTAGTTGTATCCCCTGTAATTTTAGGAAGTGGAGAAAATCTTTATTTGAATTTGGACCTCAAATCATTGGGTTATAAATGTACTAATCATACTTCAAGTGATAGGGCAATGCATTTGGTTATAGAAAAATCAATCAACAACTAATAAATGAAAGTGTATCTAATGAATGAGAAAATATTAATTCGATCTATTGTTGTTGAATCAAGCGAATAAATGATTTCATCGAGTTCTTTGTCAAAATCTTCATTACGATATAGTTCTCTGGCTTTAGCAATAAAATTTTGAGCAAAGTCAGGATAGATTCGCCAATTTCTTTTTAGTTTGCATATACCAGGATACTTTTAGATATTTTATTTTTTATTCCTAGATGATAAAGATTCCATTGCATCGCTTTTAAACATGTTTCAATGTCTCTTAGAGACTGACGATATGTAAGTTGGGCAAAGCTAATAAAGGGAAGCTGATCCTAGTAGCTAAATGAATCTATTTATTAACAAATATGTTTAAACCCAATAAGCAGGCATTTACAAAACACCGGCTTATATAACAAAATATGATGCGGCAAACCCAACCAGACATTATTTAACCAAAACCATCTTCATTCCTTCAATATATTTTTTTGAGCCATCCAGCGGCATTTCAAATTTTGGTTATCAGTATACGCCGCTTGTATAATTATCTGCATTTCAACTTACTTCATCACACCAGAATTCTGCACTTTATTCACAGGCATTCTAACTACCTGCACGGATGAACTGTAAAATGTTAGTCATCTTATTTGTTAAATCAGACTTCAATATTAGAATCCTCGTTTTGCTTTTCTTTTTTATTTCTGAGATTTCGCAGGCTGATGTATCTTTTATATGCATTTTCCTTTTCGATATAATTTCTTCTTGCTCTTAAAATATCATCATGAGTAATTACACCGATTAACTTGTATTTATTTCCGCGTTCTACAACAGGCAAAAGGGACACTTTATAATATGCCATCATATCAGCAGCTTCTCTTATAGAGTTGTCTTCATAAATTGCAATCAACGGTTTTGTTAAAATATCTTTTACTTTTTTTCCCGTATCACCAGCTTTTTCTAATTCTCTTCTGGAAATTATTCCGGTAAGCTTTTTGTCTTTATCAATTACAGCATAGCCGTGATGCAGGCTTCCCGGTTCTCCGGAGGTAAGCCATTCAAGTACTTTTGAAATTATATCTTCAGCAGAAATTGAATATACTTTTTTTGTTTCATATTCTTTAACCGACATTTGGTCGAGAAAGTCCGCTTCATATTCAACCGGTACATTTACTCCTCTTCTAACAATTTTCTCAGTCATAATAGTATTTTTCATCATTAGGCTGGAAACAAGATAAGCTGCGCTGCACGCAGCCAGCAGCGGAAGAATGCCGGAAGGCTGACGTGTAGTTTCAAAAGCAAATATTATTGAAAATAACAAAGTACGGGCAGAACCGGCAAACATAGCAGCCATCCCGACAAGTGCCGCAATTCGTACATCAAGTCCGCAATTAGGAAACAATGTTAATACGATTGAACCTAAGAATGCGCCAAGCCCTCCTCCGATTGTAAATAATGGTGCAATGGTTCCGCCGGATGTACCGCTTCCGAGGGAGATGGTCCATGATATAAATTTGAAAATAAACAAAATTAAAAGCGCCCGGCCAAGGATTGAGTCATTCAGGATATTATTTATGTTATCATACCCCACTCCCAGTGTATGCGGAACAAAATACCCGATCACTCCCACAGCAACTGCACCAATTGCAGGCCACCACATCCAATGTACGGGCAATTTCTTAAAACTGTCCTCAACCCAATAAACAGACTTTGTAACGAACACAGAGCAGACACCTACAACAGCTCCCAGCATTAGATATATAATCAAAGCTAAAGAACCCGGTTCCGCTACGTTGCTCATTACAAATAGCGGAGCTGTTCCTACAAAAAATATTCTTACGGCAGTTGCAGATGCACTTGCAAGTGTAACCGGTATTAAAGATTGCGGACTGAATTCAAAAAGTAGAATTTCTACTGCTAACAAGACAGATGCAACTGGGCTGCCGAAAGTAGCAGCAAGCCCCGCTGCCGCACCGGAGGCTAAAAGAATTTTTCGTTCATCTGAACTGGTTCTTAATAACTGCCCGATTAATGATCCAAAGGCTCCTCCTGTAGCTATTATAGGTCCTTCAGCTCCAAACGGCCCGCCGGTACCAATTGAAATAGCTGCCGACAGCGGCTTTAACCAGGTAAGCCGCGGCTGCACCTTACTCTCATTAGACAAAACCTGTTCCATTGCTTCCGGTATACCATCACCCATTACGGCAGCCGAGCCGTATTTTGCCATAAAGCCAATTACTATTGCACCGGCAATAGGAATTAATATTTCCCATAATCCCAGGTGATTATTTGCCGGCGAACTTTCTGCAAAAGAAAATACTCCGTAAAAAGAGATGTTGGTAATTAACCCTATCAATCTTAATAAAATTTGAGCAATAAGGCCGCCGATAATTCCAACCACCATTGCAATAACAGCAATCTGTATTGTTCGATATTTATTTATTGTTTTTTCTTTGGGCAGAAAAATTTCCTGCAAGGTAGGTTCCATAGACGGAGCCACCGGCAAGCCGGGCAGCCCAGGATTTTTTTCCCAAATTCTGCTATTCATTTTTTCAGGCTAGGTTTAGAAAAATTTTAATTAGTCAGTCTGCTTTTCCGCAACTGCATCCTGCAATTATAGGAATTTTTTTATAATTTTAATTGTGACGGTTACAACTTCAATTTAAATATATTACAATTCTTTGCTTTATTTTTCGGCAATTAAATTGTAGCATATTTAATTTCGGATTTACTGAGTGTGCATTTAGACTCTCAATACTTAATTATATGTTAGACCAAATTACAAAAATAACTTTAAGAGATGTACCTCTGTTTTCGGAACTTGGCGTGGAGGATTTTAGGCAGATAATGGCTTTAAGCAATTTATTAAAAGTAAATAAGAATGATTATATTTTTCATGAAGGAGATGAATTCAAAGGACTTTATATAGTTATAAAAGGCTCTGTAAAAATATTTAAATTATCTAAAGATGGAAAAGAATTTATTTTACACTTTATAACTCCGCCTAATGTTTTTGGAGATGTTCCGTTATTTGCCGGCGGTGATTGCCCTGCAGATGTACAGGCTTTGGAAAATACGACTCTTCTTTTCATCCCTAAAAATGAATTTCTTAACTTGCTTGAAAATAAGCCTAAGCTTAGTTTCAAAATTATGACCGGCTTTGCCAACAGGTTAAAGTCCTTAAGTGTAAAAGCAGCAGAAATATCTCTCACAGAAGTTATTAACCGGCTGGCAGGTTATCTTATTAATGAAATAGAAAAATCCGGTACAAAAAATCTACCAGAACCTTTTATTAAACTTTCTGTTTCAATTGCTGCTTTAGCCTCATACCTAGGTACTATAAGCGAAACTGTTTCCCGCGCCATGAAAAAACTACGCGATAAAAACATCATAAAAATTCATGGAAAGACAATTTTTATTGAAGACATGAATAAGTTGAAAGAACTTGCCGGGTGATCTTAGTAAAAACACAAATATTTATTTACTATACCATATTTACCATGTGCAATCTTCAATCTTAAGATTAGTTAATAACTCAAATACTTCGTTAACCATTTCATCATCATAATCTTTATGATATTCTTTTTTCATTCCATAGTCGGTTAATATATAATGTTCATCGGGGACTACATTTATATTTTTCAGGCAGCTTTTTGCACATTGAAGAATACATCCGTCAATTGCTATAATTTTCCTTCCGGATTTTGCCTTCTGAACCAGTGGTTTTACATTGCCTCCTACACCGGCAATGCAGGACATTTCCGCTATTCCTTCTCTATCCATTTTTACGGCAACGTCGTTCGCAAGCTGAGCTAAATTACTGCATCCCGAACATGAATATACAAGCGGTACTTTATCTATAAGCAATCTTTTATAACCCTCATTCATATTTTTGAAATATTAACTCTCCAAACTGTAGGACCTTTTTCTACATACTCCCAACCAAACTGCTCCTTTTTCTCGGCTTGAAATTGATAATACAACGGCAAAGGATCGTGATCATTAATTAATTGAAAGGTTTCGCCCGGCTTTAACGAGTCAAATGCTGAAAAGATTTTCGGATGCTTTTCACGCGGTATAACCGGTCTTATATCCAGCTCTTTTATGTCAGTATTCATTTCTGCTCCATTAATTAAAAAATTGCATTGAAAAAATAAGCAGCCGGATACATCTATTCCTTGACTTAAGTCAGTGTTATTCATTTTTAACACGCAATTTTTTTTTAATAATATTATAATGACTTAAGTCATTGTGAATTACCCATTACAAGGATAAATTTTTCGGTGTTAATAATAATAAACCGTTCATTAAGGTTTTACTCATTATGGAAATTGTTTGAGAAAGGAATCATTATGGAAAAGGAATTTATGTATCCACCGGCAACCAAGGAATTGAATGATAAAAAAGCAGCTTTATCTTCAAAGAATATTAAAGTGTGGCGAGATTTTAGCAAAACAGTTTTTGAAGAAGGTGCACTTTCGGAAAAGACGAAACAACTAATCGCCGTTGCGGTTGCACATGTTACACAATGCCCTTACTGCATCAGATCCCATTCCAGGCAGGCTGTTAGAAAAGGTGCGAGCAAAGAAGAAATTATGGAAGCAATTTGGGTAGCTGCCGAAATGCGAGCTGGAGCAGCTTATGCCCATGCCAATATTGCCTTAGATGAGATTGAGAATATGAGTGCAGTTCGAAGCAAAGATTAAACAGGTAGTAAATCTATTCATCCCGAACTTTGCTCAAAATGGAAATAAAATATCCGGGCAAAGCAAAGTGGTTTCCATTTTGGCTACTCTAATTTGGTTTAAGGCTTTATATGTTATGGAAAAAGTAAATAATAAATGCTCTGATTTTGAAGAACAGATAAAAAATTTTTTAGATGATTTTATGCTTGATATGTATAAGGGCAAAGACCATATAATTGCCAGGAAATATTTCCAAGAATTGTTTAAAAGACTTATTCCGAAATATTTCTGTATTTGCGAGGAAAAAGAAAGTGATGCCGAAGCTAAGCCTAATTAAATATGAATTCTTCATTTAAAAATATTGTTGTACTTGGCGCAGGCTGCGGAGGTATTACCGCAGCTATTAATTTAAGCAAGCTATTTAAAAAACACTATAATATTAAAGTTCATCTTATATATAAGAATCCATACCTTACGCATAAGACTCAACTGTATGAAGCGGCATTTTATAATAATGATACAATCAATTCGGTAGAAAGAAAATTTTCAAAGAAAAATTTAATCTTTCATTGCGGAATTGTTAAAAGAATTGACATTGAAAACAAAAAAGTATTTCTGAATAATAAAGTTATTTCTTTCATCTATATAGTCATGGCTTTGGAAGGCAGCAGCAATTTCTACAATATCAAAGGTTTAAGAGAAAGTTTAATTAAAAGCCAAACCCGGTTTTGGACCGGAGGAATAAGAATTTCCAATCCGGTAAAAGACAACGGTTTTCAGATTAACGTACCGGGTAGAATTGTTGTGGATGAATATCTGAGATCAAAAGACTTTCTTTATGCCTATGCTCTTGGAGATTACGATTTTGCTATAAATCCAACAACAGGTAAGCCGGTATCAACGGCTGTGCACTTTACATTTCAGCAAGACAGATTGGTTGCCCAAAATATTTTTAATGAAATTTACGGCTATCAAAAAATTCCATATAAACCGAAAGTTTGGGGCGAATTCATTAGTCTTAATAAACATCTGGATGCGGGATGGATTGCTTTACCATTTTCGAAAAAATTAAGTTTTATTGGTTTTTTAGCCCATCTATTAAATTTGGCTGTTAAAGAGAAGCTTAGTTTCTTACTTAGGAAGGAGAGCAGAAATTGGATTACCTATTAATCAATTAACTATTTATAAGATATAAAAATAAAATTAAGAATGATTGAATCTGAAAATATATTGGCATTTGATTGCAGTACATTTCCTCCTGCTTTAAAGCATCCTGCAGTTTTAAAAAGAATAGAATCGCTTTTATCTGGAGAAACAATAAAGTTAATAACAGACCATGATCCTAAATCGTTGCAACGTGAATTAATTAAAAGAAACAACGGAAGTTTTATTTTAACCTATTTAGCTTCGGGCCCGGATATCTGGAAAATTGAGATTAAAAAAACTTAGTTAACAATTTTTTAAGGTTAAACCAATATTAAAAGGATAAATAGATGAATACTAATAACAATATAATAGATTGCAGAAACAAACCCTGCAGTATTACATATGAAAATATCATTGAAAATTTTACATCTCTGAACTACGGCGAATATTTTCTTTTAAGGACCACCAGCAATCCTAAGAAATTATTTTATGAATTGTTAGACAAGGAACGCGGTAATTTTTATTGGGTCCCGCTTAAAGACGGACCTAATGAGTGGAATGTAATGATTGAAAAATTTCCAGGCTTCTAACACAGGGTAAACTATTTATGCCTGAAATTGTAAGCGTCATTTTATTTTCTCTAATTGCGGCTGTTGTTACTGGTTTGGGAGTAGTTCCGCTAAAGTTTGTCGATATTATACCGAAGCGCCTAATGAATTTATCAGGTGCATTTGTGAGCGGTATGCTGTTAGCTGCAGCTTTCAGTTTAATAAACGAAGGGATAAAAAGCAGCACCCCTCTAACTGCAGCAGGTATTATATTAGGTTTGATTTTAATAATTCTTAACTGGAAATACTTCGACAGTCGAAATCATCCCGGGATAGCGGATCTGCCTAGAGCAAATGCTTTAAAATCTATAATTATACTCGGAGTTATGACGGCGCATTCTTTTGCCGAAGGTATTGCTATCGGGCTTTCCTTCGGTAATACACATACTTTCGGTCTCTTGATTAGTGTTATTATTGCTCTACATAATATTCCTGAGGGGCTGGCAATTGGAATTGTTCTTGTTCAGAAGGGAGTCAAAGTCTGGAAGGCAGGGTTTTGGGCAATTTTTACAAGCTTGCCGCAGCCTTTAACGGCAGCGGCTGCTTTTCTTCTGGCAGGCACTTTCAAACCTTTTCTTCCTTTGGGATTAGGAATCGCTGCCGGTGCAATAGTATGGATAATTGGCTCGGAAGTTTTGCCGGATGCTTGCGGTGATACTCAACCACAAAGCATTGGAACTGCCATGACGATAGGTGTGGCGGTAATGCTGCTTTTTCAGTTTCTAATTTGAAGGAGTAATCATGGAGAATAATAGAAATAAGATCAGTCTATATATTTCAAGCTTGATTAAGAACCTTAATCTTCCTTCAAAATATATCAAGTACTATAGTCTTAAAGCACTCAGTAAAAAATTAAGTGACGTAGAAAAATTTCCTTTTTCAATTAGAATACTTATTGAAAATATTTTGAGAAATTACAACGGCATAAGTGTTAACGATGAGCACGTTGATGCCGTACTAAATTGGAAACCAAAGCCTGCTATTAAAGAGATCCCTTACCTGCCTTCAAGAGTTTTAATGCAGGATTTTACAGGCGTTCCATCCGTTGTTGATGTAGCTTCAATCAGGTCCGAAGTAAAACGACAAGGGAAAAATCCCGATAAAATAAATCCTCAAATACCGGTAGATTTGATTATTGATCATTCCGTTCAGGTAGATTATTTCGGAACTTCTTATGCATACCAAAAGAATGTAGACATGGAATATCACCGTAACAGTGAAAGATATTCTTTGTTGAAATGGGCAAACTCATCATTTAAAAATTTTAGAGTGCTTCCTCCCGGAATGGGAATATGCCACCAGGTTAATCTAGAATATCTTGCAAGTGTTGCAGCTGTTAGGAACGGATTTATTTTCCCGGATACTTTAGTAGGTACTGATTCACATACACCAATGGTAAACGGCATCGGAGTTGTCGGCTGGGGTGTCGGCGGTATTGAAGCGGAAGCAGCTATGCTTGGGCAGCCAATTTACATTATGCTGCCGGAAGTAATCGGTTTAAAGCTTACAGGCAACTTACGGGAAGGGACTACTTCAACGGATCTTGTTCTATCGATTGCAGAGCTTTTGAGAAAACACGGCGTTGTAGGAAAATTTGTTGAAGTCTTCGGCGAAGGATTGAAAAATCTTACCGTACCCGACCGCGCTACAATTTCCAACATGTCGCCTGAATTCGGCTGTACGATAACTTACTTTCCGCCGGATGATAAAACACTTGAGTATTTAAAAATTTCCGGCAGACCGCATAGGCACATAGACACTGTGGAAAAATATTTAAAAGCTAATTTACTCTGGCGTGAGAATGAAGATTTAATTAATTATTCTCATGTACTCAATCTTAAATTAGCGGACATCGTCCCTTCTATTGCCGGGCCGAAAAGGCCACATGACAAAATCTCACTCGATAAAGTAAAAAACAAATTTATTGATATCTTAAAAGCCGGTTATGAAAGAGAATATATTCCGATTGAAGAAAGAGAAGAAGGGAAATGGCTTAATGAAGGCGGTCGTTTAAAAGAACAAAATTTTGTCCAGGATACAAATATTCTCACTGCTGCAGATGTTGAGATAGAAACCGCTCAAAAAATAAAAAATGATTTGAAGGCTGTAAAGATAAGAATGGGCGGTAATGAATTTTTTCTAAGCGACGGTTCCGTTGTTATTGCTGCAATAACAAGCTGCACAAACACTTCAAATCCAAGCGTAATGATCGGTGCAGGGCTTATAGCAAAGAATGCGGTTGAAAAAGGTCTGAAGACAAAACCATGGGTAAAAACAAGCCTGGCTCCGGGTTCGAGGGTTGTTACGGAATATTTTGAAAAGGCAAACTTAATTCCGTTTCTGGATGCTCTCGGATTCCATGTGGTAGGTTACGGATGCACGACATGCATCGGCAACAGCGGACCATTACCTGCACATATCGGTAAAGCAATTATAGACAATAATCTCGTAACAGCTTCCGTACTTTCGGGCAACAGAAATTTTGAAGCTCGAATACATTCCTTAATTAAAATGAATTTTCTTATGTCGCCGATTCTCGTCGTTGCTTTTGCTCTCGCCGGTAGAATAGATATTGATTTTTTTAATGAGCCCCTCGGTTTTGATCCGAACCTTCAACCTGTGTTTTTAAAAGATATCTGGCCTGCTTCCAATGTCATTCAGGAGGTTATGCATCAAGTACTTAATTCAAAAGACTACAAGCATAATTATAAAAGCATTTTCAAAGGCAACGACCTATGGAACTCGCTTAAATCATCAAAGAGTGAAATTTATAATTGGGATCCAAATTCATCATATATTAAAGAAGCTCCGTTTTTCAAAAATATTTCTCATTTACCTGAAAATACTTCGGACATTATTTCCGCTAAAGTTTTACTTAAGCTTGGCGATTCAATAACGACGGACCATATCTCACCTGCCGGTGCAATCGGAGAGGATTCGCCTGCAGGCAAATATTTGAAATCTCTCGGAATAGATAAAAAGGATTTCAACTCTTACGGCTCAAGAAGAGGGAATCACGAAATTATGGTTAGAGGAACTTTTGCCAACGTAAGATTAAAAAATCAACTGGTAGATAAAGAAGGCGGCTGGACAAAATTCCATCCTTCCGGCGAACTTATGACGGTTTTTGATGCTGCAATAAAATATGCGGAAAATAATATTCCTTTGATCATTCTTGCCGGCAAGGAGTACGGCAGCGGTTCTTCAAGAGACTGGGCTGCGAAAGGCGCTTCACTTTTAGGCGCAAAGGCAATTATTGCGGAAAGCTTTGAAAGAATCCACAGGAGCAACCTTGTAGGTATGGGAGTATTGCCTCTTCAATTTGAAAGCGGTGAGAACTGCAGTAGTTTATCTCTGAACGGAGACGAATCGTATGAGATTACGGGCTTGGATGAGCTTTATCCCAATAAAAAATTGAAAGTAACGGTAAATAAGAATGGAAATACAATTAAAGAGTTTAGTACAATTGTTAGACTTGATTCGCAAATTGAAATAGATTACTACCGGAACGGTGGAATACTTCAATATGTATTAAGGAATTTTCTTAATAAAAATTAATCGGCAAGGAAAGGAAAAATAAAATGCGGTTGGATTGGTATAAAACATTGCCTGAAGGTTACAGTGCAATGCTGGGATTGCAAAAAGTAGTCGACGAAAGCAGTATTGACCATAAGCTTTTGGAGCTTGTGAAAATCAGAGCATCACAAATTAACGGATGCGCTCATTGCCTGGATATGCACACAAAAGATGCCATCGCTATTGGTGAAAGCGAGCAAAGGATCCATGTGCTTGCCGCCTGGCGGGAAGCTCCGTTCTATTCTCCCCGTGACAGGGCTGCATTAGAATGGTGCGAAGTATTAACTCAAATTTCGGAGAAAAATGCACCGGATAGAATCTACTCGGAAATTGAGAGCCTCTTTTCTCCGCGGGTAATAGTTGAGCTTACACTTGCCATTGTTACAATTAACGGATGGAATAGATTAGCTGTTGGATTTAGGTCTCCGGTAGGTAGCTATGTATCAAATAAAAAGCCGGAAAAATAGTTGGATGAAATATTTGGCCTAACAAATGAAAAGTCCGGGAAAATATTATTATGTGTGAGGTTCCAACAGTTTTGTAAATAATACTAAGTCAATGCTTAATAAAACCCGGAATTTTGCACTCTTATATTGAGCCGTATAATTGATGATATTGAATTTGTACTTGTATTTTTATCTTTAGAAACCTTAAGTATGAAAACCTATTTAAATAAAAATATCTGGACGATTGGGCATTCTACCCACCCTATTGATAAGTTTATCTTGATTCTCAATTCATTCAATATTGAGGTAACTGCAGATGTAAGAAGTCTGCCTGGTTCAAGAAGATTTCCGCAGTATGATAAAGAAAACCTGATGAAGATACTTCCTGAAAATAAAATTCATTACGTTCATCTTCTAAAACTAGGCGGAAGAAGAAAAGTAAAAAAGGATTCTAAGAACACTGCGTGGCGTCATCCGGCATTCCGCGGCTATGCCGATTATATGGAGACGAGTGAATTTAAAGATGGAATTGATGAACTTTTATCTATTGCGGAAAAGCGGCGAACAGCAATTATGTGCGCTGAAGTTGTTTGGTGGAGATGCCACAGATCAATGATAGCTGACTATTTAAAATTAAACGGTTGGAATGTAATTCATATAATTTCAATAAATAAATCCGAGAAACATCCGTACACGCAACCCGCTAAAATTATAAACGGTACGCTGGATTATTCAAACGAAAATTTATTTTAAATATTTAGAAAGGAAAATTAAAATGAAATTTGAAACGCCTCAATCCATGAAGCTGGAACACAAAGAACTTCATGCCGAATTAGAAAAAGCTACTAGAGAACCGGGTGAAATCGGTAAGGCTGCCAACAAGGTAGCTAAAGTACTTCATGCGCATTTTGTAAGCGAAGAAGAATACGCAATGCCTCCGCTCGGCTTACTAAATCAAATAGCGTCGGGTAATTTAACCCGGGAAATGTCGGAAGTTTTAAAGATGACCGATAAACTGAAATCCAATCTTACTCAAATGCTTGAAGAACATAAAGAAATTGTTAAAGCCCTGAATGAACTCGAAACAGCTTCTTCTAACTCGAACAAAATGGAATATGTTCACTTTTGCGAGAAGCTTAAATTACATGCTCAAACCGAGGAAGAAGTAATGTATCCGGCTTCTATTCTTATTGGTGAATATATAAAATCTAAATTGAAACTAAATTAATCAAATCTTTTATTTAGGCCGGATAGGAGAAATTTAAAATTAAATTTAATCTATCCTGTTTAATTTAATTTCATTTTATATTACTAAATCTTTATTCCGCTGACTTAAGTCATTCGTTTATTATTAGGCTGCTGTTAATTTTTCATTGTAAAAGTTATTATCAAAAATATAAAGAGGATATACGATGGCACTCTTAATAACAGATGAATGTATCAATTGCTCATTCAATCAGCGATTATATTCCCGTTTATGAATGGATACCCATTATTTATTTTCCTTTTGGCGCATTATCATGTTAAATTATTGCATTCCAGCTTCAACCTAGAAAATGGACAGCCTTAATTCTTATTTTATTAATGTTAATTGGTATAGTAGTAGGTGTTCTTGGTACGGCATTTCACGGGTATGCGGTTCTTAATCCCCAAGGTTATTTAACATGGGCATGGGTTGTATTCGGCCTTTCCTGGCTCCATTAGCTTTTTCGGGCATTTCTCTTCTAGGTCTTTATGCAATTACGGAAGAAACAAATAATGAACCGGTGTGCTAAAGGTTCCCGGGTTGGGTGTTTTTAAAGCTCCTATCTCAAGAGACAGACACTTTTTATGGCTGGTAGGTTTGGGATTTGCTGCCAGTGCAATTACTTCAATAATTGACCATGCACAGTACGGCTATACATTTTACAAAATGATTCCCATTGTTTAGGGTTTATTTGCGACTTCTGTAGTTATTTATCTAGCAATTGCAAAGGAATGGTCAAGGGGGGATGAACTGGTTTATTTCTGGACAATGATTTCAGCAGTAGTTGTCGGTATACTTGGGTTCGGATTTCATCTTTCCGCTAATCTTGCCGGTACGGGTGCTTTTAGTCTTGAAAGAATTTTAGCCTTTGCTCCAATATTAGCCCCTTTATTATATAGCGACCTTGGTATATTGGGTTTATTGATTGCGGCTAAAGAAAGCAAACATTAAATTTTACAAAAGATATGTTACTTCCTATTTTATTATACATCTTTCAAATAACTTCAAGGCTGCTGTTTCAGAACTTGAAGGTATTAAAAAGCCGACTTTTAGCGAGGTCTCGTCCCGCTCAAGGCGGGACAGACAACCTCCAAGGCTTTATCGTAACTTGAATTTATTAATTCCCATTATCTTCAATCTTACCCGCTTTTAATTCATCACTTAAACGTGTAGCCTTGTAAATATGTTTAATAGCTTCCATCATACCTACTGCTTCAACTGCAACCGCGCGGTTTTCTTTAGTAGTAAAAATAAAATCCCCCGGAAGGCTTTGAATGTTTCCGTCAAATGCAAGGCCTACTATCTGGGCTTTTTCATTTATTACAGGGCTGCCGCTGTTTCCGCCGATAATATCGTTTGTTGAAACAAAATCAAGCGGAGTTTGCAGCTTAAAATCTGCCGGTGGATCTAACCATCTCTTAGGTAAATTCCACGGGTACTTTTTCCCGAACGAATAATACCTATTGTACAAACCATAGAAAGTTGTAAACGGAGGAGCAATGGTTCCGTTATAAGGAAATCCCTTAACAACACCGTCGGAAATCCTTAATGTAAAAGTTGCATCGGGAGGAATGGAAGTGCCGTAAACATCGAACAATGCTCTGCCTAATTCTTGAGAATAGGTTTGTTCTTCGGATGTAATTAATCTAATTTTATTTTGAAGGTCTTCCCTGGTTTTTTCTTCGTGTACCGTAAAATAAATGAATGGATCATTAGAGCTCAATATTGCATCGGGCCCTTCTTTAATTAAGCTTTTTAGTTTTTCGGGGCTGTTTAAAACCGAATTACTCAACATATAGTTTACGGCATCTTCTCCGGTTTTTCCGCCCGTAATTTTTTCTACAAGATTTTTATCGCTAAGGTATTTGTAAAATCTGTTAACCTGATCTTTAAGCATATAATTGTTTATGTCGGTATCCATTTTTTCAGGGATTAAACTATTAATTGTTGAATCCAACTGGGCTCCTTTATAAGCATCGCTTCTTTCACTTTCCGGCATCTTTAATTGGTTGGCAAGGTCTACAACATCCTGTGCAATTAAAAAATATTGAGAGCTCGTGTACCGGTTCATGCTAAGTGCAAAAAACTCGTTGGAAATTCCTCTGATCTGGTTTTCTAACCCTGCAATTCTACCCCATAAATCTCCGTATTCGGAATTCAATTTTGGATTTGAACGAACAGCTTCCTGGAACTTCCTTTCAAAATCTATTTTCCTCTGCATTAGTATGGGATCCCTTAAACCCTTTAACATCCCGGTGTATGCTTTTAAAGAATTGGACATTCCAAACAAACGGTTCTGAAGCTCGGCTTTTCTTTCAGGATGTTCCGCAATTATCTTGCTGTACATATTTACAAGTTCATTTAGAACAGACAAAGTTCTTGGGTATGCAACATCTCTCATATACTCAAGTTGCGCAACTGTTTTTAATCTATCCGTATGACCCGGATTGCCGACAACAAAAACCGGTTCGCCCGGCTGCGCACCGTCGGGGCTCCAGTGAAAATAATGTTTTGTGTGTAAAGGTTTTCCGTTTTCATAAACTCTAAAAAAGTTGCAGTCAAGGTCGTAACGCGGGTAAGTAAAATTATCATAATCTCCCCCAAAGTATCCTAATGATGCTTCGGGTGAAAATACCAGCCTTACATCTGTATATCTTTTATATCCGTAAACTGAGTATTTCGCTCCATTGTATAAAGTAACTATTTGAATTCTTAGTCCTGTTTTTTTGTTTTCTTCTTTCTTTATCTTAGCCATCTCTTCCTGTTCGTCGGCTACTTTTTCTTCAGGGGTTTTCCCTTTATTAATTGCAGCCTGGATCTCATTGGTAACATCTTTAATTAAAACAAGCTGATCAACATAAAGACCCGGGACTTTTCTTTCGTCTTTTAGAGTTTTTGCATAAAACCCGTTGTCAAAAAGATCCTCACCCGGCCTGGTAACTTTTGCAACAGATTCCCTGCCGCAGTGGTGGTTTGTCATAACCAATCCGTCTGCCGAAACAAAAGAAGCCGAACAGTAATTAGCAAACCGAAGTGCAGCCATCCGCACATCGTTAAACCATTTTTCGCCTGGTCTAAAGTTGTATTCTTGTGCAAAATATTTAACTGGCGGGTAGTCGAACGTCCACATCCTGCCGGTGTCGAATCTTCCGGCTTTAACCGTATCCAGGTTTAGCCAACCGTAATTTCCGGACTGAACAGCGGAATTTTTTTGCACCTGAGATGTAGATGAACATCCGGATGCCAGGATTAAAGACAAAATTACTGCTGCCTTTAATCCGAATTTTTTTAGTATTTGTTTCATCTGTGTTCCTTTAAATTGAAAAAGAATAAATTAACAAAAAGCCTTAAATATTATTATGTTTCTCAATACATAACAATATTGCCATCAAATTATTTTACCGCTTATCATTTTACCGGATAATTAACTAATCATCTAATCCTTTACCATCGAGAATTTTCTGCATATATTTTTCAACTCTAGTTTCACGGGTTTTAGATTGCTTTGCTTGTAAAAAATAAAATAGGTATGCTCGCTGTCGTCCCGGCGTCAATGCATAAAAAGCAGTTTTAAGGTTAGGTATTTCATTTAATTTTTTTTGAAACTCTTCGGGAATTTTATAGTCCGAAGTCTTTTTCTTCTTCACTTTCAAACCTGCTCTTTCTACTTCGACGGCTTCAAAAATATATGCTTTCAGGATAGATTCCAGGTTAACTATTTCCTTTACGTTGGTAAATCTTACCTGGCGTCCTGCCTGAACACTTTCTGTCTGCCGTATCAAAATATTTTTTGCATCCTTTAACAAAACGCCTTTAAAAAACAGGATTGCACAGTATTCTTTAAATCCGTGGATCAAAACTATATTCTTTCCTTCGAACGTATAACAAGGATGCATCCACTTATAATCTTCTTCAAGTCCGCAGCTAAGAACAATACTTCTCAACTTTTCGTACTCTTCTTTCCACTTTTTTGCTTTACTAAAAAATAAATCAACTTTAGTATTTATAGTACTCATGATGTTTTTTCCCTGATAAAAATTGGCAGATTATTTTATTTATTATGTTGCTGCGATCAGAAATACCTCTCCGCTTGCAGGTAAAAGATTGTCTGTTCTTTTTTTAAAATAATTTTGCACCATATCTTTTGTTGATATTGTTCTGATGTCAATAAAACCTGCTTCATTAGCTAAAGAAAAGATTTCTTCCGTCGTAAAAAAACTTATCATAGGAGTACCGGCATCACGGGCGCCTTTCTCAGCAATTTCCTGCATAGCCTTATCTTCTTCTTCAAGAAGACACATTGGCAAATAAAATGTCATAGCCAGTTTTGAACCCAAAGCAAGTGCAGCAATTTGATTAAGTGTAGAAATGATTGCTTCTTTTGTAAGATACAAGCTTACTCCGGTGCAGGCAACAAAAGCAGGTTTACCGGCATCAAATCCGGCTATTAATAATTGTTCCCACCAGAAAGAGTTTTGCGGATATCGGCCACTTTGCGAAAAATCAACAGGCACAAAATGCAAATATTCCGGAACACCAAAACCCAATTCAATTAACCGTTGCTGCTTCCAGGTTAATGTTTCGGGTCTGTCAATTTCAAATATATGAAGTTTTCGGGAACCATCTTTGGGAGATGCAAGATCCTGTCTGCGTTGTGCAAAGGAATCCAAACCGGCGCCAAGAATAACATATTGACTTACTCCTTGTTTGCTTTGCTCTATGATTAAATCCTCAATAAAACGTGCGCGGGCTACAATAGATGCCCGGAGGCGTTTTGTATATTTCATATCCGGGCGCTGCTGCCAATCATCAGGCGGGGCAACTAGCTTTAAACCGATTTCATCTTCAAATATATGCGGCTTTGCATCTGCCTGAATGTGAAGTGCTCTCCATAATGCCGTTCTCACCGCTGTATTATCCGGTTCTTTTATTTTTTTGTTTTGTTCCGTCCTGGAATAATTCATTTTAATAAAAGCAGGTATCCGCTTATTGATAATTCTTATACAAAATTAAGAATTTTATCTTTATTCATAAAGCGGGATTTTTTTTAGTTGAATTGATTAAATTTTGAAGCCGGTTAAAAAGATATTGGTATTCTTAAAAGGATAGTCGATTTTACTAATTCTAAGATATAAAATAAAGCTAGCGGTAAACGTTCCGGATTGTCTGCCGCTAGCTCTGCTTGAGCTTACACATTTCAATTAGTTTGAAGGTGCAGGCACTTCGCTGAAATTATCACGGCACAAAATCAAGAATTGCTTTGCCGTTCTCGAAATCGTATGCTAAAGAAACTTGATCATGGACTATAAGCCAATCATTGCCGAACTTCCGAAAACAAGCCGTCCATCTAACCCAGGAACCAAACGAAGGGCCATACTTCAACGTTGCACTTAGTTTATTGAAGCAATGGCTGAATGCCATGCCGTCGGATGTTGAGATAACCAGGTCGCGGATCTCAAAATTTAATGGAGGCAATATCATAGCAAAGGTATCTGCCCAAACTTTTCTTTTTGCTTCAGTTCCGACGAATTGCCCGCCGACATCAAATGATACGATATCAGAAGCGTAATTTGACATTACTGCATCGAGGTCCATTGCCTGTAATGCGCTTACATGTTTTTCTATTCTCCGACGAATTTCCTCCTCGTCTTTCATTTGCTTTGTAGTCATCTTTAACTCCTTAATTATTTATTTAATTTACTTGTGCTTTCTGGGGCTGTGCTGAAAATTGTCCTGGTTGATATGTTCCAGCCGGGTTGCGGAATGCGATGTTCAACCGGTTGTAGCAAGTGAGTGCGTTTATCTGCATGGTTAAATAAATCAATTCTTCTTCGGAAAATTGTTTTCTCGCAGCTTCATAAACATCATCCGGTACATCATATTTATTTACAGCTTCAGCCCAGTTTAATGCTGCTCGTTCGCGTTCAGAATAAAAAGGAGCTTCACGCCAGGCACTTACCACAAATATTCGCTGGTCGGTTTCTCCCCCGGCAACCAGATCCTTTGAGTGCATATCAAGACAGAAAGCACAGCCGTTTATTTGTGATATCCTGTAATCAATCAAATCTAAAAGATGTTTTTCAATAGTCGATTTTGATAAATACTTGTTCAAACCAAACATCGCTTTTACTGCATCCTGTCCCCTTTCTAAATAATCTATTCTTGGTTCCATCTTAAACTCCATAGTTAATTGTTATTAAATTTTTGAACTACATTAGCATAACAAATGAAGCTGCAAGAATTGGACACAATAAAAAATTAAACTTCGTGACATAATTCATCGTTTAGTTTTCCCCCTCAAGTATCTAATCAATGAAATTCACGAACAGGAAGTGATAGGCTTCGGAATGCCGGTGATACAAGTCCACACACACCAACCAAAATACAAGCCGCTGCTGAAAGGGCTATTACTGTAGCTGAAGAGGTAAATATAAGCAGTATACCGCCCAAAGCCAGGCCGAACGGAGTTCCGCCTGTAAGAAGTGTAGAACGCGCTCCAAATATTCTGCCCAATTGTTCCTTCGGGACATTACGCTGCAAAAGAGTTGTCTCTAAAGGTGTATACGGTCCCCACATTAAACCGCCTAGCAATAAAAACCCGCAAGCAAACCAAAGTTGATGAATAAAAAACATTGGTAAAAGACTTGCGCCCCAGAGTACAGCGATCAACGGCAGTGCTACTCCTAAACGCAAATGCCTGCTTAGAACCGTGCTTGTCAATGTTCCTATTAGAGCGCCAATTGCTAAAGAAGACCACAGCAGACCATATCCATGAGCATCAGTTTGAAGAATAGCACGGCTATAAAGCGGTAAAGCAGCCTCCAAAGGTCCATAAGAAAAAAAGAAGATTAGGCTCAACAATGTAGTATATCGTACAACCTTCATATTCCAAAGCTGGCGTATTCCGAGGCGTTCTGAAAGAGGAACTTTAACCGGTTTTTGATCCCGTATTAGCGCAGGAAGTGTAATAGCAACAACCGTCATCAATAAAAAAGTTCCTGCATCTAAGAACAGCACAGATGGACCTCCGAATGCAGCAACAAGAATCCCTGCAGCAGTAGGTCCTATTACAAGTGAAAAGTTAATACTAAATGACCATAGCATATTTGCGGCATCCAGGTCTTTGTCTTCAACAAGCTCCGGCAAGATGCTGCGAGAGCCGACCTCTGTAGCAGGGACTAAAATGCCTGCAAAAAAAGTTAGAAGAAAAAGCAGCCATAGTTTAAGTAAACCAAACAAGTACAAGATTGGTATCAATCCAATTATGAATGTGCGAAGTCCGTTGTCAATTGCCATAATCATTCTCGGCTGATAGCGATCGATAAACGAGCCAATGATTGTGCTTGATAAGATTGCAGGTAACTGCAAGGCTAAAAGAATTCCTGCTGTCTTCATACCGGAGCCGGTACTTTGCAGAACAAACCACGACAGTGCAATGATAGTAAACCAATCACCGCAGAGCGAGATCAACTTGCCAATCCAAAGTCGTCCGAAAGCGGGATAGCGAAAAAGTAAACTAAAAGCCTGCCGGATACGATTATTCAAAATATCACTTAAGCAATTTTAACATATTTAATTCCACCGCATCGAGAATGAGCGACTTAAGGGCAGTATCATTTACACTATCATCTTCGTAAAAGTCGATAGCCCGAACTGTCTTACTATCTAGCCTTGTATTAAAAAGCTTCTTAATATCTTTTATCTGGGCTCCTTTGGGGAATGTCAGCCTGACAGCATTCTTGAGTGTATCTGCAACACATATAATTCCGATGTGAGACCACACAGGCACTCCCAGCGGTTTGGATGGCTTTTTCCACTTCACTTCTTCGACCACCAAAGGGTCAGTCTTTTTAATCAAAGTGCGAAGCAGCATTAATTTCCTGCCCTTCCATTCACCCGCTTCTTTGATAATCTCATCTATCTGATGTGAGGTAGATTTCTCTTTAGATGAAAGATTTAAATTTGACTTCATATTTTGATGCTCGCTTTCCTTATATGTTTTTGCTCTCTACACGTGCTTTGCACCGGTTCAAGAAGCATACCATTTTTCGATACTGACGGTTCAGTGCAAAGGTTACGGTTAAAGCAGCACGGTCTTCGCTTTCCGCTATTAAGTTTGGAGATAGCTACTTCGATTCGTCGATTACGTGTTACCCTATTATTCGTTGAACGGATCCATCGAATCCATTCCCAGTGCGCCATAGTCGTAATCTCCTGCCAAAGAGCATACGCCTTAGGAGCGGCAGCAAGTGCGCAATTCAAATCTGCCGGAACATTAGGTTCAACCCATTTTTTTATGGGAGTAATCTCCATATTCACTGAGTCGCCAACGCCTGCGTGAACACTTTCAAGCAGTCTATCCTCTACTCTAAACCAATGGCTCCGCTTACCATCCGGTTCAACCGGCGTTTGAAAGTGAAAACCATTAATAGTCCCTTCAACCATAGTTTGCCCTCGTGAAGGCAGCAATGCGCTAACCTCTTCGGGTAACCTAGGTATAACCCACGAGCCGATGTTGAACAACTTTGCTTCAAAACGGATTGCCTGCATTTTTCTATTCCTTTAATTTACTGCTTTCTTAACAAGAGCAAGAAGCCGTTTTTCGTCGTTGGCAGTTAATTCAGGCAGAGCGAAAGCGATTGCCCACATAGAACCATCGTCAAGCTTCGCCGAATCATTAAAGCCGAACATCGAGTACCTTTCTTTGAACTTCTGTCTATCGCGGAAATAGCAAACTGTCTTGCCGTCTTTGTTTGTATATGCCGGCATCCCGTACCAGGTTTTCGCTGAGAGACCGGCTTCTTTAATTAGAGTATGAAGCCGCTTTGCCATACTCCGGTCAGGTTCCTGCATCTTTGCTATTGCCTCTAGTGCTGCGCTCTCTTCCTCCGCTTTGTTTGCTTCTGCCTTAAGTTCCCTGGCGCGTGCTTTCATTGCTGCCTTTTCATCATCCGAGAATTTTTTAGAATTCTTCCTTAATGATTTTTGCGCAGAATTATTTGAACTCATATAAACCTCCATTACTTTTTATTTTGAATTGTATCATTTTTATTAAACTTCTACATCTATTAAAATTTTCAAACCTGAATAAGAGCAACTATTATAAATATAAAAATACCAGCTAGCTGAGTCACTAATTAAAGTAACACTAACTTAATTTTTAAATTTTACTATTCACCGTTTGAGAGATAACTCTCTGTGTCTTATCAAAAAGCATTTTTGCAGCAAAAACTAAAAGGGCCGCACCAACAACCAAGTTTGCTGCAAGAATGACTTCAGGCGTTAGCAGCGGCCGGGCTGAACTTGCAGCAAACGATAAGATTCCAAGGAAAACAATCGTAGTTGAAACTGCACCGGCGGCAAACAGCACTATATCTCTTTTGTTATTTTCACCATCCGAAACCTTTGTCGCGAATACTCCCGCCCAGAATAAAATAGTTAGCGGATTTGCCGCAGTCAAAATAAGTCCGGCAGCAAACGCACTTGAAGTTCCGGTAACAGCCGCACTCCCAACAACCGGAATAATGTTTATCCCTAATTCGCTAAGAATTATTCCAAAGCCAAAATATGTGAGAATAAAAGTTCCTAAAAATCTAAGTGTCTTTTCGGTTTTTGGTTTATCGAGTAAAGGACCAATGCCAGCAATGGCAAGTGCTGCGAATAATCCATCTACAATTGTTGCGGCTGCAGCGGCAGAAATTGCCGGCATAATTCCTGCTTCCGCTGCGACTTTTAATACGTACAGACAAACAGGTCCAATTGCAAATTGAAGCAGCAAACCAAACCTGAAACCTTTAGCAATCATTATTTACTCAATCCTTTCCTTACGCAGACACAAAGGTTTGGATTATTGTTCTCCAAAGGTATATCAGCCTTTGGCTGAGAATGTTGGAATACCCGTCCAGTTCCATTACTCACTGCCTGCGCCCGTGCTGCCGATGCTTCATAGCTTTGGCGCCCAAGCGCTTCAGCAGGCAGACAAATCTCCATTGTTCCAAAGGTGGTACGTAACATATTTTAATCCATTCTATTTATAATAAAACTTAAACCTGTTCAAGATGAATCAGGTTGCCGTCAGGGTCTTTAAAATTAAACCACTTTGTTCCCGAACCAGGGCCGTGAAGATCGTCTCCGATTTTACTTACATCTACTCCCTTGTCTCCAAGTTCCTTGTGTGCCGCATTAAGATCCGAAGTTCCGAACCAGAGCGTCATTGAACCGGGCTGTGCATTTCCATAAAAGGTAGTGAGGGTAATGGTAACTCCGCCTTCAGGAAAGGTAAGCGCTACCCACCAATGTTCATCGTCCTGGCGATAATCCGATGAAACCTTTAAGCCAAGCTTTTCCGAATAAAATTCTTTTGCCTTCGGCATGTCTTTAACAGCCACCGCAATCATCATAAGTTTTTTTACAGTCTGCATTTTTTGTTCCTTTCTATTATTTATTATTTTTAATGCGTAATCGAACCAAGAAGTTCTATTTCGCGCTCCTTAACTTCCGGTTTCCTGCTCTTTTCGAATGTAGAGCTTGAAATAAGTTTTAAAGTACGGCTTTCCGGCCTAAGCGCCCAAGAAGCCAGCACAATACCGGCAATGAGGCCTGTTGTAAGTAAGTGATATACTCCGGCCCCCAAATCGCCTACTGCTGCATGCGAAATGAAAGCACCGGTTATATCGAAAAACATACCGGCATAAACCCATTCCTTAAGTCTTGGAAATTTAGGCAGCAGGATGGCAAATGTACCAAGTACTTTCCACATTCCGATAATTGTTAAGACGTAAACCGGATACAGTAAAATGGTGTGTGTTTGAAGTGTATCCCATTGGTGTAGTATCTCGGCAATCCCACCGAAAAACATAATAAAAGCAAGTAGTGCTGTTACAGTCCAATAAGCATATTTTTTTGCTTTGCTCAGTAAACCTCCGGGTTTTTGATTTATCTTTTTCATGACCAAACTCCTAAATCATTTGTTAATGAATTTTTAGATTACACACAAATGATGATTGAGAAAGGAGAAATTGGACATCCTAATTATATCATAAGTCATTTATTCTTTTCTGAATAATATCTTTTTCAGTCTGAGTTTTAGCTAAAGAAAAAGCTTTCTGATAATTCAGCTTCGCTTTTCCGGGATCAATATTTTGATAAAGCTTTCCCATCAGCATATAATAAAAATGATTATTCTCATAATTTAATTTCTCTGCTTCAGCTAAAGCAGTTTTGTACCCCTTTATTTTATAGACGGCATATATTCTATTAAGTAAGACGCTAGGCGAATAGTTAAATTCCAAAAGCTGATCATACAGTTGTAAAATCTCTTTCCATTTCTCGCTGCTTGCCGGAAGCTCAGACTTTGCATCTTCTCTAATGCAATGCCAATAAGCAATTCTCGCTTCCAGATGATATGCGCTTAATTCATTTCCCCGGGCAGAAAGATTTAAAAACCGGATACCTTGGTTTATTAAATCCTTATCCCACAACTCTTCATCTTGCTCATCATATACAATCATAAATTCGCCATTCTTTTGTCTTGAATCAAACCGTGAAGCATGAAAGCACATTAACGCAATTAATGCGTTTGTTTTGGGAAGGTTAGTATTTTCATATTCAGTCAGGTGAAGACCCAGACGCAATGCTTCCAGGCAAAAGTCTTTTTGTAAAATTTGGTTATTTGTTCTTGAATAATATCCTTCGTTAAACAGCAGGTAAATAATTCGCAATACGTTGTCAATTCGTTTGGAAATTTCATTTTCCGGGGGCATTTCCATAACAACATTTTCTTTCCGCAATTTTTCTTTAGCCCTGAATAATCTCTTGTTAATTGTTTCTTTGTTTGTTAAAAAAGCTTCTGCAATTTCATCTATTCCAAAGCCGCAAAGTATTCGCAAAGCCAATCCTATCTGAGCTTCGCTTGCAATTGCAGGATTACAAACGGCAAACATCATTTGTAACTGGCTGTCTTTTATATTTTGAATCGAGAAATCCAGTTCTTCCCACAAAGCGGTCGATTCAGATATTCCATGATTTTCTTCCTGCCTGGAAATTAATTCAGGAATTATTTTCTTCTCATAAATTTTATTTCTTCTAAAATGATAGAGTGTTTTATTTTTAGCTACTGTGTAAAGCCATGCTGCCGGGTTTTCCGGAATTCCTTTTATGCCCCATGTTTCTGCCGCAAGAAAGAAGGTTTCACTTACGATATCTTCAGCTAATTCAATGTGGTTTAATCCGAACCGCTTACTTATTACGGCAACCATTTTAGAAAATTCCGCCTGGAATAAATGTTTTAAATATTCGTTTTCCATAAGTTAAAGCAAACCTTCAAATTCAATAGCTAATAAACAGGCCTAACCTCTACACTTCCGCCTTGTTCAAGTGCAGGGCAACCGTTTGCCAACATTACGGCATCATCCAGGTTATCAGCTTTAACAACGATAAAACTTCCAAGTATTTCCCTGATTTCTACAAATGGTCCATCTATAATTACACCGCCCGGTTTAAGAACCTTTCCTTCATTTGAAAGCCTGGGACCTCTGCTCGATAATTTTCCCTGTTTATCAATATTTTTCCACCAGGTATACCATCTTTTAGAAAGTTCCTGCATTTCTTTTGGTGATGCATTACTGTAATCAAAGCTGGGTTGTCTGAATAATAAAACAAATTCTTTCACTGTAACCTTCATTAAAAGATGAAAACACTACTAAAATCAATTTATAATTAAAGATTATATTAATAAAGTGCCATTAATAAATATTCTATAGTACCTGTTAACTGCAATACAATTTGAATTACCGGTACGCCTGTCTAATTTCAACGCTTCCGCCTTGATCAAGTGCCGGGCATCCATGAGCTAATGTTACCGCATCATCCAGACTTTCGGTTCTTACAATTATGAAGCTTCCTAATATTTCCCTTATTTCCACAAAGGGTCCATCCGTAATTATACCGCCGGATTTTACAACTTTTCCTTCATTGGCAAGCCGTGGACCTCTGCTGACTAATTTTCCCCGGCTTTCAATATTTTTCCACCAGTCATACCATTTCTTAGAAAGCGCTTGCAGCTCTTTTGGTGTAGCATTATTGTAATAAAAGCCGGGCTGCCTGAATAACAATACAAATTCGCTCATAGCATTTTATCCTTAAAGTATTTCTTTCTAATGATGATTAAGAATTTAGAAATTGGACATCTTTTCTTTTAATTTTTCTTGTTTGAATTTTTTATCACTTTTCCAGATGTCAGGGTCTGTCCTAGGGAAAGCTTCTTAATAGCCTCTTTTAAAATCCTGAATATCCCGTCTAAAGATTAAAATAAAATCCGTCATGTTTTTTCCTTAAAGCTATTTGATTGAATTATTCTTTTAAGGTTAACTTATTAACTTCTTAACGATATCCTCTAAGCGGTCATGAGCCATGTTTAAGCCCTGAACAAAGGGCATTTTAAGCACCTGGTCCCGTTGTGCAACCGATTCATATATTACATGCATCGTAAGTCTGCTTGTGTTTTCTGTAAGCTTTTGGAATTCATAGAACTCAAGCTGAACGCCGAGAGGCGTATTGTCCATTTCAAATGTACGTGTAATTTTCCTTTCTGGAACAAACTCATGTATAACACCGTTTGCTTGAAACACTACATTTCCGTTAACATCGGTAGTCTCAAACCTATAGCTTCCGTGTTTTTTACTTTCAAGCTTCAACACTTTAGTCCCCATCCATTGTTCAATAAGTTTGGCATCTTTGTACGCTTTAAAAAGCAGTTTCAACGGCAAATCAAAAATTCTTATTATCACCAACTCTTGCTTTCCGTCTTCGGCATTAACTTTTGTTTTTAGTTCCATGTCGTTCCTTTCTGTTTTATTAAACTTGCCTGCCTGTAGATTTATATTTTTTCATTACGGATTCCAATTTGTTGAACCTCTCATCCCAAGTTTTACGGAATGGTTCAATAAAGTCCGCAATCTCTTTCAACTTCTTTGGATTTAAGTGATAGTAAATTTCTCTTCCGTTCTGCTCTTGTTTAAGCAGTTCACACTCAATAAGTATTTTTAGATGCTTTGAAACTGTCGGTCTTGCCGTATCAAAGTTTGAGGCAATTGCGCCTGCTGTTAAGGATTGCGTAGCAAGCAATATAAGGATAGCCCGTCTGGTAGGGTCTGCAATAGCTTGAAATATGTCTCGTCTTAAATTCATTGCGAAATAGATAAATTTAATTCGTAGTTATTTGGCTACAAATATATATGTAGTTATTTAACTTAGCAAATATATCCTGGAAAAATTTTCTAATGGAAGGTTTTATGTGTTGCAGACAGCAATTCTAAATAACAAATATTAGGACCGGAGTAAAGATGCATAAAAACATCTAAGATTCTTGTAAAATAATGTCATCTTACCGGCAGACTTTTCAATTATCCTTGAATAATATTATGCAAAAATATACCACACCGCCTAAAGTTATTAAATGTGCCGTATAATAACAGGTTAATATTAAAATTACTTAATTAAAGCTTTCGCTAAAGGTAGCTCGGATGAGTTAAACTTAAATGTAAGAATCCGGCTGATATAACGGTTCTATTTCCCACTCATCTTCCACAGTACCTACGCAATGCGAACATTTGGGAACACTAAAAACTACTTTTTCTTCGTTTGGTGTAGCTCTAACAAAGTTTAAGATAGTTTTACAGCTAGAACATTGTACTACATGTGAAGTAGTAGCTTTAGCACTGCATTCCGGGCAAATAAATCCTAATTCCCCCGGCTTTTCATCCGGATTTACAAGGAATATAGAATTGCATTTCGAATTGTTGCATTTTGCGAAGTGCCACTTAACAGTATATTTATTAACGATAACTTTCTCCCTAATAATTTTATTAGACAAAGGTAAATAGTTCTTCATAAAAAGTCTATTGAAAAATAATTCTCTTTAATGTTTTTCTTCAATTGGATCAGTCGAAATTTTTTTTAACTTTATAATTACAAAATTACACCTTACGGCTGCATAATGTAATTCATAATTAATTCTACGATAAATTTTTCAATTGTATTAAATTTATTTGGAGTAAAGAAGTAATGGATAGACTAAACTGCTTTAAAGCTTACGATATAAGAGGGAAAGTTCCGGACGAATTAAATCCCGATTTGGCGTTCAAAGTAGGAATTGCTTTTGCCCGCTATATTAATGCCGAAAAAATTGTTATAGGGCACGACGTCCGAAAATCTTCCGAACCTATTTCAAACGCCTTGATAAGAGGATTAACCTCCAGTGGCGTTGATGTTATTGATATAGGATTATGCGGCACCGAAATGATTTATTATTCGGTCCCCGAACTTGAAGCCGACGGCGGAATTATGATTACTGCCAGCCATAATCCTCCCGAATATAACGGGATGAAATTTGTAAGGCAGGGTTCCGTACCGGTTGGTTATAATTCCGGTTTGGATAAAGTTGAACAGATGGTATTGAATGACGACCTGGAGCCGCTAAGACACGAGCCGGGCGATATTTTTAGAAAAAATGTTATGAGCGGATTTATAAATAACCTTTCTAAATTTTATAATCCTCATAAAATAAATCCATTAAAAGTTGTTGTTAATGCAGGCAACGGATGCGCCGGCCCTGCCTTGAATGCACTGGAAGAACATCTGCCGGTGGAAATGATAAAAGTTTTCTTTAAACCCGATCCTGAATTTCCGAACGGTGTACCTAATCCTCTTTTACCTGAAAACCGGCAGGCTACAATTGATGCGGTGCTTTCTCATAAAGCAGACCTCGGTGTTGCGTGGGACGGCGATTATGATCGCTGCTTCTTTTTTGATGAAAAAGGAAATTTCGTAGAAGGATATTATATTGTCGGTCTGCTGGCTAAATCAATTCTTAAAAATCATCCGGGTGAAAAGATTGTGCACGATCCGCGTCTAGTCTGGAATACGGTTGAAGTTGTAAATAATAGCGGTGGTCAGGCTGTAGTTTCGGTAAGCGGGCATGCATACATAAAACAAAAAATGCGCGAAGTAAATGCGGTTTACGGAGGCGAAATGTCTGCACATCATTACTTTAGAGATAACTCTTATTCAGACAGCGGCATGATTCCCTTCCTATTAATTATGCAATTAATGTCTGAAGAAAATAAAACTTTAGGCCAATTAGTTGAAGAAATGATAAAGGAATATCCCTGTTCCGGTGAAATAAATTCCAAAATAGAAGACCCTGCAGAAAAGCTGAAAGTAATAGAAGAAATATATTCCACCGGAAAAATTGATCACCTGGACGGACTAAGTGTTGAATACGATAATTGGAGATTCAATTTAAGATTATCAAATACGGAACCTATAATAAGACTAAATGTAGAAAGCCGGCATGATGTTAATTTAATGAAAGAAAAAACCGAAGATCTTTTAAAAGCAATACGATCTTAAAAACCAATTATGAAAATTGATGCGGATGTTTTCGATGCGGCAAAAGTAATCTGGAATTATCATCTCCTTAATCATTCCCTGGAAAAATCCGATTGTATTATTGTACTTGGAAGTCACGATTTGCGTGTTGCGGTAAGAGGTGCAAAATTATTTTTAGAAGGCTTGGCACCGCTTTTATTATTTTCCGGCGGTTTGGGTAATTTAACAAAAGATCTATGGGATGAACCGGAAGCCGATAAGTTTGCAAACATTGCATTGGAATTAGGCGTTCCGGCAGATAAAATTTTAGTAGAAAATAAATCTACAAATACGGGTGAGAACATCAGGTTCAGCTATAATCTCCTTAAAGAAAAAAATATTTCTCCGGCAAAATTAATTTTAGTTCAAAAGCCTTATATGGAAAGAAGGACTTTCGCTACTTTTTTGAAACAATGGCCGGTGCAAAAAATAAATATTGCGGTAACCTCGCCCCGGATAAATTTTGACGAATACCCGAACGATAATATTAAATTGGATGAAGTAATAAATATTATGGTTGGAGATTTACAAAGAATAAAAGAGTACCCTTCAAAAGGATTCCAGATATATCAGGAAATCCCTGCTGATGTTTGGAAAGCTTATAAGAAATTAGTAAGACTCGGGTTTAATAAACACTTAATAAAATAACCTCTGTCCCAGGCTTGAAATAACTCACAAAGTAAGTCTTTCTCAAAATATAATTGGTGAAATTTTACATAAAGTTAATTTTTGCCTAAAAATTATCCGCTGCTTTTTAATATATTTGCAGGACTAATTTATAAAAATAAAAACCTTTTCAGGAAAAAGGAGTTAAATAATGGCTAATGATAAAAAAAATATAGTTGAACAATGTATAAATACAATTAGATTCCTTGCAGTTGATGCAGTTCAAAAAGCTAATGCGGGGCACCCGGGAATGCCAATGGGCTGCGCTCCGATTGCTTTTACTCTTTATACTAAATATATGAAGCACAATCCGTCAAATCCCAAATGGCTTAACAGAGACAGATTTATTCTTTCGGCAGGACATGGAAGCATGCTTTTATACGGTGTACTTCATCTTTGCGGTTATAATATTCCTCTTGATCAGTTAAAGCAGTTCAGGCAATGGGGAAGCATTACTCCCGGACACCCGGAATACGGGCTTACTGAAGGTGTGGAAACTACTACCGGGCCGCTTGGACAGGGATTTAGCAATGCAGTCGGAATGGCTATTGCCCAGGAATTTCTTGCTAATAAATTTAACAAAGATGATATAAAAATTCTCGATCATTTTATATACGGAATTTGCAGCGACGGCGATCTTATGGAAGGAATTTCTCACGAAGCTGCCGCACTTGCCGGGCATCTTAAACTCGGTAAAATAATTTTCTTCTACGATTACAATCATATAACAATTGACGGCCCGACTTCACTTGCATACTCAGATGTTGTACAAAAAAGATTTGAAGGATATCATTGGCATGTTCAGGAGCTTGCGGATGTAAATGATTTGGATGCATTAGAAACTGCGCTAAAAAATGCACAAAATGCAACCGATAAACCATCGATAATTATAACTCATACACATATTGGTTACGGCAGCCCGAACAAACAAGATACAAATAAAGCACATGGTTCTCCTCTAGGCCCTGAAGAAGTTAAATTAACAAAAGAAAATCTGGGATGGCCTTTGGAACCCGACTTTTTAATTCCCGGCGAAGTTTCGAATTACTTCAAAACCGTTGGATCAAAGGGTAAAGAAGAAGAGGACGGCTGGAATAAACTTTTTGCAAAGTATGAAGAAAAATACCCTGCCGATGCAGAATTATTTAAAGAAGTAATGAATGGAAATTTCGGCGAAGAATGGAAATCAAAACTACCATCCTTTGAAGATGACGGTAAGAAGGTTGCAACGAGAGCCGCAAGCGGTAAAGTACTAAATGCTATTGCTTCATCACTTCCAACCTTAATCGGCGGCTCGGCAGATCTCGAACCTTCCAATAATACTTATTTAAAAGAATTTAAAAACTTTTCTGCAGAAAATAGGGACGGAAGAAATTTTCACTTTGGAATTCGCGAACACGGAATGGCCGGAATTCTTAACGGAATGGCAATTTACGGCGGAGTAATTCCTTACGGCGGAACTTTCCTAATATTTTCCGATTACCTGCGGCCTGCAATACGACTTGCTTCCCTTTCCAGGGTTAAGCCTATTTTTGTTTTTACCCATGATAGTATAGGCCTTGGCGAAGACGGGCCGACTCATCAGCCCGTAGAACATATTTCTTCTTTAAGAGCAATTCCCGGTGTTGTTGTTATTCGCCCTGCAGATGCTAATGAAACTGTTTATGCCTGGAAGGAAGCTCTTGAACATAAAGGCGGTCCGGTTGCACTTATGTTAACCAGACAGGGCTTACCTGTTTTGGATCAGAAGAAATATCCTTCTGCAAAGAATCTTGCCAAAGGTGCATACATTTTAAAAGATTGCAGCGGCACTCCGGATTTGATTATTCTTGCAACCGGCTCGGAAGTAAGTATATCCTTAACTGCTGCCGGTAAACTTGAAACCGAAGGGAACAAAGTTAGAGTAGTAAGTTTTCCTAGCTGGGAATTGTTCGAGAAGCAGCCGGCTGAATACCGAAACTCCGTAATACCACCCGAAGTTAAAGCACGTATTTCTGTTGAGGCAGGGGTTAAACAAGGATGGTACAAATATATTGGTGACTACGGCGAAGCAGTAAGTGTGGAAAAATTCGGTTCATCTGCTCCGGTTGGTATTATTATGGAGAAGTACGGTTTTAGTCCCGAAAATATTGCGGAAACAGCTAAACGAGTACTTGGTAAAGTTAAGCAGGCTAAATAACTGAACTTACGCAAAAATAGAGATGGCATCTTTTCCTTTTAAAAAGATCCCGGTAAAAGTTCTATTTCTTTCAAAAGATAAGTATTTATTAATCTATAAAAGATGCCATCTCTTGCTATCATAAATTGTGCATAACTAAAGCCCCATCTTTTCTGGTTTATATATGTGAACTCCGTTCTTGTTACCTCAAAATCTAACTCTTATTCAGCATAGCAATAACCGTAGAAATTTCTTTAACCATTTGATCATCGTTACCGGAATAGCCTACACTCTTAAATCTTATATTTCCGTTTTTGTCTATAAAGAATTTTGTAGGAATACCGGCGACATGATATTCTCCAACTACCTTATTTTCCGTATCCAGTAGTACTTCAAAAGGGTATTTATTCTTCTCGATAAATTTTTCCGCATTTTCTTTTTTATCCTTTACATTTTCCCAGGTATTTACAAAAAGGAACTTAACATTAGGTTCCCCAGAGAATTTTTTAATTACAGTTTCCATTGCAGGAAATGATGAAACGCAGGGCCCGCACCATGTAGCCCAAAAATCTACAACAACTATCTTCCCTTTCAAATCTTTTAAGCTAACTTTTTGCCCTTTGAGATTCGTTAAAGTAAAATCCGGAGCAGGCTCATTCAGCATTTGAGATTTTATTTGCCCGGCTAATTTTTCATCTGCTTTACTATTGAAGCTGTTCAGCAATTTATCAAATCCCGCATCACTTCCGTTTTTCTTAACGTAAGCTTCCTTTAAAAGACCATCCATAGCTTTAGTGCTTTTACCGGACTTTATAAAGTATTCGATTTTATTTAACGCCTCTTCATATTCCGAATTTGCTATTAGAACTTTTGAGTACAATTCATTCATCCCGTCTTCTTCGCCTTTGGAAAATTTAAGTGCCCTAGCCAGTAAAGTCTCTGCATCTTTATTCTTATTTAATTTGTTTAGAACCATAGCTTCGCCGTAAAGATTCATGGCTAGTGTATATTCCCTATCCTCCATCCAACTTTTTTCAGTTAAGAAAGCAGACTTCTTATTTGAAGGATGATTCACTTCAGCCTGCGCCCTTTCAACTCCGGTGCTAGCTAACTCTAATGTATTGTTAAGATTTGCATTACCGTTTACCATTGTGCTGACGGTTTTGTAAAAATAATACGGATCAATTTTATCTTTATGGCTTAGCAGCATGTCTTTTGCTTTGCTATAATCTTTTTCCTTGTTGTATTTATTAACCATAATTATATAAAGATACTGCAGGTACCTGCTGTTGGGAAAATCTTTTTGAAAACTTTCTGTTTCCTTTAATTGTTTGTTTATATCTTTTTCTTTATAAATTTCTTCATACTTTTGCATTTGCGCAAAGTTAGAGCCGGGATATTTTTTTAATAAAATTTCTTTGTATTGATTTTCTTTATCAACATTTTTTGTCCTGCCCAACCAATTGACAAGTAATGTTAATTCTTTCTCCGTTTTATTCTTTTTCGCTTCGATAGGAGCTAACTCCGCATTTATAATTGAATCCTGTTTATCTTTATGCAAAGATGTTTCAAGTGATAGGTAATCAGTTAAGTAATCATTTTTAATTCCGGGATTCTTCATAAAATCATCTTTATAATATTCATCGGCAAGCTTTTCATTTTTATCAACTCTTAAATAATATACTGCCCACCCAGAAACAGCGGAAGCCAAACCTGCCATGCTTCCCGGAACCATATCTCCGTTTTTACTATAAAGATGAATAACAAATCCTTTATTCTTGTTGTTGGCAATAACTTCATTGTCTTCGCCTTCTGTTGAGGCATCAACAAATTTAATTAAAGCTCCCCGGGTAGTATCGGAAGTATTAAATTTCCCCGTCCAAATGCCGTTTTGTTTCTGCATCTTTACACCGATTGCGTTATCGGGATCTATACTATAAAGATAAACTACCATATCTATCGAATCAGCCCCGGCTAGTTTGGTACTATCTGCATTAAATGTTACGGTTATTTCACCACCCGGAACGGGTTTTTGAGGAGTAAAAGTAAATTCGCTTTTTACGTTTTCTTTAGAACAAGAAAAGAATAGCAGCATACCTGCCGCAATAAATAAAAGAAACGGAAAGAATTTTTTCATGAAAGGCTCCCTATATTTTTATTATAACAAGGAAAATAATTAACCCAGGCTCAATGTTACAGCCCGTAAAACAAAATTGATGACGGAAAGTTATATATTTTTTAAATTGTTACAAAAGTATTTTTAAGTTTAGAAGGTATGATATAGACCTAAATAATATGAAAAGTGTTTATAGGAAGTAATTCCGTTACCTAGATCCGCAGAAAAAAGTATCTGATAATTTTTAACCACGGGGATTCCACCTCCGAAATGCAGTCCCGTATCATCGGGTGTATAAATTGACGAGGGAGTTTGATGGAATAATTCGGCGCCAAGGAAAAAACTATTGGTAAAATTATATTGAACCAGTATACCGGAAAATTCCCAGTTCTTATTACCGTTACCGGGATTAATCCAATAACCTCCCCCTCCGTAAACAGTCCATTTGCCGAAATCTTTTTGCAGCCAGATTGGTAAATAAATTTGAGCTTTGCCGTTACCCAAACCTTTGTCAGCATTGCCGGTGGGAATTTCAACAAGCGGGAATACAGCAATGTCGGGCAAAATATTAGTTTGCTCAACAAACCGGAATTTAGCTCCAACTTCCGTATCCCCGTATCCTGAATATGCTGTTCCATTTTTAGGTGAATAAAAGGCTAAGGGAGTTATAATGTGGAATTGCATGTTTGGAAAAATTCCGTAATTAAATTCAACTGCCGGCCCAATACCGCTTGCGCCGGTGCCGTCAAATACTCCTGTTGAAAACAGATAAAGCTCTCCGTGTAAATAAGGAACAGGAATAGGATCATCGGTTCTAAAAGGCGGACCGGCATATATCTTTTTAATAATAAAGACCGAAAAAATAATAATGAAAAAGAATAAAGGTTTATACTTCATAGGTTATTAACATTAATTACCCAATAAATTTTTAATCGTAATCTTGCTCTTAGTCTTAATCTATTTATAATAAATAAGAGTAAGATAAAGATTAAGAATAGGATCGTTGCCCATAACAACAATAATTAAATTATTATATTTACCAGGGATAAAAGAAAAACGGATAACATACTTAAAATAGGAAATTACAATTTCTAGTTGTGTTACCCGCATCTCAATAATTCTAATGAAAATTTATTTACCGCTTTTTACGGCTTTGCCTGCTTGCCTCCATTCTTTTAATAAAGACAAGAACTCGTTTTGGATTGTTTGCGAGTTATCGTCAGCATACCACTTATGCATTTTCTCATGAATTTGCTCAATCCATTCTTTCTTTGTCATACCGGGATCCTTTTTGTCCTTCATTTCCATAACCCAATTCTGTAAAACACCGGGACGCGGTCCCCACGTTCCCAGTTCTTTTAATGTTTCCTGTTCCAAACAAATTAATTTAGGAATCGATCTGCTGCTGCCGGTTAGGTATTTATCCATTACATCCAAATTTTGATCCCGTAAAAGAATTTTAAGCTTTATATTATCCGAAGCATTTGCCATCTTATTGATTACGGGAAGGTTTTGAGAAACATCTCCGCACCAGCCTTCCGCCAGCACAACCCAGTACCACCTTACATTAAGATTTTTAAGTTCGTTAAAAAGTTCCCTGTTTAATTCAACGGTTTTATCTATACGGCTCATTCTTTGAATATTCAATTTTGTAAATTCGGTTAGTGGCATTTCAGAATCGTTGCCGCTTGTAGATTTACCCTCAGTTAGCAATTCATCTATAAGTTTTCTAAAACCTTTGTAAGAATATGCCTTTTCAATATGCTCTTTTTTAATTACTCTTGTCATCATTCAACTCCTTTCCGTCATAATTACAAATCTTAATTATTTTAAAAAATTATTAGGTTAAATGCCGTAATGCATATTACAATTTTTAATTTTGGAAAGGGTAGAAATTAGTGGAGATTATTTTTGAGTTAAGGTCCGTAAAAATAATTTTGTCTGTAAAATATTTCTTCCGTATATAGTCTGCTTAAAAATTTTACATGATGTTTTAATAATTTGAATTACTTATCTCACATAGGCAGATTTAAGGAATAATGGAGTATTTAATTCCTATACTTATCGTTCTAAGAAATTATCACTTAGACTGTTCCTAATTCAAACGTTCCTCCTTCAATTGTTTAGATTAAATGAAGAATGAAGAACATTAGAACAATTGAATGTAGAATCAAAGAGACAATTCCTTAGATTTCGCTATGAAGGAACTCAGCATTACAACACTCCAAGCACTGGTGTTTGGTAAGGGAACTTACTAATATTGTAAAATACTTAGTTACCGGTACGAACTTTAAGAGACCGTACTTATATGCAAATATTTTAGGCTTCCACGGAAATCGGATCTTCTTTTTGTTCCGTTGTTTTAAGAAAAGCAACAAAGCCTTCAATAACAATTAAAGCGACGAGAACAATAATTACAACATTAATAACCTGTAAAAGAATGTTGCTTGCGTTGCTGTAGTCTATTTGATTCATAATGGCTGCCCAAAGAGTCATAACAGTCATAAACACTGCAGGAATACCGGTGGCAACCCATTTCAAACCGCTGCGGGATTTTAAATAAATTGTAACAATAACAAGTGCAAGAGCTGCAAGGGTTTGATTAACAGCCCCGAAAAGCGGCCACAATTTTAAAGCGCCGGCACCGTCTGCCCCGCTTACAAAAGCAAGTACAAGGGCAGTAAGAATAACAACTGTGGTAGAAAAATACCGGTTTTTAAACACACTTATTTTCAAATCCATACCAAGTTCACTTATTACGTATCTTTGAATACGTGCTGCAGTATCCAGCGTAGTTCCTGCAAAGGAAGCAACAAATACTCCCATAATTCCTATTGCTATTCCTTTAGGTATACCAATAAAGCTAATCATGTTGGCGGCACCGTCTACAAACGCAGCTATTTTAGATGTAAGTCCCTGTGCTGCTGTCCAGGAAGAATAATGTGCTGCCCATGCACTTGTTCCTACAAGTGTTTGTCCGGCAGGATTTGTATATCCTAGACCAATACCTGCGGCTACGGCAATAATTACAAGCGTAGCAAGCATACCTTCCGTTAACATGCTTCCCATACCTACAAAAAGCGAGTCGCCTTCATTTTTAATCTGTTTAGACGAAGTGCCGGAAGATACCAGAGAATGGAAACCGGAAATAGCTCCGCATGCAATTGTAATAAAAAGGAAAGGCCATAACGGAGGTGCCTTGGCAGGCGCCGCCTGAACTGCAGGCGCAACAAGATGCATCCCGCCGAAAATAGAACTAAATATTACGCCCAGGATTAATAAGGCCATAGCAATTGTCAACTGATATGCATTTATATAATCACGCGGTTGAAGCAGCATTGTAACCGGTAGAACAGATGCAATAAAACAATAAATAAGAAGAAGAACCGTCCAAACACCGGTAGCGGGCATACCTAGAACCACAGGCATTTTTATAGGTAAATAGTAACCGATGACAATTGTGGCATACATAGTTATAACGGCAATTATAGACCAAAGGGTAAGATTTTTTCCTTTCTTATAAACAAGGACTCCCAAATACATTGACAATGGTATTTGTACCCAAACCGGAAATACGGAACCGGGATACATATTAAAAATAACAGCTATTACCAAACCAAAAATGGAAATCACTATCCACAATTCAAGAAAAATTATTATGAAGAAAAAAATCTTAGTACGCGGATTAACATATTTAGCGGTAAACTCCGAGATTGATTGCCCTTTATTTCTCATTGAAATTACAAGCGAGCCAAAGTCATGAATGGCTCCTATAAAAAGGCTGCCGAAAAAAACCCAAATTACCGCAGGCAGCCATCCCCAGATGATGGCTATTGCAGGGCCTACAATTGGTCCTGTACCGGCAATGGAAGCAAAATGATGTCCGAATATTACTTCTTTTTTAGTTGGTACAAAATCTACTCCGTCCTGGAATTCTTCCGAAGGAGCTTTTGCCTTTTTATTGATTTTAAAAATTGTTTTACTAATGAACTTGCCATAGACTCTGTACATTATTAAATAACCAACAAAGGTTAAAACCATTAAAAGTAAGGCGCCCATAATTCCTCCGGGATGCTGTTTTTATTGGATTATAAAATTTACCCTAGACTACCGATATTAGTATATGACATTAAAATTAACCTACAAAATTTTACTTAAAAAACAAATAGCGAATTGTTAAAAGGTAATGGTTAACGGATTATCGTTACTTATTTTCCCAATCCGGTACTGTACCCGGTGTGTAAGGCGCACCGGCAGCTTCCAACTTCTTTTGTAAATTTTTCATGTCTACGTTTATTATTTGTCTTAATTCAGTTTGAACCGGGATAAATTCTTCTCCTGCAATTTTGTACCCGTCTTTTTGTGTTTGTGTGGGAGAAGAAGTAGACAGCCATTCATCATATATTATTTGCTGAATGCGGTCTGCAATGGAAGGCGGAGTATTAATATTTCTGTTTATCAAGCTCTGGTTGCCGGTAAGTTTTTCTAAAATGTTATTTACCTTTGTTTCAATTGAATCGGCATCCGTTAAAAGATTTGCTGAAGCCTTTGGGGTATTCAATAATGCCTTCTTGATATATTTAATTCTTTCGGATAAATCTTTTGCGGCATCAACGGAACCAAGCACTGCCCTGCTTAAACTTGCAACCTTTTTTTGAAATTCAACTAAAGAATCCCGGTTCACAGCAGGTAGTGTATTTAATGCTAAAACTTCAGCCTTAAATGTAACCGGCCCGGCTATTTGTGTTTCAACACCATCAACATTTTTAAACATCGATACTTTATAAGTTCCCGGTGATGCAAGCATACCACTGCTGGTTTGACCGTATTCTTCGCTGCCGTCTCCGGATTTTAACGAAACAGGGTTAGGAGAAGGGTATCTCAAATTCCAGGTAACTCTATTTATTCCCGCAGCTGCAGGTGTTTTCAATTCTCTCACTTCATTTCCGCTTTCATCATAAATTTTGAAAAGTAAATACGGCATTGGCTCCAGGTCTTCTGCCCGCAATTCATTATCCGATGGATAAGGAACAGGCTTCCCTTCTTTTTCAAGTTTCCTTTCATTTTCCTGCCGTATTTCTTTTTTAGTTTTTATGGTTTTCTTTAAATAATAAGTAAATGTTGCACCAAACGGAGGATTAGGAGCAGTAAAATAAGACTCTCCCTGAGCACCTTTGCCGTGCCCTCCCAAAGGTTCCGACTGAATATACATTAAGGCATCTTTAACAGGGAATAGTATTGCATCCTTCTTAAGATTTTCCGAACCGGCATTTCTTAACGGAGAATAATTATCAAGGATATAAAACCCTCTTCCGAAAGTAGCTAGTGCAAGATCATTTTCTCTTTTTTGAATAGCTATATCTCTAACTGCAATTGTTGGCATATTACCTTTTAACTGAATCCATTTACTGCCGCCGTCAGTCGTAAAAAATAATCCGAACTCGGTACCTGCAAAAAGTAAATTTGGATCTTTAAAATCTTCCTTTATTACATGAACATAACCGTTTTTAGGCAGATTGCTGCTAATCGATTTCCAGGAATTGCCTTCATCCGTACTTTTTAATATGTACGGCTTAAAATCTCCCCGTTTATGATTATCAAATGCAGCATAAACAGTGCCTGCATTAAACTGCGAAGCAGTTATATAACTTACATAGGTTGTATCCGGAATGCCTGGAAAGGAATCTATCTTCTTCCAGGTTTTACCGTCGTCTGCGGAGACGTCTATCAAACCGTCATCCGTACCGGCATAAAGTAATCCCTGCTTAACAGGCGATTCCGCTAAAGAAACAATAGATCCATAAAAAGAAGTTGAGGCATTTTTTTCAACAGCATCAACACTCCAAATTTTTCCCATAACGCGCAGTTTGTTCCTATCAATATGCCTTGTTAAATCTCCGCTTATTTCTTTCCATGAGTTTCCCATATTTGTACTTTTAAATAATTTATTCGCACCAAAATAAAGAGTTTTATGGGAGAAAGGACTAATAATTAAAGGTGAATCCCAGTTCCATCTTAAAGGAGGTTCTTTCAACCCGGGCTGCGGTTGAATTCCCATTTGTTCTCCACTCTTCCTGTCATATCTTACCAGGCCGCCGTATTGAGATTCAGCATAAATAATATCGGGATTTACCGGGTCTACTCTTGAAACAAATCCGTCGCCTCCCGTTGTAATAAACCAATCGGAATTAACAATGCCCGATGCGCTGATTGTCTGCGAAGGACCCCCAACGCTGTTATTGTCCTGTGTACCGCCGTAGACGTAGAAGAACGGTTTACTATTATCGACCGCAACATTATAAAATTGAGTTATGGGCAGGTTGCTTTTGAAGTTCCAGTTTTTACCTCTGTCATAGCTTTCGTAAACCCCGCCGTCGCACCCTACTAAATAGTAATCCGGATTCTTAGGATTTATCCACATCGCATGATTATCTACATGTTTGTATTTTTCGCCTAAGGGAAGAAAAGTTTTTCCGCCATCATCGGAAACATGAAGCCACGTATCCATAGCATAAACACGGTCAACGTCTTTAGGATCGCATACAAGTTCATTATAATACTGAGGGCTTGTTGTCATATAATCGCTTCTCTTTTCCCATGATGCACCTCTGTCTGTTGATCTAAATACTCCTCCTTTACTATCAGCGGCTTCTATTATTGCATAAATAACATCCGGGTTCACAGGCGAAATTGCCAGGCCGATTCTTCCCATATCAACCGTTGGCAGGCCTTGTTTCAGTTTCTCCCATGTTTTCCCTGCGTCGGTAGATTTATAAATAGCAGAGCCCGGTCCCCCGTCAATCAATGTATAAACATGTCTTTCACGCTGGTACGAAGATGCATATAAAACATTTGGGTTTCGCGGATCCATCACAACGTCATTAACACCGGTATACTTATTAATAGTTAAAACAGCCTCCCAGGTTTTTCCGGCGTCTGTAGTTTTATAAAGGCTTCTGTCGCCGCCTGCATCCCACAAAGGGCCTTGAGCAGCAACATAAACAATGTTAGAGTTCTTAGGATCAATAATAATTTTCCCTATATGCTGCGAAGATTTTAATCCCATATTTTTCCATGTCATTCCGCCGTCGCTTGAACGGTAAACACCGTCGCCGTAAGAAACACTACGCTGGCTGTTGTTTTCACCTGTGCCTACCCAAATAACAAAATGATTATTCGGATCCATCGCAACACAGCCAATCGAATATGATCCTTCTTTATCAAAGACCGGTTCCCAGCTGGTGCCGTTATTGGTAGTCTTCCAAACGCCTCCGGAAGCCGTTGCAACATAATATTCGCCTGGATCTTTAGGATTAACGGCAAAATCCGTAACCCGACCGGAAGTAACCGCAGGCCCTATGCTTCTAAGCTTTAAGCCGTTAAATGTCGAAGAATTAATTGAATCTTTATCGTTGTTATTTCCTTTAATATTTCCCGCTTCAATTGATATGCTCCCTATCATTAATAGAAAAAGAATTAGAAAAGTAAAATATTTCATGCAGCAATCCTTAATTTGAATTTATAAATTCAATAATTTAAATAGAATTGATTTAAACATAAGAGTGAAATAATATTATTTGCAAGATATTCTTATGAAAAGTTCAAGATTAATTTTATGTTCTCAGTCTAAGGCTTGAGTTAGGGTTTATCCTTATTTGGAGGAGATTAGCCTCCGAAAGAGTATGTTTAAGATTAGAATAAATGATTATATAATTTAATTAGATACTTGGTGCTGCTCAAGCTTAGTTATTCGATGTTCATGGTCTTCTACTTGTTCTTTTAACTCAAACTGACTACCGGTTGTTCGTTCAATCAAATCCACAAGCCCTTTAACAGATATATCAAGCTTCTGAATTATTGTTTGCTGCATAGTGTCCATTTTATTATCTAATTGATTAAACCGGCTGTCTGTGTAGTCTTTCATGGATTGAAATGCTATATCGATTTTGGAATCTAGACGTTTCTCTACCCCATCGATTTTTTTATTTAAGCGATTTTCTACCCCATCTATCTTATTATCAAGTCGTTTTTCCACTTTGTCTATCTTTTCATCCAGACGTTTTTCCACTTCATCTATTTTTTCGTCAAGACGGCTTCCCACTGTATCTATTTTTTCGTCAACCGCTTTTATTTGTTTTCCAAGTCGGTTGATCTCTTTCTTTAGTATCTCCTTTGTAACATAATCGAGTGAAGAATTTTTTTTGGCAGGCATATCTTTACCATTTAATTAATAAATAATAAAAGATTAATTAATTTATCTTCCGTTTCTAACTTATATGGTTAAAAAATAAATTGCAAGAAAAACTCTTTACTTCTTTTTCTTTTTATTTTTAAACAATTTCTCTTTACCGACATAAATCCTTTTCCAGAAATCTGCCTTTTTTCCGTCAAAGTAAGTGTTTGGAAATTGAGTGGAATTAATTGCAATCGCTGAAGTATCTTCAAATGCAGAAACCGTAATTGCTCCTAAAGATGAAGTTTGAATTGTAAGAGTATATTTAGATTTGCTTAAAAGACTGCTACCGGGATTATCTATAAAATTGGGATCCGTAATGTGAGAAATTGAATTAAAGTATTTTGCCACATTTGCCGAGTCAGCCTGCTTGCCGTTTATTTCCCATTTGTTTTTAACTTTTACCAACTGAAAGGAACTGTCTGCCGGATAAGTAAATGATAGCTTGTTCCAATTAGCTGGATTATCACTAATAACCCGGTCGTCTCTATAATAATTAGCATTATGATTAAATTCGTAGCTCATAAAACCCGTAACTTCATAAACATTATTGTCGCCGGCAACCCTAACATAAGTTGCCATGCTTCTAGGCTGATGGTATGTAAATTTACCAATCGTCATATCAAGAGCTTTATTACTCCCCTCGTAAACTTTAATTCTTGTACCTGTAGAGTCTACCTGGAACTCATGCCATTTATCTCTTTTTTGAGCAGCTACACCAATAGGTTTGAAAGATAAAAGCTGTATAAACATTTCCTGCATTTTAGAACCCGGAACAAGTGCGTTCTTTTTATCTGCAAGAGTTACTTTCCATTCTTTACCGTTTTTAAAAATTCTAACAACTTTATGTTTGGTTGCGGTTGGATAAATATCAATTGAAGTTACCTTAGCGGTATCAATATTTACAAGTGTACTTCTGAATGATCTTTCACCCTGCTCTGAATCGTGAATCATAAAGATTACAACAATGGCAAGCAGAACGACAAAAACAATAATTAAGGTTTTATTAGAAAGCTTGTTAACCATAAGTTTCGTTCATCCATTTATTTCTTAGTTTTCTTCTAAATTGATAGCGTACAATTCCAAAGCCGATAATTAAAATTAAGGGAAGTAAAAAGTTACCGTACTTAATCAAGGCTTTTGTTCCGCTGGAAAGATCAGCTTTTAACGGTCTGGATCTTATGCCTTTGGTTCTTAATGCAATAAGTCCGGTATCATCGGAAAGCCAGTCAATTGCATTTGCCATTAAACTAACATTGTCCTGGCTAAGCCTTTGTTTATTATTCCCGGAACCGTTAACGGCAAAATTTCCGCTTCCAAAAACAACCATTTTTGAATAGGTATTCCCGTCAAACTTACCGCTTACGGCAACAGCAACAGGTAATTTTGAAACCGGAAAATCTCCGGCATTCCATTGTTTTGTAACATTAAAATATACGGGAGGTTTTTGTATACCGGATTTACTTGACGTGGTTGCTAGAGTAACAAAGTGCAAAGAACTATCTGCAGAAGAATATTTTATCGGGCTGCAAAACGGCATCATTACGGATTCGATACCTTTTGTAATAGGATGGTTCGCAAAGTTTGTAATTACAGGAAGGTACGGAAATTGAACAGGCGTATTCATTACAAACATTCCCTGCTGCTGGCGAACCATAATGTTACCGCAATTTGCATCAACAACAAAACCGTTCTCAACAGTAATACCCTTCTTCTGAAGCCATGTACTTAAACCGGTATATTGACTGGAACCCATAGCTCTTGATAAATTTCCCTTAACCCTGTTAATTGCAATTAAAATTCTACCGCCCCGGGATAGAAATTTATTAAGCTGCTGCAGATGCGAATCCGAAATGGTATCAGTCGGTGCAATTATAACAAGTGTTTTATACCGGTCGGGAATAGTTCCGGTTGAATCGTTAAACTTTACAGTACGTACATCATATAAAATTGAAAGCTGTTCTTCCAGCTGCTGCATGTCCGATAAAGGAGGCTCACCGTTTCCCTGCAGAAAAGCAATTTCCGGTTTATGCGTAATAGACAACTTTTTTATTGTAGAAGAAAGAGTGTACTCCATCGGAGAGCCGGGTTGAATAAACGGAATCTTTTCGGTTCTGTCTTTGTACTGAAGCACTGCGCCCAAGTATGCTCTTTGCTGTTTCATTTGATCCCGTTCCCGCACATTAATAACAATAGGCTGAATCCCGGCTTCCTGCGCTTGAATTTCACTTTCACGATCTTTATTAGGATTTTTAAATTCATATTGAACCTTACCGCCGGATGCATCGCTGTATTCAACAAGCATATCGCGAAAATCATTTTTAACCTGTGCTATATTAGGAGGAAGATTTTGGGAAAAATATGCGGTAACGGTTACCGGGGCATCCAGTTTATTTAAAATATCTTTTGTTGCTTTGCTTAACGTAAATTGATGACCCTGTGTAAAATCTAACCTTACAAAAAAACGGTTGGCAGCAATATTCAACAAAAGGAGAATGCCTAATAACAATAATAATGAAGTTAAGATTTTTTTCTTTGTTAACATAATTTTTATTCTGCAATATTTCGTTTAGAAAGTGATGATTCGGCAAGCACTAATCCGAATAAAGAAATACTTAAAAAGAAAATAACATCCCTGGAATCAACAACTCCTCTAGAAATCGAATCGAAATGAGTTGAAAGACTCAGGTAGCTCAATATTTCTCCGATTATTCCCGTAAAGCTGCCGGATAGAATATTGAAAATAATAAGGAAAAAAACACCTATAAAGAGGGAAAGGAGAAATGCAACAATCTGGTTGCTGGAAATACTGCTTGCAAATAAACCGATACTGATATAAGTCATGCTCATTAAAATTAATCCAAGGTATCCGCACCAAACAGCACCATGGTCAATTGGTCCCATTGCCCAAACACTGATGTAATAAGGCAGCGTTAAAGCCAGCGCAATTGCAATTAACATTAAGCAAGCTAAAAACTTACCCAGTATAACCTGCCAATCAGTTACAGCTTTGGTAAGCAGAAGTTCAATTGTACCGGTTTTATTTTCTTCAGCAAGCATACGCATTGTAAGTGCGGGAATAAAGAAAAATAAAGTCCAGTATGCAACCGAAAAGAAAGGCTGCAACGTAGCCTGTCCGATGAAAAATATATCCGAGCCGAAAAGCCATGTAAAAAATCCGCTTAAGGCTAAAAATACTACTATCAAAATGTAAGCAGTTAACGAGTCGAAAAATGATTTCAATTCTCTAACAGCTATAATCCATATTTTATTCATATCATTTAATTGGTTGTTAGTTCTCTAAATATATCTTCAAGTTTGGTTTCAATAGGAGTCATTTCCGTTAAAACCCAATTTTTTTGTACACATAATTGGAATATGGAACGTCTGGAGGAATTCCCCGGTTTACTCTGAATGAGGAAAGCTCCATCTTCATCACCTACGGGATCAACCATATTAACGGAACTTAAAGATTGCAGAGACGAAATAACTCCGTCTTTATTTCCCGCTTCTTCAACATGTATACGAAGCATTTCATTACCCTGAGCCTGCTTTCGTAAAGTTGTAGGTGTTCCGTCTGCTACAATTTTACCTTTGTTAATTATCAAAATTCTATCGCAGGTTGCTTCAACTTCCGGTAAAATGTGTGTACTAAGAATTACTGTTTTTTCTTTACCTAGATGCCTTATTAGTTTTCGTATTTCAATAATTTGATTCGGATCCAGACCCGTAGTAGGTTCATCCAAAATTAAAATTTCGGGATCATGAATCATAGCCTGTGCAAGCCCAACTCTTTGCCTGTAGCCTTTGGAAAGTTCACCTATTTTTTTATGCTTCTCCGCATTCAAACCGCATACATTAACCATCTCTACAATTTTGTTCTGGATATTACTCTTTGATATGCCCATCAATTCACCGGCAAATTCAAGATACTCAATTACATGCATATCAAGATAAAGCGGATTGTTCTCCGGCAGGTATCCGATTTTTTTCTTAATGTCTTCCGGGCTGGAATGAATTGAAAAATTTTCCACCCGCACATCACCCTCGGAAGGAGCCATAAAGCAGGTGATAATTTTCATTGTTGTTGTTTTACCGGCGCCGTTAGGACCCAGAAAGCCTAATATCTCTCCCGTATTAACCTGAAAAGAAATATTATCTACTGCATTTTGCGGGCCGTATTTTTTGGTGAGGTTTTCTACTACAATGCTCATATTTTGTTTTAAGCAGTTTGATATTAATTAGAATTGTTTAGCAAATTAATTAAATATTTTTTATGACTTTGTGATACGAACTATAAATATAATTAATTAAATATTTCGTATTAAAATAAATTTTTTAGACGAATACAATTTAAATAAAGTTCCGAAGAATAATAAATTTATTAAAATTTTTCATATACCTCAGCGAGACAAAGTTAAAAATTTAAGTTCGAGTATAAGTTCATGTTTTGGTATAAATTCAAGTTCAAGCTTGGCGAGGTAAAGTTTTTAGCAATCAATCTTAATTTAAAATGATATGAATTTTTACTAATTATTTTTATTATAGGTGTTAATCGGCAAAATCCGTTTAATCAGCGCTTCATTGCTTGCATTGGTAACTTACCGAGTTATCTAAAGAACCTCACTCTTGATACACTACTTCCCCATTTACAATAGTCATAAAGACAGAATGATCTTCATTCAAAAAAACTATATCGGCATCTTTGCCCAAATCGATTGAACCTTTCTTATCGTAAATTCCCAAAAGCTTAGCAGGGTTTTTTGTTACGGAATCAATTGCTTTTTCCAATGAACAACCGGTAAATTTCATAAATTGAAATGCAATATTTCCAAGGCTCATTGTAGAACCAATAAGAGTACCATCCGGGTATTTCGCTGCGCCCTCTTTGGATTCGTACTTCTTTCCGTTATAGGTGTAAATTCCATCCGGCAAACCTATACCGTGCATACCGTCGGTAATACAAATACATCTATCGGCACCGACTAACCGGTAAACCAAATTTACTATACTCGGATGTAGATGGTGTCCGTCGCTAATTATTTGAACCGGGATTTTTTCATTTTCAAAAATAGCAGTTAAAGGTCCCGGACTTCGGTGATGCAGCGGCCTCATTGCATTAAATATATGTGTAACATGACTAATACCCGCATCAAATCCTTTTTTAGTTTGTACATAATCTGCATCCGAATGTGCAAAGGAAGCAACTACATTATTTGCTACAAGCTTTTTTATAATCTCCAGGTTCCCAGGAATTTCAGGGGCAATTGTCATCATTTTTAACGAACGTCCGGTTGCTTCAAGTATTTCATTCAAACCTTTTAACGACGGCTGATAAATTGCTTCGGGTGCCAGGCCGCCTTTTTTATTTATATTAATAAACGGGCCTTCCAGATGAATTCCAAGAAGATTAGCACCGCCGGTATTTTTATTTGTGTATTCATTCATAAGTTTTAAGTGCATGTTACCTTCCTGGGGCTTTACCACAGTCGTTCCTAAGTAGGATGTGGTACCCAATTGTGCAAGAGTTTTTGCAATTGTTTCCAAAGCACCGGGAGTATTATCCAGTACATCGGCACCGCCCGCTCCTTGAATATGAACGTCTATAAATCCCGGTGCTGCTGTTCTGTTTTCAACATTATAAATTTTTACGTTTTCTTTATTACTAATTTTACCAATCTTTTTAATTTTTGAACCGGAAATAAGTATGTCAACCGGATCATTTTTACCTTTATTATTATAAAGCAAACAGTTTCTAATAAGTATCGGATTGTTATTCATATTTCAACTTTCTTTTTATATTTAGAATAAAATGGTCATCCGCCTTTGGCGGTAATTTTAACTTTTAATAATAACATTATTGAAATCAAGGTCAATAAAAAATTTTAAAAATTATTTTAAAACATTTTATTAGTAATAAATATTCATTTATAGTATATTCACGAAAAACTATTCTTCGTTTCAAAATAAAAATTAAACAATGATGGAAAATAAATCCGGCAACCTCGATAGAAGCTTAGGGCTTTTGCACGCAACTGCATCCAACATGGCTACAATGGTCGGCATTGGTCCGTTTATTACTATACCTTTAATTATTGCAACAATGGGCGGCCCGCAGGCTATGTTCGGCTGGGTAGTTGGTGCAATAATAGCAATATCGGACGGACAGGTTTGGGCAGAACTTAGTACTGCGCTGCCCGGTGAAGGAGGCTCTTATATATATTTGCGCGAAGCATATAAAAGATTTTTCGGCAAGTTGATTGCGTTTTTATTTATTTGGTCTTTTCTTTTAAGCGGCCCTTTCGAAATTGCTTCCGGCATTGTAGGCATGATGGAATATCTTTCTTTTGTAATTCCCTGGCTTCACGGAATTAATATAAGGATAATAGCTTTTGCCGCAGGTATACTTACGATTATTCTTCACTACAAAAAAATTCGTTTCGTCGGAGTTGTAACTGTAATCCTTTGGTCTGTTATGCTTGTAACTGTTGGGCTAACAATTATTGTCGGAATAATTCATTTTAAGCCGGAAATAGCATTTGATTTTCCCAAAGGATGGTTCTCTTTTTCGTGGGGGTTTGTTATGGGGCTTGGCGGAGCTACTTTAATTGCAATGTATGATTTAATGGGCTATTATAATATCTGCTATGTTGAAGAGGAAGTTAAAAACCCGGGATATGTTTTCCCGCGTGCAATTCTTTGGTCGGTAATTGGTGTTGCCTGCGTTTATGCTGTAATGAATTTTTCAATTATAGGAGTTTTACCATGGCATGAAGTTGCAAAATCTAAGCACATTGTTTCGGATATCTTTAACGACTTTTATGGGAAGGCACCTGCAGTAATAATTACTCTTCTTGTAGTTATAACGGCATACGGATCAATTTATGCATTAATGATGAGTTACTCGCGTCTTCCTTTTGCGGCAGCAAGAGACGGTTTTTTCTTCGGCTGGCTTAAAGCAGTTCACCCCCAAAAACGTTTCCCGCATTATTCTCTTTTGCTTGTCGGAGGAATTACATGTATTGCCAGTTTGTTTAACCTGGATTTTATTATTGCCGCAACTTTATCAAGTAGAATTTTAATACAATTCCTGGGGCAAATTGTAGGCTTAACAATTCTAAGAAAAACACGGCCTGGTATGAAGCGCCCATTTAAAATGTGGCTTTATCCGATTCCTTCAATAGTGGCATTCGTCGGTTTCAGTTTCATTTTTATCAGCTCCGGGTTTGAGGCAATTAGTTTGGGTATTGTCTGGTTAATTACCGGAATTATTTTCTTCATATTCTGGGCAAAGAAAAATAATGAATGGCCGTTTAAAGAAAACGAATATGCTGAAGTAAATTAATGATTAGATAATAATTCAGTCAACTCCGCAGGATTAATGTCGTAATGACTTGCATGCCACTTTACACCGCCGCTTTTTGCAAGCCAAATTAATTGCGGTGACTGATGCTGAATTTTAAGCTCCTCAGCAATATGCCGGCTTAAAGGGCGAGAATCGATTACATTTATTTTAATACATTTTACCGGAGTATTTTCCGATAACCCTGATATCCATATTTTAAAATCTTCTTCTACCGAAGAACTGATCGAACAAACCGGACTAAACTTAAATATAATAAGTTCCGAAGTCCCGTCGGTTTCTCTTTTTATATTCTTCCATTCATCTATATTTTTTATTTCGATTATTTCCATAAAAATAATTCCAAAGTGTTATAAATAAGTTCATTATAAAAATAACAATTTTTTACTTTGTCTTGAATAAATTTTTAAACAACTCTATATCATTCATCGAATCAATTTTTCTTTTCTCTTCATCATAATCTGCAGATTTATAAATTTGGCGGACGAAATCTTCGCTTGTTAAAACAGTGCAGCCGCAAACACTTGCAAATTCTTTTAAATTATTGTCGGATGAAACAAGAATTATATTTTTAGGATTTTTTGTGTTCTCAATTTCTTTTTTAATTCTGTCGTCGGCAATTTTGTTTTCGCCGTATATAATTTTTGTCTTAACGGTTTTTATAGGAAGATTTTTATAACCGTCGTAGTGCAACGAAATTTTAACTTTTTTACTGCGAAAAAATTCTTCAATCCTAAAAGCGAGGTTTTCCCTTGAGGCTTGTTTGTCTTTCAAATGAATTCTCTTAAGAATTTGACTTTTCATTATTACGTTGTTTCCATCGATTATATAATGCTTCATAAAAAAACCGATTAATATTTACCGTTATAAAATTGCCCGCGCTTTGTAATTTTTAAATCCTGAAGCTGAGGTGCTTTTACTCTAATCTCAAGATAATAACCGCTGTAAAGACCAACGGGGTTCCATGTAAAATTCATAATCCATGCATGCAGGTCTCTTGTAATTCTAATTTGCGGTGCGGAAAATTGTTTCTGTTCAAAATCGTAACTACCGGTAACTGAAAATTTCCACTTGGGAGTTAAATTGAAATCCATGCTTGCACTTAAGTTGGAAGTGGTTTGTGGGTTTATTGGATTAAACTTTGATAAGTTATAATTGTAACTTAAAGATAAATTCCAGGGTATACTAAAGTCCGCAGGTTTATCATTATATATTCCCTGATAAACAGAATGCTGTTGAAATTCACCGCTGGTCTGCGTGGTATCTTGCTTCTTTTGCCCTAAAGCGGATTTTATTTTCTCACCGGATAAAGTAGTTGAAACAGAAAAACTTAAATTGGTCATTCTAAATAAACCCTTACCTTCATTAACTAAGAATTTATTTACGAGATTTCCGTTTTTGTTATAATCATATAAAGAGAAACCTGACGAACCGAAAAAATTCAGATATTCACCTACCTGGGTTCTGTATGATAAACTTAAAGGAGAAAACTTTAAACTGTCTGCTGCAAAGTTGTATCCTATTCCTGCACTTAGATTTAACAATTGAATTTTTTTTACTTTGGAAGTTGTGTCGGTAGGATTAGCTTCTGTTTTCATTTCAAAAACGTTTCCCACCGAAAAATTAATACTTTGAGATTGGCCCTGCGAAGGCTTTGAAAATATTTCTCTTGCATATTTATCGTACTTAACCGGCTGGCCCTTAAAATTATAATAAGTTCCATAATATCCCCAAATCGGATTAGAAAAATCCGGTGTGTAAGTATAAGAAAGAGACGGTGTTACAATATGTCTTATTGCGGCTATTCCTAAAAAGCCGGGCTGAAACATTCCGTAAAATTTTGTTGAAGCCGAAACACCCAGGCTGAAAATTCTCATAGCACTTAACTTATGTATATCTTTTGTTATAACGGAGTCGGTGCCGTTTACTGCCATTCCTGCCGAGTATTGTTGAATCATTTTATTGTACCAATCTTCGGTATAATTAATATTTGGAGATATATTAAAATAACCTACTTTAGGAGATGCACTAATACTCACTCTATGTTCAATTCCTCCTCTTATGCTTAGATGGCCGCCTACTTTATTTCTAATGTTTTCAAACTGCCCGTTATAATTTACACCTATCAGATCATACCACTTTAAATTAGTTACCTCATTCTTTCTCCTAAACGGATAAAACTCGGGTATGTTAAATGATAAAGTAGGTAAAATTTCATTTATATCCCCGCTCTGAAGGTTCTGCGTGCGGCTGTAACCTAAAGTTAAACTATTGCCGGATTGGTCCCATGTTTTTGTTAGTGTAGCATTGGAAACAATATTGTTCGTTAAAATTTCATTCATATTGGTGGATGTATAAGTATTATAACTTTTACCCGATAAGAACTGCAGGTTTGCCGAAAGCCTTAAGGTAGGAGTTATAGTTTGATTATGATTCACCTGAATTTTCCATTGAATACTTTTACTGGTATTGTAAGAGAATGGATCTTCCGATTTTATAAATTGATACCCGCCTTCAATGCTGCCGCTATAATCATATCTTTTTACATACCTGAACCTGGAGTCGAAACCGAAGCTGCCGCGTGTGTAGTAATCTCCTGTTAAGTTCAAGTCAAGGTAATCATTTATTGCCCAGAAATAACCGAAGTGTGTAAAGTAATACCCGCGTGATGCATCCTGCCCGAATGCCGGAGCAATAATGCCAGACCTCCTTCCGGATTGCAGCGGAAAAACCGCAAACGGAAGCGGAATGGGAAAAGGTACTCCGCCAAAGTATAACCATATCCATTTTGCAATTATTTCTTTTTTCTGAATTACCTTCATCTCCGGTGAAAAGAAATAGTAATGAGGCGGTTTTGCATCGCAGGTTGTATAAATTCCGTCTTTTACAAAATAAGTATTCTTATCAACCTTTTTTATTTTTTCGCCGGAATAAATAGCACCTTCGCTTTTGGTTTTAGCCATATCAATAATTCCCCTTGTCGTTTTAAAGTTATAAACCATCGATTGGCCGTCGTAAACTTCACCGTTCTGTGAGAGCACCGGAGTATTTTTAAATTCTCCCGGAATTGAATCATTCGGTGTTCCGGCAGCTTCAATATCATGCGTTTCAAAATTCACTTTAATGTTTGCACTTTTCAGGTCGGTATCTTTATACTTTATTTCACTGTTCCCGAACAGATCCATTTTCTTTTGGTTAACATAAAAGAAAAGTGAATCGGAAGAATTTGCATAGATAACTGTATCTACATCAAACGATTTATTTTTATTTGTTGTGTCTTTAACAGCAAGCGTATCGGAGGGTAAAGAAATCAAAGAGTCCGGTTTAATAATTGAATCGGGAGCAACCTTTTGCGCAAGAACTACGGTAAAGCTTACCATTAAAAAAATTATGATAAAAAATATTTTCATATATAATGATAACGACGTCCCGTTAATTCCGGCAATAAACGTTCTTACGACTTATAAAAAACAAGAGCAGAGGCACCTTTTATACCCGCATCATTTTTTAGCCTGGCGGGCAAAATTTTAATCCGCTTGCTTAATGGTTTTAGTACGCGTTCCTTTGTTTTTTCACCAACAGAATCGAATAATAAATTCCCAAAGCCTGCAACTCCGCCTCCTATTATAAAAGTAGCTACATCAAGTGTATTAGCTGCAGAGGCCAGTGCTGTACCCAGGTACGTTCCTAAATCTTTAATTACGCTTATGGAATATTCATCTCCTTCCACCGCCGCCTGATGAATAATTAAAGGTGTAAGCAGGTTTAAATTATTATTTATTAATTTCCATATTCGGGAGTCTTTATGATTATCAAGTTCTCCCCCAACATGCTTAACTATGTAGTTATTTCCAATGTAGGTTTCTATACATCCGAAAGAACCGCAGTTACATTTAATGCCGTTATAATTAATAGACAAGTGCCCTATCTCTCCGGCAGCACCTGTTTCTCCTTTAAATAATTTCCGGTTAAATATTATACCTCCTCCAACACCTGTACCAAGAGTAACCATAATGAATGATTCCAATTTTTTACCGGCGCCGAAAATCATTTCTCCTATGGCAGCAGCATTGGCATCATTTTCAACATGGACTTTTATCTTAAATTCCTTTTCTAATATTTTGCCAAGGTTAACCTTTTCCCAGCCGGGTAAATTTGGCGGATTTTCAACGGTTCCTTTTTTACTGGAAACTACTCCCGGTGCACCAATTCCAATCCCCTGTATCTTTAGCTTGTTTTTCTGCCGAATTTGTTTAACGCCTTTTTTAATTTGATTTATCACACTTTCCGGCCCGTCTGCTGCAAGTGTTTCAAGTGAAGTTTTTTTAACTATCTTCCCCTTTTGCGAAACAATACCAACTTTGATATTTGTCCCCCCAAGGTCAACCCCAATGGCGTATCTTTCTGACTTCGGCATATATTCTACCTATATAAATTATTAAATTTTCCCGATTTAAAAGAAATAAATAAATCAGGATAACAATTTAATATTATAGAGACTTTAATTAAAATATAAAACGAAGGATTTGAATATTTTGTTACAGAATCAATTGGAAAAACTTTTGCTAATTATTTTCAATTCTCCCGGATAGGTTATATCTCCAAGTGGAGAAGATACCGTAGGTTTTGCATATAATGCAATATTTGATGAATAGCCTTTTTCTCCTGCAACGGAAAGCGCCAGTTTAAGCAAAGATTCGTAGCCTTTATCTCCAAAAAATTTCAAAAGGTCAACGTTCATTTCAATAGGGATAGTTGTTATTTGGCCTGTACCGGGGACTGAAACAGGCTGGCTGATGTTTCCGGAAACCGTCTCCTTGTTATCTATTAAAAGTTTCCAGGGAAATGATTTTATTGTTACATCCGTGCTTGCATATCCGCCCGTTCCGTCGTTCGGATTTTTAGCTTCAACATTTAAAGTAAAAGTAACAGGAAACTTATGACCGACTACCGACGAACTTAATTTTAAAATATCCAATGCATTAAAGTCGCTTAATTTGGTTTTCCCTTCTACGGAAATTCCGCTAACCATGAGATTATTTACCCGGCCAAGTTTAAATTGAAGCCTGGAAACATTAACCAATGTTTTATAAATACTGCAGCTTATATTGGTAATTGCAAACAGAAGAAATAACGGTAAAACAAATTTTTTCATTTTTATTTTCCTTATATTTTTTTGTCATGTTAAATATTGCTTCGTGCCGTCATGTATAAAATCCGTATATATCCGCATTGAAGTTACATCATTGTAACCAAACACTAATTTAACCACGGGGTATTTAGTACACATAATTACTTTTTATATCCTTATGTGTTTCAATGTGGTTTTATTAGTATGCTGTGTTACCCTGCGATTCTTCAATTTTTTTTAAGATGGTATCCGCAACCTTTAAAGCTTTTAAGCCGTCAACACCGGTAACTACCGGAGATGTGCCATCTAAAACCGAATTTACAAATAACTCCAGTTCATATTTTAATGCATTCATCTCCCTTATTTCCGGCTGTTCGTAAACAATCCTTTTTTTCCTTTCGCCAATACCTATTTCACCGAAGGAAATAAAAGCGGATTCGACCTTATCTTCCACAGGAACTAACCGGTAAACCTCCGAAACTCCGGTAATAAAATCCAGCGAAATGTAATTGTCCTTTTGAAAGATTCTCATCTTTCTCATTTTCTTTTGAGAAATTCTGCTTGCGGTTACATTTGCAACCGCACCGTTTTCAAATTGAATTCTTGCATTTGCAATATCAAGAGAACTGGAAACAACGGCAACACCGCTTGCTTCAATATTCTTTGCTTCGCTTTTAACAAGGCTTAAAATTATATCTATATCATGAATCATCAAATCCAGAACAACAGCAACATCTGTTCCCCTGGGATTAAACTGTGCAAGCCTGTCCGTTTGAATGAACATAGGCTTAAGCATATATTTTTCAAGAGATATTAAAGCGGGGTTAAAACGTTCTATATGCCCAACCTGTAGTTTAAGGTTTTTTTGCTTTGCCAAACCGACAATTTCTTCAGCTTCACTAATTAAAGCAGTAATAGGTTTCTCAACAAACACGTGAATGTTTTTATTCAAACACTTTACTGCAAGTTCATAATGGGCACTTGTAGTAGATACTATGGAAACGGCGTCAACTTCATTAAGCAGGTCATCCGGAGTTGCAAAAACTTTTACTTTGAACTCATCGCCGGCAGCTTTGGCAGCAATGGGGTTATTATCGTAAATACCTATCAAACGGCACTTATCAATTTGCTTAAACATTTTAATGTGAAGTTTACCAAGATGCCCGGTGCCGATTACACCGACTTTTAATTTTTCCATTAGTCAATACTTTTAATTTGTTTGTAGCCGATAATTCTATCGTATCCGCCGTAATTAGGATCTTTATAATAAAGAAAAACCTGGTATAGGTTGGATGTAGACCAGTTATTCCCTTCCAAAATAACCCAGTCAGGATTTACAATTTTCCCGTAATCATCCTGCCCCACTACATATTGATAATCATATATTCCTCTTTTAAGCGGAATAGTAATTTGATATAAACCGTAATTATCAGTCATTTTATAATTAGGAGAAAGTTTCCAATTATTAAATGCACCGACAAGATAAATGTTTCCCGAAACTTCGTTTGGGGGCCTCATTGAGAATGTTACGTTTAAATAAGTAGCATAATCATTTGTATAGTTAGTGAGAATTGAACCTCCGTTAAGGTCTTTATGTCCCTGCGTAAAAAACCTGGAATAATCAATTTTATCAAGTTGCGCATTAACGTTTCTAGCTTGAAAGACATCCGTATTTCTTAAATCAACCTCCCGGTATTCGTTACCTGGCCTAATATCTCTTGCGGTAAATGTAAACCGATTGCTGCCGTTCCAGTAATACTGTCTTTTGTTAGTATTAAAGTTTCTATCAATTATTATAGGATAATTTATTTTATGATTATCTATAATCTCAACCAACTCAACATCTCCCGGATAAAATTGCGGTGGCAGATAAAAATTTGTAGTAATATTAAAAACCTTTGCAAGGTCGGAAGGAAAATAAATCTTGTCTTCAAGCTGTTCGTTCTTAATAGTATCCTGTAAAGAGATTACGGGATTAACAACATAAAATTTCCCCTGTCCGTATATATTGGTAGTATCCTGTGAGTCGGTTATATAAAATCTCCAATTGCCGGAATACGGAAAATCCACGGTTCCCTTACTATCAGGAAAAGAGCCCTGGAAATGATATTTTGCTTCGGTAACAGTATGAGGTAATTGTGCAAAACCTAAGTTGTAATAAATGTTTTTACCCTGGTTTGAAAGAAAAATATTTTGATAAGGTATCCAGTTACGGTCGCAGAACCTAAAAACTATGCTCATGTATGGAATATATACAGACTGAACATCGAATTCAATTGTTATTGTTCCGCTGCTGCTTGATATTACAGGGAATGAAGTTTCATTTTCCCCGGCATATATTTTAAGGCTTTTAATTACGGGAGACTGAGAAAAAGCAGAGATTGAAAACAAAAGGAGAATAATAAATATTTTAAGATTCAAAATTTACTTGCCTTCAGAAGTTAAAAATTTCTACACATTTTATAGACAGGTACGGAATAAAAATTTTAACAAGTTCTTTTTCTCTTTCGGTTTCAAGTAAAAGTCCTTCGTCAAAAACGCCGGTTAATTTACCTGTTTTAAAAACAATTTCATAAATGGGCGTATTGGATTTTGAATCCATTGTTAATCCATAATTTTCATGCATGGTTATATTAAGAGTTTTCCCTTCGAATTCGTTCCAATCCATTTTCATTAAAATACCTTTTGATTTTTTACCTGTTTAAAATGAAAGATAAATTAACAATCCCTTTTCTTAAAGAAGGACGTTAAAGTCGGGAAGAAATATATACTTTTATTTTAAATTAAACAGTCCAAAAATCTAAAAATATTTTATCAAAGATTTTTTATTTCATTATTCAGCTTTGTAATAGATTCCTTAGCATCTCCAAAATACATAAGAGTATTCGAGCCGTAGAACAATTCATTATCAATGCCCGCATAACCTGTATTTAACGAACGTTTATTTACAATAACCGTTTTTGCATAATCAACATTTAAAATCGGCATGCCGTAAATAGGGCTGTTCTTTTCGTGCCTTGCCGCCGGGTTAACAACATCGTTGGCGCCTATAATTAATGCTACATCGGTATTATGGAAATCATCGTTTATATCATCCAAAGCATACAGCCGGTCATACGGAACGTTAGCTTCTGCCAAAAGTACATTCATGTGGCCGGGCATTCTGCCTGCTACGGGATGAATGGCAAATCTAACTTTAATACCCTTCTTTTCCAGTGTGTTCATCAAATCCCTAATAGCATGCTGAGCCTGGGCAACAGCCATTCCGTAACCCGGCACAATAATAACGCTGTTTGCGGCATCGAATATCATTGCAGCCTCTTCGGAATCAACGGATTTAATATCTCCTTTACGGTTTGAGGTTTCTGCCGGTGAACTGCCTGTTGTACCGGCAGTTGACCAGCCGCCTAATAATACATTCATTAAAGAACGGTTCATGGCTTTACACATAATGTTGGTAAGAATAATTCCCGAAGCACCGACAAGTGCGCCTGCAATTATCAATTCATTGTTTCCAAGAACAAATCCGGTAGTTGAACCTGCCAAGCCCGAATACGAATTAAGGAGCGAAATTGCCACAGGCATATCCGCACCGCCTATCGGTAAAACAAGTAATACCCCTAAAACTAAAGATACTATAGTAATTATTACTGCCAGATCAACTGAGTCGGGATATATAACAACATAAGTACCGGCCGCAAGAACAAATAAAAGAAGTAAAAGATTTATGGGATGCTGCCCCGGGTATTTTACTACCCTGCCGGTAATCCAGCCCTGCAGCTTTGCAAATGCAATCATAGAACCGGTAAAGGTAACACCGCCTATTAAGAAACTAAGAACAATTGCAACTCCGGTATTTATAGGGATCATAGGAGTAATCTTATAAAATTCCGATAATGCCACCAGAGTGGAAGCGCCGCCGCCGAACCCGTTCAACGCACCTACCATTTGCGGCATGCCGGTCATCTTTACTTTTAATGCCATCCAGGTTCCAAGCCCTGAACCGATTATAATGCCGATTATAATCCATTCATAAGTAAGAATATGCTTATCTAGAAGTGTAGCTACAATCGCAATAAGCATTCCAATTGCCGCATAAAGATTTCCGCGCCGTGCCGTTTTGGGTGAACTTAATTCTTTTATTCCGAGTATGAAAAAAATCGATGATATCAGATAAGAAATGTCTATTACTACATTCATTTTTCAGCTCACTTTTTTTTGAACATTTTTAACATTCTATCTGTTACAAGAAAACCTCCTACTACATTTATCATTGCAAATATTACAGCTACAGTTCCGAGTATTGTACTAATTGTAAACTGCTGCATGCCTGCACTAATTAACGAACCGACTATAGTTATCCCGGAAATAGCATTTGAGCCGGACATTAACGGGGTATGTAGTGTAGGCGGTACTTTAGTAATTAACTCGAATCCTACAAAAATAGCCAGTACGAAAACATATAATAGCATAAGAAAATTTACATCCATCGTTCTTCCTCATATTAATTTAAATAATTTCCTTTACTTTAGAATGAATAACCTCACCTTTAAAAGTAATTAATGCTCCTTTTATTATTTCGTCTTCCAAATTCAATTCAACCTTACCTTCTTTGCTTATATGAAGCAACAGGTTCAAAATATTTTTTGAATACATTTCACTTGCATGATACGGAACCAAACTCGGCAGGTTCGATTCACCTATAATTGTTACTCCGAATTTCTTAACCGTTTTGTCTTTTTCACTTACTTCGCAGTTTCCACCGTACTCTGTTGCCATATCCAGAATAACGGTTCCTTCACGCATGTTTTTTACCATTTCTTCGGTAACAAGTACCGGAGCTTTTTTACCGGGAACCAATGCTGTTGTAATTACAATATCGGCCTCGGTTACATGTTTAAATATTAATTCTTTCTGCTTCCGCAAAAATTCTTCCGATGCTTCTTTTGCATAGCCGCCTTCGTCCTGCATGGATTCGTCTGTTTCAATTTCTATGAACCTGCCGCCCAAGCTTGCAACTTCTTCTTTAACCGCAGGGCGAATATCCGATACCTCAACTATTGCTCCCAATCTTTTTGCAGTACCAAGCGCCTGCAGCCCCGCAACACCGGCGCCCATTACTACAACTTTTGCCGGAGAAATTGTACCGGCTGCCGTCATTAACAGAGGGAATAATTTACCTAAAGTGTTTGCGGTAATTATAACACTTTTATATCCGGCAATATTAGCTTGCGAACTTAATGCATCCATTTTTTGTGCAAGGCTGGTTCGGGGAATCATATCCATGGAAATTACATTTATACCTCTTCCGGCACATTGTTTTGCTAGATTGCTGTAATAAAGCGGATATAAAAATGTTATAAGCAGCGAACCGGGCTTTATCATTTCCATTTCATCTTTGTTTAATTTTTGATTATGAAGGGGACGCTGCACTTTTAAAATGATTTCGGATGAATTAAATAAGCTTTCTGCCGACTCAATAATTTTAACTCCGGCATCTTCATATTTTTCATCAACAAAACCGGCATTCAGTCCCGCACCTTTTTCAACCTGAACTGAAAAACCCGCCTTAATTAATTTAGCCGCTACATCGGGAACTACTGCAACTCTGTTTTCTCCGTGTAATATTTCCTTTGGAATTCCTAAAATCACTACATCACCTCCTCATATTTATTCAACAAATAAAACAAGCGGAACTTTTGGGGCAAAATATTTTTTTACTTTAGTAAAGATTAGTCTGGAGACTAAAAATATGAAATCTTTATGGTAAATGAAATAATTTCTATCTAAATTTAGCTGTGTAAAAAAATAATCCGGGGAACTTATATGAAACATATCAAATTTGTTCTTTTAATTTTGTTATTTGTATCATTAAACGGATGTGGTTTTTTAGGAATCACAAAAAATCCTGTTGGTGAAAAAATTATTACTGCTTCTTTGGCTAAACAATATATCGATTTTTTAGCATCGGATTCGTTGAAGGGAAGAGATACTCCTAGTCCAGGGCTGGATACGGCTGCACAATTTATTATTAGAAATTTTAGGAAGGCAGGAATTCAGCCTGTCTCCGGGAGTTATCTTCAAAAAGTTAAAATGGGGTTTATCAGTCTCGGTAAAGAAAATTTTCTTAAGATAAACAAGGGTGGTGAGGAAATATCTTATAAAATAAAAGATGAATTTACTCCTTTTGAATTCACTGCAAATAAACAAGTTGATGCGCCGGTAGTTTTTGCCGGTTACGGAATTGACGCACCGGAATATAAATATAATGATTTTGAAAATTTAGATGTAAATGGAAAGATTGTTTTTTTGCTTAAGCATGAGCCTGGTGAAAATGACGATTCATCAATCTTTAAAGGCAAAGCGTTTACAAAATATTCGAATATAAAAGAAAAAATTGACGCTGCTGTAAAGCACGGAGCTGTTGGAGTTCTTATTTGCCAGGATCCTTTAAATCATAATTTGCTTACACCGCGCGGTTTTCCGTGGCCGTCATTATCAAAATTTATCCCGAGCGATGCACTACCTCTTACTCTACTGACAGATGAAAAAGATAAAGTACCGGTTGTTCAGGTCGGAGAAGAAGTTATCAACTATTTATTCGGCGGTATTGATCAGCTAAAAGGAATTCAAGCCGGCATTGATAAAAGCTTCAAACCAAATTCATTCGAAATTAAAAATGTTACTGTTTCCCTAAAAACCAGCACATCTTACAGGGATGAATCATCAAACAATGTGGTTGGTCTTATTCAAGGAACAAATCCCGAACTAAAAAATGAGGTAGTTATAGTAGGTGCACATTATGATCATGTGGGATATATGAAAAATCATGAGAACAATGAAGATTATATTTATAACGGTGCTGATGATAATGCATCCGGGACCACAGCAATGATGGAAATTGCCGACGCTTTTGCGGCAAATGTTGAAAAACCGGAAAGAAGCGTTTTGTTTATTGCATTCTGCGGAGAAGAAAAAGGTTTATTCGGCTCAAGGTATTATGTTGATAATCCGCTTTTTCCTCTTTCCAAAACAGTTGCAATGATAAACCTGGATATGGTTGGAAGAAACAGCATCGATAGTATTTCGATTTTCGGTGCATCAGAATTTCCGCAGTTGGCAAAAATAGTAAAAGAGGAAAACAGCCAAATAGGTTTTAACCTGTTATTAGATCCCGAATTAAGCGGTGGGAGCGATAACATGAGTTTTACAAAAGATAAAATTCCGTCGTTGTTTTTTCATTCCGGTTTGCACCCGGAATATCATACTGTGCACGATGAAGTCCGGCTAATTAATTATGATAAAATTGCAAAGACAGCAAAGCTGGCTTTTATAACAGCCTGGAAAATTGCAAATGAAAATAAATATTACAATTTTGGAACTAACTAATTTTTTTATATAAAAATAACCTAAAAGGAGTGCCATGAAAAATCCAATTTCCAAAGTATCGGTTTTAATTGCCGTTTTTATTTTTTGTTCAACAATCTATCCCCAGGATACTTATAAGCTGCAATACAAATTTGAAAAGGGTAAGAAATACGTTTATAAAATCGAAACCAACACCGATATGACCCAGCAGATGATGGGCAGAGAAATGAAATTTAATACTATTACCCATAACATTGCCAGCTTTAACATTTCAAACACAAAAAACGACGGCAGCGCCGATATCATTTTTTCTTTGGATTCCTCTTATGTAAAAACCAACATGGCAGGACACGATACTACTATTGTACTTGATCAGGTAATAGGTAAAAGAATAAAAATGAATATTTCCGATTTAGGTAAATTAAATAATTATGAAATCATGGATTCTATTTTAAACGATACCTGGTCGAACACGATTGCACAGCAATCCAAAAATTTCTTTAAGGTGCTAAACGGTAAAGAAGTAAAAATCGGCGACAAGTGGAACACTACTCAGGTTGATACTATTGATAACATGGGCGGTAAAATTGTAAGTACTATAGATTATAATTATACTCTTGCCGGAACAACAGAAAAATTAGGGCACAAATGCTTGAATATTCCCTATACCGCAAAATTAAAAATTGAAGGTAAAGGAAATATGAGAGGTGTGGAAATTTTTATCGAGGGAAACGGGAAATCAACCGGCACCGATTATCTTGATGCCAATACAGGTATGAATGTATATAATGAATCAACGGTTGATAATGAAATGACATTGGCTACAACAGGCCAGCAGACGATGACAATACCCATGAGCCAAACTACAAAAAGTGTAATTAGCCTGATAAGTGATTAGATAGTAGAAAGATAAATGAGCATTGAAAATTGAGAATCGAATATTTTACTACTCAATTTTCAACGCTCAATCTTCAATTAATATAAACGTTACTTTTTATTTTAATAAAAAAACTCGAAGATCTAAAGAATAGTAATCTTGTTTAGATAAATTAATTTATATCATCAGGTTTAGTTTTAACGGAAATAATTCCTGCCAATTTATTATCCTCAATAAATACTGCACTTAATTTATTTCCGGCATATACTGAAGTATCAATATAAAGTGTATTGCTTTTTTTATCATAAAAAACTTCCTCACGCCTCGTATGGCCAACAACCTGGAGCTTTCCCAGATTAAGCAGTTCGTTCCTTGTCCATAAAATTCCGTGTCGTTCTGTAATTTCTTTTTTAACAATACCTTCAATTGAAGCAATATCTTCTTTATAATTATCCGGGAATACGGATTTATAATGCTTCGAAATTCCTGCATGAGAAATGAAGCAGTCGTTAAGATTAAGAAAAAGCGGGGCATCGGAAATAAACTGAAGATGTTCGGCAATTTTATCAAATTTGTTTTCGTAAGAATTTAACGTCGGTTCACAACCGTTGTAAAGCCAAGCAGAACCCATCTCACTTGCTGGAAAGTTTACAAAGTAGTAAAACATATAATCATGGTTGCCGGGAGTAAAAATTATTTTTTCCGACTTAATAAACTCAATAACATCGTAACTGTAATTTCCCCTGTCAATTAAATCGCCCACGCTATAAAATTTTATTCCGGGATGTTTGTCTTTAACTTTTTCTACTAATTCTTTTAGAGTATTATAGCAGCCGTGAATGTCTCCGATAACAGCAATCATATTAAACATCAAACATATTTATTTTCACGTGCGTAATATAATAGTTCGTCTCTAAATTTGGGGTGAGCAATATTAATAAGAGCCTTAACTCTTTGGCTTACAGGTTTTCCGAATAATTGAGCATAGCCGTACTCTGTAACAACATAATGCACATCTCCTCTAGTAGTAATAACACCGGCGCCCGGTTTTAACTGCGGTACAATACGGGAAATTTTAAAATCTTTTGTAGTTGACGGAAGTGCAATAATCGGCTTGCCGCCTTCGGAATGAGCGGCACCGCGGATAAAATCCAGCTGTCCCCCGAAACCGCTGTAAAATTTCGGCCCGATAGAATCCGAACAAACCTGGCCGGTAAGATCAATTTCAATAGCGGAATTTATTGCAGCCATTTTATAATTCTTTGCAATAACAAACGGGTCGTTTACATATTCCTGCCGGTGAAATTCAATTAAAGGATTGTTATCTATAAAATCATACAGCCTCTTGGTTCCAAGAACAAACCCGGCAACAATTTTTCCGGGGTGTAGTGTTTTCATTTCATTAGTAATAACACCTTTCTCAACAAGATCGATTGTGCCGTCTGAAAACATTTCTGAATGGATTCCCAGGGCTTTTCTGTCGGAAAGAAAATTTAGGACAAAATCCGGTATTGCTCCGATGCCCATTTGAAGCGTTGAACCGTCTTCAATAAGCTGGGCAATGTTGTAGGCAATTTTTTTATTTATTTCCGTTATTTCGGCAGAAGCTTTTTTATCCACCTGAGGCAGCTCGGAAATTTCTTCATCAACTTCCACAAGATAGTTTATTTTATTTATATGAATGAAACTATCGCCGAGTGTACGCGGCATGTTTTTATTTACCTGTGCAATTACAATTTTAGCTTTTTCAGCACCGGTTTTTGTTAAACCAACTTCAACGCCAAAGCTGCAAAAGCCGTGTTCATCGGGAGGAGATACATGTATTAATGCAGCATCCAGTTTAATATAGCCTTTGGAAAAAAGCAGCGGAGTTTCATAAAGAAAAATAGGAGTAAAATCCGCCCGCCCGTTTCGAACGGCTTCACGGCTGTTTGCTCCTATAAAAAACGCATTGTGCTTAAAATGATTTTGCATTCCGGCGTCCATATAAGATATATCACCAACTGCAAGCGCATGCATTATTTGAACATCTTTCAACTCCTCTTTCCTTTTAACAAGTGCATTTATCAGTACTGTGGGAAATGCACAATTGGAATGTGCAAGAATTTTATCGCCGGATTTAATTACCTGCACGGCTTCATCCGCAGTTACAATTTTTTGATTGTATGTGTTTAGAATATTAAAAGGAATAGCATTTTTAGATTTTATTTCCTGGTCAGCTAACATATCATTTAATCTATCTTTATATTCGGTTCTTTTGGAACTACTTTATTTCGGTTATTAACCTTACCTCCGTTCCCTTTCATAATAAAAGAAAGGGGTAATGGAGTTGTTATCAAATAAAATTCAGTTTGTAGAAAAGACTCTAAGCTTTCTGAATTCAAGATTGAAGTTACTTGCAATTGCTTCGTTGGAGCAATAGCCGCGGTATGTACAAACACCTTTGGACAAACCGGCATCACCAAGTAATGCATTTGCAAGCCCGTTATCCGCAATATTTTGGATATATCCTAAAGAGGCATTATTTAAACCGTAACTGGCTGTTTTAGCAACCAGTGCTGGCATGTTGGGAACACAATAATGAATTACATCGTGCATGTAATAAACGGGATCGGATATTGTTGTAACATGACTTGTTTCTATGCAGCCGCCTTGATCGATTGATACATCAATTATAACTGCACCTTTTTTCATTTTCTTCACCATCTCTTCGGTAACAAGATGCGGAGTTTTTTCTCCTTTAATAAGAACAGCACCGATAAGCACATCCGCAAATTTTACGCCTCTGGAAATTGTATAAGGGTTGGCCATTACGGTTGTAATTTTCTGCCGGAAGGTAGAATCGATTTTTCTTAAGCGGTTCAAATCATGATCAATTACAATAACCTGTGCACCCCGCCCTAATGCAGCTCTTGCTGCAGTCGTACCGACAACTCCGGCACCAAGTATAACTACAGCAGCCGGGGCAACACCGGTAATACCGCCTATTAAAATTCCTCTACCGCCTTTAACATAGCTTTCCAAATATCTTTCGGCAATTTGAATTGAAAGCTGCCCGGCAATTTCACTCATGGAATGAAGTACGGGCAGTCCTTCCTTGCCTTCTATAAGCTCATAACCTATGGCGGTAACATTTTTCTGCAAGAGCTTTTCAATTGTGGTTTTATTTCCTACAGCAAGATGAAGAAAAGAAAAGAGGATCTGGTTGTCTTGCAGCAGCCCTGTTTCACCATCGGACAGCGGCGCTACTTTAGCTATTAATTCCGATCTTCCATAGACTTCATCTATGTTGTACACAATATTGGCACCGGTTTGGGCATATTCTTCATCGCTAATATTACAACCGTCGCCTGCCCCGCTTTGTATATAAATTGTGTGGCCGGCTCTAATTAACGAATCCACCCCGGCAGGAGCTAAGCCTATACGTTTTTCTTCATTAATATTTTCTTTTGGAATCCCGATCCTCATTTATGCTTTTCTTTATTTTATTTTATTTAAAGCTAACTATAGTAACCATAATTTTCAACTCTTATTCTTAAATGCTTTTATTCCGGCAAAACTGCAATCCTTACCAAGTTCTTCTTCAATTCTTATCAATTGATTGAATTTGGAAATTCTCTCACTCCTGCATCCGCTTCCTGTTTTAAGATGACCGGCATTTGTTGCAACTGTCAGGTCGGCAATTGTTGTATCCTCTGTTTCACCGCTTCTATGGCTGATGAAATAGTTGTACTTGTTTTTCCTGGCTAAATTAATTGTCTTAAGTGTTTCCGTTACTGTTCCTATTTGATTCAGCTTAATAAGGATAGAATTGGCTAAACCTTTTTCAATTCCTTCTTTTAAGATTGCAGGATTAGTACAGAAAAGATCATCGCCTACAAGTTCAATTTTGCTGCCTAATTCAACCGTTAGATTTTTCCATCCTTCCCAATCGTTTTCAGCCATACCGTCTTCCAACGAAATTATCGGATAGTCCGTTGCCCATTTTTTCCATATTGAAATCATCTCATCGGATGAGGCAAGATGTTGATCCGACTTAAAGAATTTGTATTTGCCGTCTTCCCACATTTCACTGGATGCGGGATCAAGGCAAATTGAAACATCATCACCGGGCCTATAACCTGCTTTATCAATTGCCTCAAGAATTACTTCAACAGCTTCTTCATTTGATTTTAAGTTCGGTGCAAAACCTCCCTCGTCTCCAACACCTGTTGAATAACCTTTCCCCTTTAAAATTTCTTTCAAAGTATGAAATACCTCTACCCCCATTCTTATTGATTCTTTAAATGAAGACGCATTATGCGGCGCAATCATAAATTCCTGGAAGTCCACGTTATTATCGGCATGCTTGCCGCCGTTTATTACATTCATGCAAGGAACTGGCATTAAGTATTTTCCTTTATCGTTTAGATAACGGTAAAGCGGAATACCTTCCTTTAACGCTGTTGTACGAGCAAACGCCATAGATACGCCCAGTATTGCATTTGCACCAAGTTTAGCTTTGTTAGGTGTGCCGTCTAATTTTATTAGTCTGTTATCCAAATCTTTTTGAGATTCAAAATTTTTACCTACAATATCATCTGCAATTACTTTATTAACATTGTCAACTGCTTTCAAAACTCCTTTTCCTTTAAATCTTTTTTTATCGCCGTCTCTTAATTCTACAGCCTCACGTTCCCCGGTGCTTGCACCTGAAGGTACTATTGCTCTCCCTAAATATTTATTTCCTAAAGTTACATCTACTTCTACCGTCGGATTTCCACGAGAATCTAGTATTTCTCTTCCGAATACTTTTGTTATTTTCATAAAAATATTACCTCTTTTCCTTGTTTTTGAATTTTTTTATTACCTGTCTGTTTTTTTATTTCTCCTTGTAACATATAAATCCCTTTTAACTAAAAATTTAGCAGTTAATTGCTCCGGGAAAAATTTATTATTTTACAAGGCATGACGACCACTTTCATCAAATTTACTGCACAAAAATAACGAAACATATAATAATTATAAAATAAGTTTCTACAGTATTTAACAGCAATTTCTAATCTGCATTTTCTGTTTTGACCAATAATAGGGATTGTTAATGTGTTCGATTCTTCGGTTTATACATACCGTGCCGAGGGGTGCTGATTTTGATAATGTTAGAAATTATTTAGATTCTATTAAATCAATTTCAAAATCAATTTTTGAATAAATCGGATTATTAAACATTTACCGGCGTAATTGCTTTTTTGCCTGAGAGAACAGCGATAACATTTTTAGCTGCCAGAATTGCCATTCCTGTTCTTGCTTCTACTGTTGCACTGCCGATGTGTGGAAGTAAAACAACGTTGTTTAATTTAAATAACCGGCGGTTTATATCAGGTTCGTTTTCGTATACATCAAAACCAGCTGCATAAATTTTTCTTTGATTTAATATTTTGATAAATTCTTCCTCATCTATTATTTCGCCGCGTGATGTGTTTATAATGATTGCACTTTTCTTAAGCAGCATCAATTTTTCTTTATTAAGAAGGTGGAAGGTTTTTCCCGTTAACGGAAGATGAATGGAGACGAAATCCGACTTTTTAAGAATTGAATTTAGGCTTTCTCTTTTTGCATCGAGCTCTTTTTCAAGGAATTCATTTTTAACATTGTTAAAGTATAATATTTTTGTACCGAATGCTTTGGCTCGTACGGCAGCGGCAGTACCGATTCTTCCGGCACCCAATATTCCGAAGTACTTGTTTTTAAGCTCAACTCCCAGCAGCAAATCGGGTTTCCAGGCTTCATATTTTCCGGCAAGTGTAAAATTTTCTGCTTCTATTATTCGTCTTGCACAGGTAAGCAATAAAGTAATAGCCAAATCTGCCGTAGAATCTGTAAGAACATCCGGAGTATTTGTAACAACAATATTTTTTTTAGCAGCGTATTGTATATCAATATTATTAAATCCTACGGCATAGTTGGCAATTATTTTACATTTTTTCATTTTATCAATTACATGCGGATCAAATTTTTCCGTTAACAACGGAATAACCGCATCGGCATCAACAATATTTTTTAGAAGAAGACCTTCCGGTATAGGCATATCCCTGGGATAAACCTTAACATCAAAATTTTTATCTTTTAAAAGTTTTATTGCTGCTTCGGGAATTTTTCTTGTAATAAAAACCTTTGGTTTAATTAAAGATGATTTTCCATTCATAATAAAAATCCGTATTAACCGAACAACATTCTAACAATAAAAACGGCACCTAAAATTCCTGCGATGTCGGCTATTAAGCCTGCTGATAATGCATGTCGTATTCTTCTTATGTTAACCGCACCAAAATAAACCGCAAGTACGTAAAATGTTGTTTCCGAACTTCCGTACAAAGTGGAGACTAAAATACCGATAAAAGAATCCGGACCGTGAACTTTAATAATTTCGGCCATAACACCCAGGGAGCCGCTTCCCGATAACGGACGCATCAAAGCCATTGGCATTGCTTCTGCAGGCATACCTATTAAACTAGTAATTGGATGTAAAATAAAAATAAGCCATTTCATTGCACCACCCGCCCTAAAAATTCCTATTGCAACCAGCATTGCAACAAGGTAGGGAATAATTCTTACCGCAATATTAAATCCTTCCTTTGCGCCTTCCACAAATTTTTCGTAAACCTTAACTTTCTTTATAACACCAAATCCTATAAATACAACTATTAGTAAAGGAATTGCAACGGTAGAAAATATGGTGATTATGTTTTTAAAAAAATCGGGAGAAAGAAAACTTAATGATGAGCCGACAATCTTTCCTAAACCGGAATAAATTACAAGTAGTGCTGTTAAAATAATTCCGACAAATACAGACAAGCTTTTCAAGTTGTTTTGAAACCAGGAAGAAAACTGCCCTTTTTTAATCGGAAATTTTTCCAGGGTTTTTGCGGCAGTAACACCTGCAACCGTTGCACAAAAGGAGCCGAATAATGAAGTACCAATAATTATAGCAGGTTCCGTACTGCCTGCAGCAGCTCTAATTGCAATTGCTGTTGCCGGAATAAGCGTCATGCCTGCAGTGTTAATTGCAAGAAAAGTACACATCGCATTTGTTGCGGTTCCTTTATCTGGGTTTAACTCATCAAGCTCTTCCATAGCTTTTAAACCGAAAGGAGTTGCAGCATTCCCAAGACCCAGCATGTTTGCAGAAATATTCATAATCATAGAACCCATAGCAGGATGATCATGCGGGACATCCGGGAAAAGCCATTTTGTAATAGGCCTTAAAACTCTGGCAATTATAGCAATTAAGCCTGCCTCCTCGGCAACCTTCATAACTCCAAGCCAAAGCGCCATTATGCCAATCAAACCCAGGGAAATTGTAACTGCCGTACTTGCGTAATCCAGCGCAGCATTTGTTACATCTTTTATTTTTAAGAACGAAACTTCTTCCAGTATAACGTGCGCCGCCGCTGCAGTCGGAGAAATTAAACTATCAATCCTAACTCGCCCGGTTATGTCATCTTTTTCGCCGGATGAAGTTGCAATTTCCTGCCATATTTCCGGATCACTTTTAGATACTTTAAAATAAATAGAATTTTTTTCCGGATTGGAATTGATTGTAACCTTTGCGGGCAAGGTAATATTAGATTTATAATTAGTGTTATAAAATTTATTGAAAACTCCCTGATTTACCTCAAGTTTGGTTTCATAGCTTTTGCCCGCACTCTTTTGATATGGTGAAGGAAATTCTATTACAACCGGAAGTGGTTCGTTATTTCTGAATTTGTTTTGGCCTTGGTCTATAAAATCGGTAGACAGGGCAGCCCCTATCCCTAAAAACAAAAGTGCAAGCCAAACATAATTTAGCATTAGGCAGCTCCGTTTGTTTGTGTATTAAGAATTATATAGATAAAAAATTATTATTCATCCCCCCGTTTCTTCCGAAGCTTGGATTTCTTCGGTATCGATTAAAACTACCTTGCTTATATGCGAATAATCGATCTGGGATTTTATCTGTTTTTTATATTTTGAAACATAATTATTTCTAGCTTCTTCTATTAACTTGGGATCATCAATTTTTTTCAAAACACCTTTAAGTGTAATGGAAAAAATGTTATATGTCGGTTCAAAATCCAGGTTATTGTTCTTTTTTACCTTGCCCAGTTTAAATATTGTGAATATGGCATTTGTATCCCATTGTAAGTTTTCAAAAAGCTCATCATCCTTATGGAAAAATACGTAAATGTTCTTATCCATATAAAGATACGTTTTGGTTAGCTGTGTAATTTTATCCCCGTCATATATTAATGCAAGTATCCCTGCCGGATTATTATTAAGCTCTTCTTCAATTATCTTAAGGTCCCTAATTTGATTAACTATTTTATGCATAACGGTCTTTTATTTTGTAAAAACAACTTTAATAACTTATTTGAAAAACGGAAAAAAAGATAAATAAAAATAAATGTACTTTTTTAATATAGCAATTTTCCTGCTAAGAAATTTTATTCATATTAAAACACAATTATTGTTTTTTGTCGAATAAAAGCACTTTCCGCAATGATTCATATTTTTTAAATATTTATTGTTTCTAACAATATCAACCATATTTTCAATTTGAAATTGAATTTGTTTGAAGTCCTCTTCATCAACTTTGCGAATTACAGGCTGCCCGGGATGCTTTATAAAAACCAGTACTAACTGAATGCTTGTTATTTTTGGAAATAATTTTTTTACCAGGTACGAATAAAATTTTAGCTGAATAAAATAGCCGTTTGCCTTTTCGTTTAATCCGTCAAGCGAAACAGAATCTGTTTTATAATCAACAATTAGTGCATTATTACCGTCTATAATTAATTTGTCTATTATACCGTAAATAAAATAATCTTTTTCCTTTGAGTAAACTTCGTACTCATTGTAAAATTGTTTATAGCTTTTTAGCCAGCGGCTTGTTTCCGATTTATAAAAGTTACGTACCCCGGTTATGACCTCTTCTTTCAGGCTTCCGAACATATTTAAATCTTCTTCCGGAATAGCCGGTTCACTCTCCAGAGTGTTATTAACAAAATTCTCAAACTGTTCCGGTTCAATTTCATACTGTAATAATTTATGAATTACCCTGCCGCGAATATCCGCATAACCTTTTGAACTTTTACTTAAAAGGTTTTCTTCATCGCTCCTAAGATTTTCATCTTCGCCTGGATTAAATTCATCTTTCAACGTATAATATTTTTCTTTACTCCATTTTTTATATTTTTCCAAAAGCGGCAAATAACCGAGATCGTAAGTTAAAAAGTATTTAACCGGACACTGGCTGAAAACCGAAAGCTTTGTTGCGGATATTATTTCTCCCTTCTGCATATCTGCAATCTGTTCAATACGAAATAGTCTTTCCGCCGCATTCTTCGCCGGAGTTGTAATTTTAATTGAATTTATTTCAATGTTTTTAATTATTTCAATTTCAACTGATATATCTTTTTCAATATTTTTAAAAGTGCCGTTTTCTTCTAATAAAAATTGCAGGGCAGAATTTAAATTTATTTTAACTGAATTATAATCAATTCCAAGGCTGCTTTGAATTAAACCGAGGAACGAATTTTCATTAAACTCATTATTTTTATTGGAACTGCCGGAAATAAATAAATAATCTTTAGCGCGTGTAATTCCCACGTATAACAACCTTTTAAATTCCGCAGCACTTTTTCTAAAGGAAATTAAATCGGAAATTCCTAGAACAGGCGCATCCAAATATTCCGACGAATAATTTTCCCCGACAGGCAGTTTGGCCAAAAGTCCTAAATTTTTATCAATCGAGATCCTTTTCGCTTTAACAAAATCTTTCTTTAAAGGCTCTTCGGATTTATATAAAAACACGGCCGGGAACTCAAGCCCTTTTGCCTGGTGCAGCGTCATAATTTTTACAGAATTGATTTCCCGGGTAACTGCCGCCTGGGATTCGTCTTCAAAATTTTCTATAGATTCTTTTAAGAATATTACATAATCATATAAAGTTTTAAAACCCTGAGAAAAGAAATGGTTGGTAACATTAATAAGCTTTTGAATATTAGCAATTTCCTGTACACCGTTTTTACCTGCGGCTAATGCCGCAAGAAAAGAAGATTCGTTTAGAATTTTTCTAAGCAGCATGGGTACATTATAACTCTTCGCATATAAAAAATTTTCCCTTAATAAGTTTACTACTTTTTCAAAGTCCGGCTTGTATTTGCAGTAATTAATTAATTTATTCCAAAGGCCGTAACCTTGCTGTAAAGAAATTTCAAAGATTTCAGTATCGGATTTTAAGAAGAAGGGAGACCGTAATATTCCAACCAGTGCGGCATCGTTTTTATCATCAGCTAAAAAAGAAAAATAATTATAAATATCGTAAACAGGCTGCTTTTGGAAAAAGCCTTTTCCGCCGACTATGGAAAACGGGATGTTATAATTAACAAATGCTTTTTCCAGTTCGGCAAAATATTTCCTTTTACGGCAGAGAACTGCAATATCTCCCCAGCCTATTTTTCTGTTTTCTTTTTCATCCGATATTAATTTCAAAATTCTTTTGGAAATAAAATTCGCTTCTTCAATTGAAGGATCACTTCCGTTTTCGTCATTGTTGTTTACGGTATCTTTATTATTTAATAAAATTTCTATTCTGCCTTTAAATTCATCCTGCCTTGCACATACAATATCTTTATGTTCTACCTCGTTATAAAAAAGATCCGGCTCATTAAATAAATTTTTGAAAAGCAAATTAGAAAAAAGACAAATTGCCGAAGCCATTCTAAAACTATCGGGAAGGCTTATTAAAAATTCTTCACCGGCGGAAGTTTTAATATCTTGTTTGGTAATGTTAAATACTTCCAGTTCGGCATCCCGGAACATGTAAATACTTTGTTTCTCATCGCCCACAACAAACAGGTTTCCCTTTTTCAAATAATCCACAACCGGTAAAAATATATTGTACTGAATTTCATTCGTATCCTGGTATTCATCAATCATTATATATTTATATTTATCCGAAAGATCTTTTTGTACGGATTTATTTGTTAAAATCGTCTTTGTAAACAGAAGAATATCTTCATAATCCAGGCAGCCTATTTCTTTTTTCTTTTCGGAATAAATGGTTAGGGCTTTAAAAAAGAAACGAAGCATTAGCCTTCCGAAATGAGCTAAATCAATTTCTATTTCGGCATGATTTGCAGGTAAGTTTATTAATGAAAAGTCGCTGAAAAATTTTTCCACAATAGTAATTTCATTAAATAATTCTTCCCTTAAATTCTTATTTAAATAATTTTTGGCGTTAATCGTCTTTTTTTGGGTAAGGATTAAGCTGCCGATCATGTTTATAAAATTAATTATGTTTTCCGTTCCGCTTATATTTCCAAATCCCGTAAGCTCAGGTTTCAATTCAATTGCAATTTGGTTACCGGGTTTGGTCTTTATTACTTCTTCATTAATTGATGATAAGGAATTTATAAAATAATTTAATCGCGGTGAGAAAATTTTATCGAAATAATACTTAAAAGACGAATAGAAAGATTCCGCAATTTCAACTTCACTTTTGGAATATATTTTTTCATCAATGCTAAGTACGTTCTTTCGCTTATTGATTAATTCTTTTATTTCCCTTGAAAAAAGAGTTTTGGATGAAAAATATCTTATCAAATATTTTAAATCGTTCGAATCTTCCGGACTTTTTATTGCCCCTTTAATCATTTCCTCCACGGACAGTTCAATTAATTCATCGGACATTTTATCATCAATAGCCGTAAAGTTTGCATCCAGCCCGGCTTCTACCGGATGTTCTCTTAAAATATTAATGCAGAATGAATGAATTGTTGAAATGTTTGCGGAGACTAACTGCCTTCTTAAGTTTTCCAGCTTTCTAACTTCATTTTTATTTGAACTGTTTGCAATTACATCCTCAATTTGTACAGCTATTTTTTTGTAAAGCTCGCTTGCCGCTTTATCGGTAAAAGTAATTGCGGCTATATTTCTAAGCGAAATACTTTCTTCCGTAAATATTTTAATAAACCTTTGGGAAAGTACAAATGTTTTGCCGGAACCTGCGTTTGCAGTTAAAGATATGTGGTTATTGTAGTTGAGTGCTTTTTCCTGTTGCGGTGTTAATGAAGCCATTTATAGCTAAACTTTGTTTAAATTATTTTCGGTGTATTTAGGGATAGTAATTCTAAATGCAGCGCCGGGTTTGTTTTTTTCTATTATTTCTATACTGCCGTTTATTCCTTCAATAAATCTTTTTGCCAGTTTTAAACCAAGCCCCATTCCTTTTGCCTTTGTAGTAAAACCGGATTCAAAAATCTTATCCCTAATTTCGTGTGGAATTCCAGTGCCGTTATCGTCTAATAATATTACAAAAATATTATCTTCACGGCTAATGGTAATCCCTATTTTATCGGCATTTGCCTGAATGGAGTTTCTGATTAAATTTATAAACAATCTTCTAAGCTGTGAATTATCTGCTTCTACCAAGGCCGAAGATAAGGCAGTAGTAATATTAATTTTTATCTTTTCTTCCATAAATAAATTTACCGTATCGTTAACGACAGGTATTATATCAATCTTTTCAAGTTTAAAATTCGGCATTCTTGCAAACCTGGAAAATTCCGATGCAATTAAACTTAAGTTTTCTATCTGGTTTAATATTGTAGAAGTAACCTTTTCAAAAACAGAATCAAATTTAATGTTCTTATCTTTATAAGCAACCACTAACTGCTGCAATGCAAGCTTCATCGGGGTTAACGGGTTTTTAATTTCATGGGCAACCTGTTTTGCCATTTCTTTCCACGCATTTTCTCTTTCCAGTTCGGCAAGTTCAACCTGGTTTTTTTGAAGCTCTTTTGTCATCGAATTAAATCCGTTGTACAAATCCTTCATTTCGCCTTTTTCATTATTTTTTAATTCAACATTAAAATCGCCGTGTGCAATAGAGCCGGTTGCCTTGGTTAATTTTCTTATGGGAAACGATATCCTGTTAGCTAAAAAAGTACTTATAATAATCATTATTAATGTAGCAAAAGAATATACGCCGAATAAGAAAACATCGTTACTCATTACGGAAAAAGTAAGGCGCACTTTGTTGAATGCATCGTTAACACCTATTATAAAAGGCCTTCCGTCAATATTAACTTTTTTATAAAATGCATCGTAAATAAAGTTGTTTATTTTTTCTTTTGTCAGATAATCTCTGTAGCTTAAATAATTCAATTCGTAATAAACCTCAGGGTTTAGCCTGTCTGTTATCAAACCGATTTTATAATATTGATCCCTTGAATTATAAATTTGAATTGTTCCTTCATAAACAGAAAACGAAATGCCCAGTTCATTACTTACATCCTTAAAAGCTTTGAATATGTCGCCGGAATTTGTAAGGCTCATTTCTCTTCTAATATTACTCTCAACATAATTGGACCGTTCATTAAGTTCGCTGAATATGGCCCGTTCACTCCTCTGCTGAGTAACCTGCCTATTGTAAACTGCAAGAACAATTACGGGAATTATCGATATAAAAAGGAATGCAAGCAGAAGTTGAGACCTGAAGCTGTATTTAAGCTGCTTAATTCTGGTCAATAAAAATATAAGAAGAAGAAGTACAATAAAAATACTGTGAATTAAAAAAATCTTAAAGAAATTGAATAAATCCCAGGACATCGGCCTTTCCCTAGTTAATATTGCCGTTGTAATGTCTTTTCCCTTCTCTTCTGTTTTCCTGATATATGTATAGTAATCCTGCCCGTTTAAAGTAATTTCCAGCCAGGCCTCATTATCCCTGGAAAGCTTTGCATTTAGAATCGGTTTTATCTGATCCCTTGACGGATAAATATTACCGAAAACTTGCGTAAGCTTTGAACCGGAAAATTTGAATATCTTTAATAAATTTATATCGAGAACCGAGTTAACAATATTCTTTTTTGATTCTAAAAAGTAAGGTATGCTGTTTGAGCCGAGGTTCTGTAAATTAAAACCGATGGAAGCAGAAACATAGCCGAGGTTCATGTCCCTGTCGTATACAGGAATAATTCCCGTAAGCACTCTTTGAGTAGTATCTCCGGGCTGTAAGGTTTCTATAATTTTAGGTTGGGTTCCGGTATAATCCTTAAATTGATTAAGCGGTTCATTTCCTAAGTTTATTCCGGCACTAAACATTCCTAAAATATCCTGGTTTTTGTTCCATATGGTTAGAGAAGAATTTATGGATTCCCGTTGAAGCGAACTATTAGCCCAAAGTTTAAAAGCCTCCGCATTATAATTTGCTTCCCGGTTATAAAAATTAGTAATAACGTTTTCATTACTTGCTGCATTTTTCAGCGTTTCAGCCAGCACAAAGCGAAGAAGGTTATCATTAGGCCTGTTTATTTCGAAAGCGGTTGTTCTTAGAGAAATTTTTTCAAGTTTCAGGTTAAAATAATTTAGTAATATAATCGAAATGATTGAAGCGATTAAAGTTAAGTATACATAATTAAACACATTTTTTATGTTTATAAAATAAATTCCGTAAACAAGCCCAAAAATTAATGTTATAAACGCTAAACTGATTAACGGAATTATTAACGGTTCTCTTTGAAAATATATATACAACAGCCCGAAAATTTGAAAACTTACATACAAGCCTCCATAATAGTATTTTGATTTTTTCGTATCGTCTTTAGGCAGGTAAGCCATAAGCAGCAAAATCAATCCGGATAAAAATAAAACTACCGCAGTTCCCAGCAAAAGAAGATTAAATATCATTGTTAAGGAGGTAAGGTTGGGAATAAGGTTAGGCTCTTTAAAATATCTTAATGAAGAATCGAACACAATGCTTTTAACTGCCGAACTAAGGCCTCTTAGGGCAATCAAAAATAGAAAAGCAGCCGGGAAATACAGTAAGAAAAATATAATTATATTTTTATATTTTTTATTAACCGAAGTATTTAAATAATCCAGCAGATAGCTAAAACCCCGGATGCAAATAATTAATACGAAAAAGGCGGTTACAAAAAACTCAACCGGAGACCTGACAATTCCGTTTCCGAATGTTGAAGAATAATTTGATGGATCTACCAAAGGACCGCTTAAAAGGCTTGTAGGAAACTCGAGGTAATAAAGCAGGAATCTATATGCTATACAATAAACCGTAAAAATTAATAATTTTGTGCTTCTATATTTTATTGAATTGAATTCTTTTCTAAATCCCAATCCTATAAAAAGGTAAACCAAAAACGTAAGTATTGCCTGTATTTCCGTGGTAGCTTGGTAAAAGGAATCTATTGTTATACTTAATGCAGGCTTAAAAAAAGTTACCAGCCCAATTTTATTTCCCTGTTTGTTTACAAGATAAAAAGAATACTCTCTGCCGTCTCTTGTTTTTTCGGAAAACGGTGAAAAATCAACTTTAAATTGAGTTAAAAATTTATCCGATATTTCTTTTGTAAAACTAACCGGAACATAATAAGGATTTTGAATGGTGTACTGTTTTTCGAAAGGCTTGCTCAATACAAAATAAAATAAGTCGTTTTCGGAAAGGACCGTATCCGTTACCGTAATGTATGTAACCAGGCTTGCGTTATAAAAATGTGCCTGCCCCGGCGGAAACGAAAGAGGGAAAATATCATTCTGCGGTAAAGCAACAATTGAATTCCATGCAATCAATTTACCGTTCGGCGCCAGTACCTCTATTGAATATCCTTTAAATTCATCGTTGTTAACAAGCTTAATTAACGCCCCGTATGACGAGTTCCTGGGGTTAAGTACCTTTCTAAGCTTCGTTTTAAGAGTACTGCCGTCCAGAAGTAAATTATCCTCTTTTTTGTTAAACAATTCATTTACCGAATATTGAATACGTGCAATCTTAACGGATAATTCTTTCGGCCAGTTGTTCTTTAAATGATCGACGAGTATGGGGGAAAGAATTCCCGATACAAATATGAGCGCTAAAATAAAAAAGACGATAGCAAAATATTTCCTATCGCCTTTAATTTTTTTTAATAATTTGGCAAACATTAATTAATATTTATCTGTGTTATTTTCCATTGGTTACCGGTACGCCTTAAGGAAACGTAAACTTGTGCATCATCCGGTTTACCCTTAAAACGGAAATGATATGTACCGGTTCCATAAAAGTTAGCCTCATCCTTCCGGATATCATTAAACTTAAATCCTGCCGTATGATATGTTTCAAAGAAATCTTCAAGTACGTAATAAGCCTGGTTGGAACTATAATACCCGCTTATTCCGTTGGATAAATTAAGGTACACTTGCGAGCTGAAGTAACCTGCTAAATCCGATACACTGCCGGATGATATCCCTTTTTCAATTGCATTAAATGTTCCTTTAACGGATTCCTGTTCATTTGTTTTTACCGAATCCGGAACATTATCATTTTCTTGAGCTGTACTAAAGATGCTCAGGAAAAATATAAAGCAAAAAAAAGGGATTATATAAATTGTCTTATTCATAATTAATTATAAGACTAATTTAATTAATAATTTCCCCTAAGTCTATTTATTTTCTTCTTAATAAATTTTTATCAATAGGCATTCTCTTAGCCGGAGCAACTTTTATCTTTAATTGGGTATTCCCTTTTACTGTTTGAAATGCCCAATCAAAAATCATCTTTTCACTGGTAAGGGATTTGATCCTTATCTTTGCATAATAGTTATCCCACGTCCATATTACATAAGTATGCCCGACATAGGCAATAGCGTCCTTGGTCGGAGACCAGCCCGATGATGGAGCATAAGGAATATCATAAATACTGTTTGTCGGCCCCATATCTTGAATATTAGTATCATTCCAAACATCTACATATAAAGTACCATTATAATTTTCAAAGAAGAAGTCTGCTGATTGATCATCATAAGGAACAACAGTATATGTAGTAAAAGAGAAGCCTGATATATTAGGATAATTTCTGTAATCGAAAACGACTTCGTTAGCACCTTGCGGCCTTGGCGTAGCATTCACGTTATCATAACTCAATTGACTTTCGTTGCCGTTATAATCGTAGGCAGTTACGGCATAATAATATGTAGTTCCGTCCTGTGCACCGTTGTCTACAAAATAATTATTTGTTGTAGAACCTAACAAAGTATATTTGCCGTTGTAGCTGTATCCGTAATAAACATTATATCCTGCAACATCGCTGCTTTTGCTGTCGTTCCAGTAAATATCTACCTCGTTATCACCGTTAACAACATAAACACCGGTAGGCGGTGCGGGCGGCTGAGTATCAATCGTAAACATTCCATTCCTGCTGCATGATGCAAACAAGAAAATTAAAGCTAAAATTGTAAAATATATACCTGCTTTCTTCATTTTGATCACCTTTAGGAATAAATTCATTATTTTCATCCCAAAATGAATGCCAGAAAAATAAACGATTTAAAGTAAATAATAAAAGTATTCAAAGGAATTTCTGTACTTATTACTATACATAATGTTCAATAAAATTAATTTTGAGTAAAGAATAATTAATGCCGGCTAATTATGTTTTAGACTTTTAAGTTTCTACCTCTAATAGAATTAGGTCGAGAAATTAATATAGAGGTTAATTCTTTCTAGAAAGCGAATATTAACCTCAGGAATATTTTTTTCTGTCGTGGGCTGGTTATTTAGAGTTCAGTAGGCTGCGGAGGTTGAAGACTTCGTGGGAATCCACTGCTTAGAAATAGAATATAATAACTCAAAGGAGAATATATAGGAAATGCAATCCACGTAATCATGCTTTCACATTACGCTTAATGGCTAAATTATGCTAAGGTTGTACTATGGCATAAACTTGAACTTACGCTTGAACTTGAACCTATATATTAACTTACATCTTTACTCTGGTAGCACCCTTAGATGTAAAGTCTGATTATTACTGGATTTTATTTAAATGACGAATTAACTACTATTATCTGTTATTCATCTGTTTTTTTTAATATTATATCTCTTTCAGTAATAATTTTATCTTTAACATTTATATCCATAGTTACGGATTTATAAAATGGTGACCAAACCTTTAATACATAATGACCGGGGGGAATATTTTTTATCACGTATTGTCCTTTTTTGTCCGTTTGAACGAAGTACGGATTTTGAAGCACCGCTATCCACGCTTGCATTTCAGGGTGAACATCGCAAAGGATTGTAACAATACATCCTGCTTTGTTAAATGTATGTGATCGAATCTTGCCTCTCGGCCATGTCCCAAGATTAAAACGGCCTGCACACTTAGTGGGAGTAAATACATTGTGTAATACGTTATCGTCATTAAGAAAATTTACTTTTGTCCCTGCTAATATAGGAAGCACTTTAGGCGTAAATGCCAATTTTTTTTGATCCATTACTGAAGGTTCTTTGGAAGGAGTAAATTTTCCGGCTGCATATTCAATATATACCAGGATACCGCCGCAGTTTTTCACACCTTCAAGCTCTGCCTTACCTTTAATGCCGCCTGCCAGTGCAGTATGAATGGTGAAAACTGAAATGAGATAAAATATATATAAACGAAAAAGTTTGTAGTTCATTCTATCCTTATTTTCTATTAAAGTAAAGATACAATGATTTTACATCCGATGGCAACAGCTTTGGTAAAGATTTCCCCTTTGCGTAAAAAGTTTTTTCCATCATCGGCAGATGGTTCCATAAATCACTGAAAAAACTGTCCGTACTGTAGAATGGTCCGATTTTATTTATTGCCGGTGCGTTGTATGAATTACCGGCACTGTGACAATTTGTGCAGCCTTTTTCGGAAATCAGTTTCCCGCCTTCTTCGGCTGAGCCATTAACCGGGTTCTGATTTCTAAAATAAAGATAAGAAATAAGGTTTGCCATTTCCTCGTTTTTAAATTCGGGGTAGGAAATTTTATACTTTGCCATTTCATTATTCATATTTGATGCATGGTTCCACATCATTCCGGCAATTTCTGTAACACTCTTGTTAAAATTAAATTTCGATAGGTCCGGCCCGATATGTTTTTCTTCATGACAATAAAAACATTTCTTACTCTTAAATAATTTTTCGCCTATAACCGGGCTGCCGGGAGTCATGTATATTTTTTCTCTCTTCCCGAAGTTGCTCACCGACTCAATATAAGCAGCAAGATCGGCAAATTCACTATCCTTAAAAACCGGAACTTTTATGCCGGATTCCTTTTGCATCTTCTGCATCTTAGCTGCATGGTTCCACATTACCTGTGCAAGGTAAAGCGGCGAAGCATATATACTCATTTTATTCAGGCTGATTTTAGATGGACTTATTTTTTTTATAGAATGGCAATCAATGCATTTCATTTTGGCGAACAGCCTTTGCCCGTTACTTACATTACCGCCGGTTCCCAGGTAGCGAAGAAAATCCAAAAAATATCTAAGATTACGAAAATCTTTTTCGCTTAGGTTTTGCTTATTAATATTTTTTATATTCATTTGTTTAAGCATTTCCGGGGAATGGTTCCACATCTGCGAAATCAAATCGTAATTGTTTCCGAAAAAATTTTGTGTTCCAAAGTCGGGCCCGGTCTTCCCTCCGAAACCGTTAATTGAATGGCAGTTTATGCATCCTTTTTTCTCAAATACTATTCTTCCGTTCATAGGATTTTTAGGCAGAACTTGCCTGCTTTGTTTGTTCGGGATATTCTGACGGCTAATTGCAGTTCCGTTCAAAAAATAAATTGAAACAAGAACAAATAAAACGGAAGTAGACAAAATGAATTTAAATTTCATACTTTTTCTCCCTTTCTACCGTGCCTGTGCAGCCCGATAAAGACATAGGTAAGTATGCCTGCTAAAATCCAGAATACTGCTACAGCTACTATGCTGATTGCAATTGAAGCTGTCTGGTGGTCGTTTACCTGGTAAGATATGTAAATCAAATTTATAAACAGAAGCGTCATGCTTGCAGCGAGCAGCCAGATACCCGCAAGTGTTAAACCCTGTATAAATGTTATAACCCGTTCTTCATTTTTTTTATTTGCCATGAAGTTCTCAAGCCTCTTCAATTACTTTTACATGTTTAGATGTCGGAAGATATTCGTTTAATCTTTCGGTAACCTCCTTTACGCTTTCTTTGCGCCCTTCTTTAATTTCCCATACGGAAATAAGCGGAAACAATTTTGAGAATCCCATAAAACCTAAAATGAACGCTGCCGTTGCAGCAGCCAATATAGAAATTTCGGTTAGTGAAGGCACATAAATACCGGTGGTGTAAGGAAGCCTCGGATTAGCCATTGATGGAACAATGATAATTAATCTCTCTAGCCACATTCCTATTACAACAGCAATAGAAGTTGTTAAAATTCCTCCAATCTTTTTCAGCCTCTTGTTGCTTAAGAAAACAACCGGGATTATAAAATTGCAGACAAACATCAGCCAGAACCAGGGTGAGTATCCGCCTACAAATTTATAATTGAACACCCTCATCTCCGGGGGCTCATGTCCGTAAAATGTTGTAAGGTATTCTGCGAAGGTAAAATAAAACCACAATAAAGACAATACCATAAGCAGTGTACCGAGATATTTGAAATGAATTTCTTTTAGGTAATTTTCGAGGTGATATGCCTTGCGGAAAATAATCATTACAATTATAAGAGCAGCTATGCCGGAGTAAATTGCTCCTACAACAAAATATGGGCCGAATATTGTACTGTGCCATCCCGGCTGCAGCGTCATCGAAAAAATCCATGAAATAATTGTATGAACCGAAACCGCAATTGGTATTACCATTACCATCAAAATATTTATGGCTCTTTCCAGAGAGTGCTTTTGTTTTTCGGAACCATCGTAACCCCATGCCAAAATTTTGTAAAGCTTATTAAACCTGCCGCCCCTGTCCCGCAATAAAGCTATATCGGGAATTAACGGAAGATAAAGATATATTGTGGATGCGGTGAAGTAAGCAGAAACACTTGTAAAATCCCACAGCAAAGGCGACTGCAGCCTTCCGCGTTCAACCAGATGAAGTATTCTGTCGGGCCTGCCCAAATCGATTATAGGATGAAGCCCGCCGATAATAAGAACTATGCCGGTTATAACTTCAGCCATTCTTGTTATAGGTCTCCGCCATTCGGCTTTGGATAAACGTAGGATAGCGGAGATAAGCGTACCTGCGTGCGAAATTCCTATAAAGAAAACAAAGCTGATTATGTAAAAACCCCAGCTTACCGGCTCGTTCATCCCTGTTTCACCAAGCCCGAAAATTAACTGGCGTACATACATGAACACACCAAATAAAAGAATAGCTCCCATTGCACAAGCAAGCGCATAAAAGCCTTTACCTGTCTTGTAAATCGGTCTAAATAACGCTTCATCCTCATCAATATATTGATGATTATCCATTTTAAAAACCTTTATATTAAAATTTATTTATAAAAATTTTCAATGCGACTTTTCGCTTAAGTAATGAACTTTGGGTTTGGTACCGAGTTCTTCCTGCAGCATAAAATTTCTGTAATCATGCATTGCTTTTGCCACCGTGCTATGCGGGTCATCCAGATCCCCAAAGTAAATAGCCTTTGCGGGGCAGACTTCCGCACAAGCCGGTATATAATCTTCTTCCTCCATTTTTCTGTGTTCTGCTTTCGCTTTCTCTTTTGCTTTCTGAAGCCGGTGAATGCAGAAAGTACATTTTTCAACAATGCCTTTCGGCCTAACAGAAACATCTATGTTGTAGCACTTTTCGTATTCTACCGGCTGCTCATCTCTAAACCAGTTAAATACTTTTATTGTATAAGGGCAGTTTGCCATACAGTATCGGCACCCTATACACTGCGGATAAATCTGTGCAACTATTCCGTCATCTCTTTTGTACGTTGCTCTTACGGGACAAACCTTTATGCAGGAAGGTTCATCGCACTGCATACAGAGTACCGGCAGCGTTACAGGGCGTGCATCGGGGTAGCTGCCTTCATAACTTGTTGTAAGCATTTTCATCCACAGCATTACCCTTCCTATTGCAGCATTTTCTTTTGATACTATCTGAACGTTGTTTTCCAGCTTACAGGCGGTAACACACGCCTGGCATTGATTGCATTTGTTCAGGTCTATTACCATTCCGTATCTAGGCATAAGCTTTCCTCTTTTTACTTTGAGTCAACTGTTTTGGGTTTGAAATTATTAGTGCAGCCTCCGGTGCATTTTTAAAAACGCTTCCGCCTATTTTAATATATGTTTCACCAAAGGACGGTTTGCCGGAAAGCTTGTCAAAAATATTATCCGAGTAACTCAACGGATTGAAACCGCATGTATCTCCCAATACCGTGTGCCCAAGCCCGAATGGAATATCGAGACTTCCCGGCATAACAACCGGATTATAAACAAGCACCGCCGGAAATTTTCCTTTGCCGGTTTCAAGTACAACTTTGCTTCTGTCTGATAAGGATAATTGCTTTGCTGTTTTAGGATTTATCTCGGCATATAATTGGTAGAACACCGTCCAGGCGTTTCCGAAAAGCTCAACGAGCACCGGGTAGATACTCATGCTTCCTTTGTAATCTAGGTTCCTTCTAAAGATGTTCATTCGTAATTTGCTGCCGGAACGGGATATTGAAGCACTCTTTGTTAAAAACGATTTTTTATCAAACAATTGTTCTAAATTAATTTTAGGTTTGTACGATACTTTTTCGGCATAAGGATTCCACCAGCCGCCGGCATCAAGAAGGCCGTCCCAGAAATCATCAAAGCTTCCGAACTGCCCGGTCTGCCATCCCATCTTTCTTAAGCCTTTTTCAATTACGGTCGGCTCGGTCTGGTTTATGAAAATACCTTCTTTTCCTGAATAAATTTTCTTTGCAAACTGCCGGATGTAATCCGAATAATTTGAATAAGAAATTTTTGCTTCCGGATTCAAGTCTTTCATTAAGGAAATAAGAACGTCGCCGGTATCTGCAGTCTTGAAGAACGGTTTTACAACCGGCTGCTGAACGGTAATTGAAGGTGTTCCCATAGATTCGTCAAGAAGTAAATCAAGCTTTTCCAGGTTACAGTTATCGGGTATAATTAAATTTGCAAATGTCGAAGTCTCATCAACAAAAGAACTGAAGCTTACAATAAAAGGAATAGTACCGAGCTGTTTTTTCAAAGATTCGGAGTTTGGATTGTTAAAGACAAAGTTGCTGCCGGAAATTATTAAAGCTTCTAGCCGCTTTCCGCTTAATAAACGTTCTATCAAATCCGCAGAAGTTAAATCTTCAATTTTCTTTGAATCATTCTGCCGGAGCGATGAAAAAGATTTCCCCTTAATTTTTCCATAACCGCTGAATCCTTTTAGTGCATTAAGTGCAATTATTGCAAAAGCATTCTGTGTACCGTTTGAGCAGTAAAGAACCGTTTCATCAAAATAAGCAACCGGGGAAGAAGCTTTTTCAAACTCTCTTCCGATTTCTAATATTTTATCAGATGAAATTCCGGTAAGCTTTTCAACTTTATCCGGAATGAAATTCTCAAGAACATAATTTTTGAAATCATCAAAACCGGCAAAGTTTTTCTCAACAAAATTCTTATTATATTGTTCATCTTTCAGAAGCACGTACGCAATACCAAGTGCAATATTGCGGAACTGTTCCCGGTGCGCCGGAAGCCATTTATCAAGCTTGGAGATATTTGGCGTAAGCCGCGGCTGAATTGCCGTAATATTATATCCTTTCGCCCTGTAATCATTTACCTTTCTTAAAAAGTAAAGCGGATTCTTGGAAATTTCCGTCATCTGCGAACCGAAGTTCAGCAGGTAATCACACTCATCAAAATTAATAAAGTCCGGTACTTCGGAAGCTGCTTTAAGAAAAGGGAAATTACTTCCGGTAATAAAGTTATCAGCCACTAAATTTTTAAACCCGGTTTCGGCGGAAAAATTTTCAAATAGCTTTTTGCGAAGCTGCGATTCCGTTTGTGCCGCTATTAAAACATCATCTTGCTTATTATTCGAAATTATTTTCTTCAGGTTATCCAAAAGAATTTTGTAAGCCTCATTAAATGTAATTGGTTTAAATTCGCTGTTAACTTTTTGAACCGGGCCGTTAAGCCGCGCCGGATGATATAAATCCGAAACAGAAACCAAGCCGAGCGGACAAATACCCCCCTGGTTAACCGGAGACATCGGATTGCCGAATGCCTGTATCGGCAGCCCGTCGATAAGTCTTATCCTAAGGCTGCAGCTACCCGGGCATTTAGTACAAGCAGTTAATTTCCAGGATTCTTTCCGCGGCCCGTTATAAAGAATCGGAACTGCTCTTTTTGGAAGCTTCAAAATGGCTCCGGCAGAGCTTCCAACTGCAAGTCCGAACAACGAACCTCCAAGTAGTTTAACAAAGTCTCGCCTATTTATTTCCATTCAAAAAATTCTCCTGTTAACCTTTATAATTGTTATTATTCTTATTCATTAATGATGACAGTTATTGCAATCAGTTGTCACCCTTTTATCTTGATGACAGCTAAAACAAAACTGCATGCGTATAGCGCTTATATTTTTCAAATCGGGTGAAGTCTGTTTTGTCATATCGCCATGGCAATCGGTGCAATTTAGTTTACCAAGTTTAACATGTCGCCTGTGAGAGAACATAACATAGTCCGGGATATGATAATATATTTTCCATTTTATTGTCTTTTTTTCTTTCACGTATTGATAAACCGCTCTCTCCCTTTTAGATTTTGGATTCATCAGTCTTGAATGACAAATGCCGCATACTTTGATGTTTGGGATTTGTGCTTTCTCTGAATTATATACCCCGCGATGACAGTTGACGCATTTAATTTTATGTAGTGAGGTATGAACATAATGGCTGAAAGATATTGTATCGTTTGTAGGTACGGGTCTTAAGCTGTAGCTTACTAAATAGTAACCGGCAAAGGTTCCGGCTGTAAAAAGGATTAAGATTAGTATTCTTGTTTTCATTTCCGTCTTGCTTCAGTATTGTTAAAATTCCCCTGCCCTGCCGGCAGGAATTATAAATTCGAGAAAAATTTTCCAGGAATCGAATTCTACCTGCCGGCGACAAGATTTACGGGGATAAATTATTTATCTAAAGACCTTAGGAATTCTAGTACTGCTCTGGCGTCTTTATCTTTCAATTTCTGATCTTTCATCATTGGAACTGTTTTCCATTGCTGAATGAGTTTTTTCACATAAGGATCTTTCTTTTGATTTTCCGCCGTGTTCATTAAATAATTCATGATGAAAACAGGTGAAAGTTTTTTTGTAACTCCGCGTAACGGCGGTGCAAGATTAACATCGTCGATGTCGTGACATAGAGAGCATTTACTGTTGAATATGTTGTTGCCCTTGTCTACAAGCATCTTGTTGACCGGACCAAGCTTAACTTCTTTTACAGGACCAATGCCTTTGTCCTCTTGCTGCGAAGATTTTTTCTTATGCTGAATTGCAATATTTTGAACGGCGGGATTAACAGCTGCAGGATTATCTAGACCAAACCCGGTGAAAAGAATTAATCCCATAAACAGCATCCATTGAATTATTAATTTCATCTTCATTTTATACTCCCAAAAAATTTTATCATTATCTAAAGTATTTCTTCTCTAAAATACTTCCTCATATTAGAAAGCCAGCCAGCCCATGACATACAAGGTGTTATTATCCGAAGCATTTCTTCCGAAACCGTCATAGTTGGTACTGCTTCCGTTGAATTTATTATATATCGTATACTGAATTGCAAACTGTGTATTCATCCAGGGAAGAAAGGCAACCTGCAGAATTTCGCCGTCGCTTGCCGGGTCTCCGGTAAGGTTGCCGGAAATAGCTGCCGGGGCATAAAGGCCGGCATCATTTGAACCGCTCAAAGTGAAATATCCCGCAGTTAACGAAACCCATTCAGGGAAGTTGAACTGCAGATCCATCTTAAAAGAATTTAAGGTATTGCTTTCGTTTGCTGATCCGCCTGCTGCAAATGTTGCGTCCAGGTTTTGCTTCTCGGTTGTATAAGCCGCATGGAAAACCCATGAACTGCCGTTATCATTTATGTTTTCAAACTGAGCATCAAATCCAATGTCTGTATATTTATCTGTTGCACCTGTAACTCCCATCGGATTAATGCTTGATGAAATACCAAAGGTACCTACTTCCAGGTACCGGCTTTTCCATTGATGCTGTAATGCTAATCTCCAATAAGGAGCAATACCATGTATGTTTCCCATCCAGGTTGAATCCGGCGGATAAGAAACACCAGCTGGCGAGGAATGGTAACCCGAAATCTCAGCATATATTAATTTATCGTACAATGCATAAACGCCTAATCCGGCAACATCACCCATTGCCATTTGAAGATAAGTGGATGCAGCAGGTGCAGGTGCAGATTCTGAAGAGTAATACGGAAACCCCCACGCAGGAGTAGTATTCCAGGGATCTTCCATAGAAGGCATGTTGTTTAAAGTCAATCCGTAAAGCAAATTTTTACCGCCGAGATTTGTGCTGTTTGCATACCTAATATCAAGCATGTCAAGGCCGATTGCTCCATCGCTTAGTCCGTAAGTTAATTGAACGTAGCCGCCTATCTTCGGTGTAATTTCACCGGAGAAAAAAAGGCTGACTTCTTCGGGAGACTGGACAAATTTATTATCAAGACCGGGAACTGATTTGCTTACCGATGTAAATGATGATTTTACAAATGCACCAAACGAAAATGTCTGCGGAATTTGTAAGGTAGTTCTCTGGCTGTCCGGTGATACCGCCTGCAGGTTTTCCACGTTTGTCATTGTATAACCGTTAAGTTTGAACATCCTCCCGAAAGAAGTTAGTTCGGGATATGTAAAATGACAATAATTACACGACAAGCCGGTTTGCCTTGCAAAACTTGGGATTGCATAACCGTCGGGAGCCGCTAAGAACAACAACATCCCGGCCACAACAAATGGAAATAATAATTTATTTTTATTCTTTCTTAAAAATAATTTTGAAAAAATTGTAACCGTACTTGATATCATTTCTATTCTCCGTTTATAGTTAAAGTTTTTTCTGTTGTTGAATTCCTTTTCTGCCGGCTTAGGCAGCTTTCAATTGCTTTGTCTAGTTTGCCCAGTTCCAGGGGTTTTATAAAAAGATAATCGACACCATAAGTTTTTAAATCGGATTCATTTATTTTATCCGGATAGCTTGTAATTGCTATAATGCGCAGGTTATCGCGAACCTGCTTTGCATTTGAAATAAAACTTTTACCGAATCCGGAATCCTCTCTTACATCTGTAATGAGAAGGTGAAAATTCCGCTGTCTTATTTTATTTAATCCGGTTATAACGTTATTTGCTCCGGTCATCGAGTAATTTTTCTTTCTTAAATAATTTTCGAATGCCGAAAGAATATTCTTATCTTTGTCTACGACCAATATCTTTGGCTTATTTTTCACTTTTATAAACCAATAAATTTAGCGCAGCTTATCCAACTAACGTGCCGCTAAATAAATATCAAAGGAAATACAAAAAACAATTAAAAAGATTAGCTTATAATGGTTTGAAAAAATAAGAGCCGGATAAGACCGCCAAATTTTATTTTACAGGTGCCAAGCAGAATTTGGCAGAAGAAGCAGAAAAATTGAAAAGTAGTATCAATAGATTCAAAATTTGATTCAAGTGAGGAAATATTCTTTAAAGAGATATCAATTGAACATGAACCGGTTTTCTTCGCGAAAAACCGGTATTACACCCCGGCAGGCTTAACCTTAAACTTACCTAAAGTCTTCCGCTTTAATGTTAAACTTTTTCATCATACGCTGAAAGTTTTGTCTTGTCATCCCGGAATCTTTAGCAGCGGCAGTAACATTTCCATGAGAAGCGGTGAGTTTTTTTTCAACGAATTGTTTTTCAAACATACCGATAATAAACTCACGGGATTCCTTAAACTTAGTACCTTTAATAGGAAGTACGGGAGATTTTACCGGGGCAAAGCCAAGCATTTTTTCTATCAAATCACCTGTTATCTGTTCTCCTCTTGTAAACATAACGGCTCTCTCTATTATATTTTGAAGTTCTCTTACATTTCCCGGAAACTGATATGAACTCAACAAATCCGCTGCACGGGGTGAAAATCCCGTAATATTCTTATTTAGATGCCCGTTGTATTTGACAAGAAAATAATCTGAAAGAAGCGGAATATCGTCGGCACGTTCCCTAAGTGAGGGTAATTTAATTTCAATTACATTCAACCTGAAAAAAAGATCCTCTCTGAAATTTTCTTTTTTTATTTCCGATTCAAGGTCTCTGTTTGTTGCAGCAATAAATCTTGCATTAACTTTAATGGGAACATCGCCACCGAGTCTTTCGAATTCCCTTTCTTGCAGTACTCTTAATAATTTTTGCTGCATGTTCGGCAAAAGATTTCCAATTTCATCCAAAAAAATTGTCCCTTCCTGTGCAAGTTCAAACTTACCGAGCTTACGATCGTTTGCACCTGTAAAGGCTCCTTTTTCATAGCCGAAAAATTCAGATTCAAGCAAATTATCCGGCACAGCAGAACAATTTATTCCTACAAACGGACGCTTAATTCCCTGCGCGCTGCTGTTTATTGCACGGGCTACCAATTCTTTCCCAGTACCGCTTTCGCCGGTAATTAAAACCGATACCGTATTAGGAGTGGTGGAAATCATACCGATTAATTTATAAACTTCCTGCATTTGCGGACATTTACCTACAAGTTCATAACGGTCTACTATATCTGCATTAAGGTATGAATTACTTATTTTATTTTCTGAAACACTTGAAGATTTTAATAAAGCTTTTTTAGTAAGTTCTCTTATTTTACTTATATCCAGCGGCTTGGTTAAATAATCAAACGCACCAAGCTGCATAGCCTTTACCGCATTTTGCATAATACCGTAGCCGGTAATGATGATCGTCGGAATTTTTATTCCGGATTCTTTAAACCTTTTTAGAACATCCAACCCGTTTATTTTCGGTAAAGATATATCCATAAATATAAGATCAACGCTTTCCGAATTGACAACCTTTAATGCTTCGTCTCCGTCGGATGCCATTACAGGATCATATCCGTCTTTCTTTAACACCTCAATAAAAGCGTATCTAATTTTAGGGTCGTCGTCTACTACAAGTATTTTTTCTTTTCTATTCATTCGGCTGATCAGTTTATTCCTTTTTTAATTTTATACGTTATATTCGGGAGACGGCAGATTGTAATTTCGGACCGGGATATAAATATTAAAAGTTGTCCCGGTACCTTTTTTACTTTCAACACTTACGATTCCTTTGTGAGCGTTAATAGTTCTTTTAACCATGGGAAGCCCCAAACCCGTACCGTTGGTTTTTGTAGTAAAGAAAGGATCAAAAATTCTTGAAATATTTTTACTGTCAACGCCCAAACCGGTATCCGTAATTTTTAATAGAATACATCCGGTTCCTTTAGGCAGAATAATTTCATATTTATCACGGTCGGCATTTTCAATTTGTGTGTAACCTGCAGTTTCTTCCAATTTATAATCGCGGAGTGTCTTCTTAAGGATTACTTTCCGGATAGAAATTGTAATCTCGTTTACTTCGTTATTATTATAATCCGAATTTTCATCCGCAGTACTTTTTTCATCTATTGATTGAACTGCATTTAACAGAACATTAATAATTGCTTCTTTTAGACGGGAAGCATCTAATAGTATTAAAGGGATTGATGGTTCAATTTCTTTTTTTAACGATATCCTGGATTTGCCGAAACGAAGCCGGACAAATGCAAGGCTTTCATTAATAATTTTATTTATGTCTCCTGATTGAAGCTGCATTGGTACCGGGTACGCATAATTAAGAAGCTTGTTTACGGTATCTTCCATTTCCTCCGTAGAATTAAGCGCCACAGAAACAGATTTTTTCTCCGTTCTGGAGGTATGATCCGATTCGGCAAGTAGCTGGAGAATCATTTTAATAGATGTAAGTGAATTACGGAATTCATGTGCCACAAAGGCAGCTATTTCTCCCGTTGCGGCAAGCTTTTCCGTTTTAACAAGAACATTTTCCAATTGCTTGCGTTTGGTTATATCCGTAATAACCGCCAGCACGGCAACTGTTTCACCGTTGCTTTTCATCGGAATTGCTACGTGTTCAATATAGCGCTCCTGCTGCTTATCATTTATTTTTAGGTTGATGCAGCTTTCAATTTTATTTTCTGTAATAGCCTCACTGCAAATACATTTATCACAAATACCTGCCGAACCGAAAATCTTGTTGCAGTTTTCGCCTTTTACATCTTCAATATTGTATCCCGTAATTATATTAAAGGCTGCACTTGCAGTTTGAATTCTCAAATCTTTATCAAGAAGTAAAAAAGCACTCGGTACATTATCCAATATTGCCTGCAGCTTTGATTTTTCTGCCGATAGTTCTTCCGTCCTTGAGGCAACCATTTCTTCAAGGTGCATTCTGTATTTCCGAATTTCCGTGTCATGTTCATCAAGTGACTGCGCCATCAGATTAAATTGTTCCGCTAATTTTTCAATTTCATCACGTGTTTCTACTTTCACTCTGTAATTATAATTTCCCCGTGTAATTGTTTCAGCACCTCTTGTAAGCGTTGCAAGAGAAGTTGTAAAATGCCGAGTAGCCAGCAGACTTAAAGTAACCGAAATTAATAGAAATGCAATAAGTATGGCAGCAAAAGTATATTCATAAGAATGAACCGGAGCCAAAATAAGCGCTTTGGGAACTGCAACAATTAAATATAACGGTATTGCAAAACTCTGCCCAATGCTTGAATGAAAAACAGATTTGTATCCGTAGAAAAGCGGTGAATGAGATATTATGTCTTTACTTCCAGCTGTAATTACAGTCCTTCTGTTCGAAAGAATTTTACTCGTTATATCCGAAGAAAAATCATGTTGAAGATTGTATTCGTTTCTTCCGGCTAAAAGTTTATTCCAGTTCTTCTTCTTAAATGAATGATATAAGTAATGACCATCGCTGCTTACCAAAATTACTTCCTCATTTTGTACGAGCGGTTTATAGGTCTGTAATGTATTGAACAGATTTTTAGCATACACATCGGCAATAAGAATACCGGCTTTATTTCCTCCGTAAAATATAGAAGCAGCAAAACTAACTACCGGGATTAATTTATTATTCCGGTCAAGTAATTCTACCGGCGCAAGTGCAATTTGATTTCTTGAAAGATTTTTTACAAGATAAAGATAATAGACTTCAGGGTTTTTGCCGAGCTCGCTTCCCTTAACAATTTGATAAGAATTTCCCGCAGTGCCGTAGGATTCGGATTTTACCCACGCAATATTATTTCCCAACGTATCGGTAATTCTAACCTGGTAATATATTCCGCGCGTTTTTATAAAAGAAAGAAGTTCTTCATTTAAATCGCCAAGGTTTTTTGCCTGGAAAAGGTTTTCTTGATATCGAAAATCATTCCTTATATGATTATTAAGATATGAATTTTTAATCAGCCGGATATCGTTCTCTATACCGTCCATAAGATTTGCAGTGTTTTCCTGAATTAAAGCAAGATCATGGTTGAGGTTTTGAACCGCAATCTGCTTCATCATTTTAGTATTAGAAATAATACCGTGTATGCCGACGATTAAAATTGGCAGAAGAGAAAGGCCTGTAAAAGCGATTATAAGTTTGTTCCGTATGGAAAGCCAGGGAAATAATTTATTTAACTTAAACATTAGGCTGCACTTTTTTGGAAATCCCTATCTAAAACCAAAGCGAAACTATGGAGGAAAATTATAATATGCAAGCTGGAATATTAAACAGGCTTTTAAGGGGATAAGATTTTTTAACTATACTAAAACAAATCTATATAGCTTAAAAATTAAAAACGTAAGAGGATATTTTTCAATCCTCTTACGGTAGCTTTAATGTTATCTAAAATCGGGGAGAATTACCACTCCGGATTGTGTTAACTGAAATTTAATAATGATATTTTTTCACAGAGTAGTAACCCATACATAGTAATCTGAAAAGTATTTGCAGTAAGGTTAATTAGCAGGAGTATATCCCTCCGGTTCTTCTGCGAAATTTTAGGCACCAGTTATTTCAAAGGGAGATTTTATTTAACTTTTACTTTATGGCCGTTACTTTTCAAATCCTTCATCGCCTCACTTTCCGGGTAAGAATAAGTTTTAACCATAGCTGCATATTGCTTAGGTGTCATATTCTTCATCTTTTCTATAAAGGATATGATAGTCCATATTTTCCGGTCTGAATTCGTTTTCCAGAATCCCGGCATTCCTGTACTTTTAATACCGTTCTTTGCCACCCAGAATAAACGTGCAGGCTGTAATTCTTTAGCAGAATGTACAAGGTTCGGAGGATGAGGAAATAATCCTTTCCCGATATCGGAGGGTTTTACTCCCGGTGCACCGTGGCATGTAACGCAATTATCGTTGTAATGCTTAAACCCTTCAACGATCATTGAACTGTCCGTCAAATTTGGCACGGAGATATTTTTTGAGTAATGCTTCGCAGCGTTGTCGCTGGTTGTGCCGAACACCCATTTTAGAAATCCGGGATCGGGCGACTTGGTAGAGACATTGTACAATCCCGAATTGACAAACAAAACTAAAAGCAGAAGCTGGATGACCAATACAGATATTACAGTTATTACAATTTTCACTCTTTCTTATCCTTTATTTTTTATTTATAAATTTCAATAGCGCAGGGAAATCAACAGATCAAGGGACAGCAAAAACCGGAATTATTATCTTTCTTAATATTACTCAAGTTGACCGCTTGAGATAAATTAGTTAAAAAATAATTAATTTTGTTAAAGAAATAACAAGTTCATAGGCGAAAAGATGTTTAAACTCCAAAGAGTACCTTTTCAGATTGAACTTCTACTTTTAGAACTCCAGCAATTTTTCAATGACAATCAGTGGCTTCAC
>JBJKSH010000105.1:0-22682 GCA_046704255.1 Ignavibacteriaceae bacterium | reverse complement strand
ATTTATTAAGAGCTTCTCCTAAAGAAGAATTATAATCCGCCAGGCTGTTGGCTATTGCTTGAAGAGCTCTCATCTTCGGCATAAGTTCCCATTGTTTTTTAATTATTCCGTAGCCGAAATTATCTTTAAGAAAGATATTCCAGATTGCAAGTGCGTATTCTGATAAAACTTTGTTTTGTCCCAGGCAAACCTGAGTATTATTGAAATAGCTTGGGAGATATTGATAGTAATCATGAATAGAAGGATAGACAAAATACTCCATCGAGGTGGAGGTAATTTCATAGAAAAATCCATCGGAGTATGTTCTTTCTACATAATCTCCCATTTGAATTGCATGATGAAATTCGTGTGCGGCAGTAACGTGCGCAGCATTAATTCCCACTGTATAATCATTTGAAAAATTATTATTAATTTCAATGTAAGTGGTACAAGAATTATTATTTGAATAAGTTTCCGGCTGTGTTATGCCATATTCATAAGAAGAGAGTCTTACTATATAAACATCATATTTATCATCTCCGCCTGCACCTAAATCCGAAGTAGGTGGAGGATAGCCAAGATAATTAACTTCAAAAGTATAGCTTGAATCAAAGGCAATTGCAAGTTCTTTAACGCTATAAGTTGGAGCAGATACACCCGAAGTTTTAAAATGGATCCTGAAAAATCCTGAAGGAGAAACTATGCTGGTATCTAAATGCGGTCTGCTTAATAATTTAGTTAAAATCTTTTGTTTGGCAGGAGAAAAATATTTAAGATTTCTTTTTATTGTACAAGCAAGAATAGTTCCGCATTTAGAAAGATCGTTGTTATTATTCTTAAAGGGAATGTTTTGTATGCTAATTCCTTCCCGTATCAATTCGGGTTTCATTGTATCTAAATACGAATAATAAAGTGAGTCAAGCTGTTTGGAAGAAAGAGTTTGCGAAATACTCTCGCTGAGGAAGGTTAAAACGAAAATATTTATAAATAAAATCCTAATCATTAAAGATTACTAATTTTCCCTTGGTTGTATTGTTTCCAGATTTTACCACGTACAAATAAACACCCGAAGCAAGTTTGGAATTGTTATTACCCATCCCGTTCCATCTTACAACTTTTTGCCCGGAAATATAAACTACAGGTTCGTGTGCGGAAAATTCTAATTTCATACTTGAGGAGTAAATGTTCAAATCTGCATAACCAAACGCATCCGGCTTTGCAGGGATATAAACATAAGCATTTTTATTATAATTAAACGGCGAAGGAAATGCATAGTCCACATTTTCCGCAACATATTGCCCTATTTGTATTACTTGATTATTAAGGAACTCACCCGAAACCCAGAATGCAGGTTTATCGGTAGTAAATTTTTGGTAATAATTGTTGGTTAATTTAACTGCGCCGTTTTCATTTTGGCTAAGTAAACTATATCCGAAAGGAATTTGTGCCAATGTACTGTCTACACCTTTGGATACATCGGAATTTGTTAACAATACAACAAGCGTATCTATGCTTGAAGAATTAACAAATTGAATAAAAGTATTGGAAACAGGGTATGTGTATAATTGAACAGATTTTGAAGGAGGAGAATAGGAAAGAGCAGCAACAGGTTTAACAACCGGGTAATCTTTTGCGGTAGAAAAATATTTACCGGGAATTGCCCTGTAATTTGTAAAGTAAGTCCATATACCGAATTTATTAAGAGTTTCACCCAAGGATGCATTATAATCCACAAGGCTGTTTGCAATAGCCTGCAGAGCCCTCACTTGCGGCATAAGCTGCCACTGTTTTTTAATAATGCCGTAGCCGAAATTATCTTTGAGAAAGATATTCCAGATTGCAAGTGCATATTCGGACAGGCCGCCGTTTTGCCCCAGGCAAACCTGGGTATTATTAAAATAGCTTGGCAGGTATTGAAAGTAATCATGAATAGAAGGATATACAAAATGCTCCATTGAGGTGGAGGTAAGTTCGTAAAAAAATTCATCCTGGTCATACCGGTCGATATAATCTCCGATTTGAATGCTGTGGTGGAATTCGTGAGCGACAGTAACCCTTGCAGCATTTATTCCGGTTGTAAAAAAGCCTTTAAAGCTGTTATCAATAGTCATATAGGAAGTATACCGGTTGTTGCTGCCGGGTATTAAATCTTCCGGCTGTGTGTATCCGTAAGTGTTGCTTAAATTTTGAATATAAATATCATATTCATTCCCGCCTCCTTTCCCATTATCCGATGGCGGAGGCGGAAAACCTAAATAATTTACTTCAAAGTTATAAGCAGAATCCAAAGCAATAGCCAGTGAATCCAGGTTATAAGTCGGCGCATTGTTTCCGCTTAAATCATAGTGGACCCGGAAAAAGCCGTTAGGTGTTACAAAGCTTGTATCGGTTACCGGCCTGTTCAGCAATTCTTTTAAAATAATTTTTTGCTTTGCGGTAAAACGGTTAATGTTAATTCTAATTTCGTTTGCAATTCCCGTTGCACATTTAATATGTGTTGTATCCGGATATAGCAGCGGCACATTTGCCGTTCCTGTTTGATATCTTCTTATATGAAGGAATTCATTATAAACGGAATCCAAATGTGTGCCGGTAATTGTTTGAGCAAAGCCAAATGAATATGAAATTAGAATTATTAAAGATATAAATATTGATTTCATGTTTACAACTGTTTGATAGTAATACAACCGTTTTTATTATTTGAATATACCAGGTGATATTTTTTGAAGTTCAAATTTTTAATAAAAAAATCCGTTACATTATTAGCCTCTGCTAATTTGGAGGTGATAAGGTTTCTTCCCATATTTATAAAATTCAGCTTATCTATAATTTTTTTAGAAGGCAGGTAAACGAATATACTTTTTAATCCGTTTACCTTAATCTGACCGAAAAATAATTGAGCGTCCATAGTGCTTCCGGAAAAGGGAAGTGCATTCTTTTTAATTAAGTAAGTCGAATTATAATTCGTAAATACGGCATAATCCTTTTTGCCGGAGTCTATAAAACTAACCGTGGCATCTTTATCGTTGTTAAGCAAATCTCCCGTAAAAGAAAAAGCAGAAGATAATGAGGAATCGGAAAAAGTATATATAGGTACGCTTTTATTTTGCACGTTGTTTATACTGCGATGGTATAATTGGGCTTTGCCTCCGTTATTTTGCCAGTAAACTATGCCCGGAGAATTCTTAAGAGTAAGGTTAGAACCCAAAGTATTGGATGCAATATCGGGATAATTTGTAACGTTATATCCAAAGTTACCGTATTCCATAAAACTATATCCCAGCTCTCTATCTTTTGTATAAGCGAGATAAATATTGTCGAACTTGTTGCCGGCACTTTTAATTTTCAAATCTTTAATTTCTCCGGGAGAATAAACAGAAAGCCTGTCCGCCTTGTTATTTGCAAAGTTTACCTTAACTATTTCTATCAATTTTTTCCCGGGGGAATAGCAAAAAAAAGTTTTTATTTCCGGTTCGGTATCGTCGACCAAAATTTTAGAATGATTATAAAACAAATTATATGAATAAAAAAAGCTGGGTATACCGGAAGAATTTCTTACAATTAAATTTAATGAGTTTGTAAAACTATCTATGTAACAAATATCGTTAATACCGTTGTTTCCGGCATCAAAATAAGAAACAGCCGAAGGCTTTGCCCCGGTAGTTATATCTACATTGCCGGATAGGGAAGATAAGTTTGTAACGGAATAAATGCTACCGTTTGAGCTTATAGATACGATTCCGGTAATAAACTTACTGTAAAAAGGAATTAGATCCTTCATCTTGTCTTTTAACAGGTATATCATTTCCGGGTAAAAGCTGTTTCCGGTTTTACCGAAAAGTACGGAAAGAATTCCGGCTTTATAATTAATATAGGCAATATCCATTTTACCGTCGTTGTTAAAGTCTCCGGTTATAATTTTATCCGGGTAATATTTAGTATAAACGGAAATTTGATTATTGTAAGCAGCGGCAAAATCACCGTACATAATATGAATTGAATCATCCGCAACAAAGAGAAGGTCTATATAATTATCCAGGTTCATATCTACTGCTCTTAGCTGGTAAATAGGTGCGTCTTCTTTAATGGTTCTTACTTTGTTAAAGTCGCCGTTACCGTCGTTGTAAAAAAATTCCAGCGAATTTGATAATGCATTAAATGCGGCAATATCGCTGTAGCCGTCGTTGTTTAAGTCTGCAAAAACCGCCTGGGAAAAATTACTATTGGCCGCAATTTTTTTTGCATTTAAAGTTGAACCTTTCCGGTAAATAACCGATAAACCGTTAAAAGCATTCCCGGATATTAATAATTCGTCTCTGCCGTTATGGTTAACATCTGCTGCGCTGATATTTTGGGGAAATGATTTAAACCTGCAGACGCCGGATAAGACAGCCCTGCCGGAATTTGTAAAAGAATAAATACCTGCTAACCTGTCCTGCCTGCTTATAAATGCGTATCTTTTAATTGTTTTGTTTTCTTCTATAAGGCTTTGAATATTTGTAATTTTAAATGGAATATTAAAGATGTGCGGTGTTCCGAAGTTGCCGTTATATTCGCCGTTCAAAGAAATAATTTTATTGGTATCGGGGTTGAATAATACGAGATCCGTATAAGTATCGTTATTATAATTTAAAGCAAACAGGTTGTTAAAGCCGGGGTTAACTTCAAAACTTTTAAGCCTGCAGAAGCCGTTTAAAGGCACTTGCGGGTAAATATAATTTGATAAAAAAAAAGCGAGCAATAAAAAATTAACTTTTTTTATCTCTTTCCTTAAGCCTTTTTTCCCTTCTCTGAAGTGCTTCTTCATACCTTCTTTTTTCATCTTCTGTTTCCGGAACTACGCCGGTTGTTTTAACAGGGTTTCCGTTATCATCAACGCAAACAAAAGTTAAGTATGCCGAGTTTGTATGTACTTTTGTTCCCTTTCTAAACGATTCGGCAAATACCTTTACGCCGATTTCCATAGAAGTATTGAATACTCTGTTTACGGATGCTACCAAAGTTACGGCATCGCCAAGACTAATGGAATGATGAAAATCTATCTTATCTACCGAGGCCGTAACACAAACTCTATTATTATGTTTGGCAGCGCATAAAGCAGCACAAATATCTATCCATAGCATAAGCTGCCCGCCTAGAAGTTTGCCAAGCGGATTTGTATTGTTTGGTAATACAAGTTCTGTTTTTATAATTTGAGAATCGCTTACTTTTTTTGAACTTTGCATTATTTGGCTGATGATAAATTTTCTTCCAGGTTAGATTTTATCTTTTCTACATCTTTAATATGCGAATCATTCGGATATCTTTGCATAAATTCATCTATTGCTGCCAAAGCTTCGTTGTTTTTCTTTATCTGCACCAGTAAATTAATTTTTTTATAAAGAGCTAAAGGTGCATACATTGTTTCGTGATAAGTGTCCAGTAAAAGATTATAGTATATTATTGCTGCTTTATAATCACCTAATTTTGTATAAATATAAGCGGTATAATATTCTTTATGTGCTAATTTTTGGTTTAATTCGGCAATCTTCTTCTCGGCATCAGGCACTTCCGAATTTGTGGGAAAGAAATCTATAAAAGCCTGGAATTCATCAATTGCCTTGTGAGTATATTTTTGATCCAATTCAAAATAGGGGGACAGTTCATAGTAGCTATCGGCAAGCATATATTGCGCTTGAGGAACGAACTTACTGGCAGGCATATTTTTAATTAACCTGCTGAATTCATAAGCACCGAGAATATATTCTTCTCTTTTAAAATGGCTCATCCCTAAAAAAAACTGGGCACTGTCTACAACAACATTGCCCGGGTATTGTAATGTTATTGCCTGAAATTCTTTAATTGCCTCCATGTAATCCTTGTCGTTATATAATTTCATGGCATAATCTAATCGCTGAGTAGGCCCCATGTTGGCTGTATTTAAAGATGCGGAACATCCCCACATTCCTATAGCTATTAAAATAAAAAGAAGATATTTCATTTGTTAAGCAGTGATTTCCTAAAAATTTAAGATACAATTATAAGTAAAATCCATTAGGCATCAAAGGTAATTATTGCTACTTACTTCTTATTGTAAAAAACAATATTACGGCCAAAGCCGTTGCCCCGATTGCAATTACAGGTTCGAAAAGGCTGGAAAAAAAAGGCTCAGCCGGTAATTGGCCGTGTGTAAACGGGAAGGAAATATTCTCCAGCGATTTTACTTTATTTATATCAACGCTGTCTGAATAAGTAAACATAAAATTTTTCATTTTTGAACCGGGATTTAATATTATAAAGTTTCCGGCCAGGGAAATTTTACGGGGTACAAAAAAATCTCCGAATAATCCGTTTCTGTACATTTCCCCGTATGTTACTTTTGCATTATCAATTGTAAAGTTTACAACAACCGAATCCCCGGCTTTATTAAAGTTTTGTAGTATTGTTTTACCTTTAGCCAGGAAGGTGTTTAAAATATTGTTTTTTAAAACCGAATATTCTTTACCAAGTACTAAATTCAATTTGCAGTTTTTTTCTTTGGAAGGAATTTGCCTCAACACCTTAGCGGCAGCAGAATCTGTTAAGCCGTAAAAAATCTGCAAATTTGTTTTTGGTTGAGGGTATAAAAAGCCGAGAGGAAGAATAAAAATGATCGATAATAAAACAATTATTCTTTTAAATTTAGTAACCTGATTTTTTATAGATGATTTAAGCGTCATTAATCCGTTATAAAATTGTATTTTTATTATCAATTTGAAAATTAAATAATTAGCCTTCATTTATCAAGATTCACAAGGTTTGTGAAAGCTGAAGAATTATATTTAAATTTGACTTACAAAATTATTGAAGTTTTGGGAACGTTGAATTGTCTTGCCTTTATTTTATATTATAATTAAATAAGGACTTGAATTTTGGGAAACTTATGAAGAAAATAACAATATTCATTCTTACTACTGCTATTATATCGCTTCTTTCGGGTAAATATTTATTCGCTCAAACTTACCAATTTTTAAACCTGGATATGAGTGCCCGCGCCGCGGCGCTTGGCGGCAGCTTTGTTGCAGATAAAGACGACCCGGATGTTATTTTCTATAACCCTGCCGGTATCGAATTCCTGCAAAAGAATCCTATTTCATTTTCTTTTGTAAAACATCTTCTGGACATAAATCTTGCCAGCCTTTCCTATTCAACAAATATAAACGGAATTGGTAGAATAGGCGGGGCAGTGAGATATATAAATTACGGCAAGTTTACTGCTGCAGATGAATTCGGAAATATTACAGGCAGTTATGGTGCCGGCGAAGTAGCATTTATAGCGGCATATTCAAATCTGCTGGACAGAAATTTTTCGTACGGCGCTAATGTGGAATTTATTTACTCTAAGATTGCCGACAGATACTCTACGGCCGGTGCATTCGGAGTAGGTTTGCATTATTCAATTCCGGATGCCGAAACAGATTTCGGGTTTTCAATTTTAAATGTCGGGTCTCAATTTGTTTCTTATTATTCTACAAAAGAAAACCTTCCGCTTGATATTGAGCTGGGTGTTCAAAAAAGAATGGAACATGTACCTGTTACAATTTCTCTGGCTTTCCACAATTTGAATGAACAGAGAAGTAATTTTTTCAAAAAATTTAATGCCTTTAGTTTGGGTGCCGAATTTAGATTAAGCAAGGCTTTAAGGTTAAGGTTCGGTTATAATAACGAACGACGTACTGAATTAACCGTAGGCGGATTTGCGGGACTTGCAGGCTTTAATGTAGGACTAGGAGCCATTATAGGCAATTACAGGTTCGATTACGGATTTTCTTCCATGGGTTTAATAGGGGCATTGCATAGAATTACCGTTTCAACAAACTTATAATTAACTCATATTGCACACCTTTTGGAATTGAGGAGTCTTGTCCGAAGATTACTTAGAAAGAGTAGTTAAATGTTGGAATTTACTCCATTATTCTAACCAAATATATTTTCATTTTCTAGAAATCAAATCATTGAATATTAAGAGTTGAAAATTGAACATTGAGTATTCAGTTTGAATTTTCAATGCTTAACTCTTAATTTTAATTTCCATGAGATTAATTCTTAAAATTACTAGCTTTAGAACCCAATATTCCAAGAGCAAGTTTTGCGTATGTTGAGCAATTAATTTACTGTCCGTACGGTTTCTTTAGATACTTTTCAGCAAGCTCATGAGAGTTTCCAAAGTCTCTAAGGTTCAATAGCTTTTTATAATATCCAACGGCTTTTTTTCTGTTCCCCTGTTCATCATCAATCATTCCCAGATATAAATAACAATTAATTATAAAACCAGATGCTTCCTTTCTATCTACAATCTTGGAATACTTAACACATTGATTAAAGTAATTTTTTGCCTGGTCTAATTTACCCAGCAGTTTATATTGATAACCAATATAATAAGTAGCTTCCCGCTTAATGTTCGGGAAATTATAACCGAAATAATTTTCTGCCGCTTTTTTCATTATATCGTTAAAAACCGTAAAGGCAGCAAAATAGTCTCCTCTTTTAGCATCAATTCTACCTCTCCATCTTTCGAAAACCGGATTATCCGGGAAATCCTTTGTTAAAATTTTTGCCCAATTATATGCTTCATACGGATTATCTTCATAATTAAAATATAAGCTCATTAAAAAATACATTGCTTCGTATTTTGCATACATACCGTTCCGGGCAACATTTATTAATTCTTTAAGACCTTTCTTTTTATTTCCGGGCGGGAAGAAGATCATCAATGGCTTAATTAGCGGAAACTCGTTTGGTATAACTGCGGCATAATAATCGTAAATTCCAAAGCCAAGCTGCAAATCAACATTTTTAGGATCTACTTTTGCAGCTTTCTCAACAATAGGCAAAGCCAGTCTACCGTCGTTTGCAGCCTTAAACCAGCTTTCTCTAAAAGCCCTAAGCCTTCCTCTAAAGCCTATTGCTCCTCCTTTGAAAAAAAGCGCATCTTCATTATCCGGGTCTTTCTTTAATATTTCGTTGCACTGGTAAATTACGTCTTCCAGCTTTTGGTAAAAGACTTCATCGTGGGATTCATCATCAGGGTTTACAAGAATTTTCCACCAATCGATCATTGCAAGGAAAAATCTTCCCTGAGGTTTATTAGGATATTCCGCAATTAATTTATTGAATAAAATTTCCGCATCATTAAATTGCAGATTATAAATTTCTTTAATGCCGGTTATTACGGTAGAATCAAAAGAAGTATTTTGAGGATAAACCTTAAACCCGCAAAATAAAATTATAAATAGAACAATTAATCTTCTCAATTTAGTCGGTTATATTAAAAAGAATTTAATTTATCTTGAAGATACTGAAATATTTTATCCGAAGAAATTCTAACCTGTTCCATGGAGTCCCGCTCTCTAATTGTAACGGTTTGGTCGGACAAAGTTTGTGTATCAACTGTAATACAAAAAGGAGTACCGGCTTCATCCTGCCTTCTGTATCTTCTTCCTACGGCACCTTTATCATCGTAAAATACCTTCAGATTTTTTCTTAAATCTTTCTCAATTTCCCTTGCAATTTCAGGCATGCCGTCTTTATTAACAAGAGGGAATACAGCTGCTTTAATAGGCGCAAGCTTCGGATGAAATTTTAATACAGCTCTTTTTTCATCTTTAACTTCTTCTTCATAATAGGCATCCGTAAAGAACGCCATAAAGGATCTGCTGGCGCCGGCAGAAGTTTCTATAATATAAGGAATAAATTTTTCTTTCGTTTCTTCATCAAAATATTTTTGAGATTTACCGGAATATTCTTCATGCCTGCTTAAATCATAGTTGGTTCTGTTGTGAATTCCTTCAATTTCTCCCCAGCCGAACGGGAACTCATATTCTATATCAGTTGCTTCTTTAGCATAGTGGGCTAATTTGTTTTTGGGATGATCATGGTATCTTAATTTTTCTTTAGTCATTCCGAGCGAGTAGAACCATTCAAGCCGCTGCTTTTTCCAGTACTCATACCATTTTTTGTCCTCATCCGGCTTAATAAAAAACTGCATTTCCATTTGTTCGAATTCTCTTGTTCTGAACAAAAAATTTTTTGTATTGATTTCATTTCTAAATGCTTTTCCTATCTGTGCAATACCGAAAGGTAGCTTTTGCCTGGATGAACCTTGAACATTAAGAAAGTTTACATAAATTCCCTGTGCTGTTTCCGGCCTTAAATAAACAACTGCACTAGAGTCTTCCAGGGGGCCAATAAATGTTTTGAACATAAGATTAAACTGCCGGGCCGGAGTAAAAGTATTTTTGTTACCGCACTGCGGGCAATTTATTTCTTCCAAAAGAAGCCTGCTAAGTTGCGGGTTTTCAAGCAAACCGGTAAAAAGATCTTCCGAAGCCGCAGAAACTAAATCGTAAAGATTTTTCAGTGAAGCTTCATCTTTTATTTTTTCCTGTAAAGATTCAAGCGCTTTTTGTTTTTTCTTTTCATTAAGCGAATCACCCAAAACATCCAGCCTAAACCGGGCTTTGCATTGTTTGCAGTCTATCATCGGGTCAGTAAAGTTTTCTACATGCCCGGAAGCCTGCCATACCCGCGGGTGCATTAAAATTGCGGCATCAAGTCCTTCAACATCTTCGCGGTACGTCATAAACTTCCACCACTCTTCTTTTATGTTTTTAAGAAGTTCAACACCAAGCGGGCCGTAATCCCAGCAGCCGTTTAGTCCGCCGTAAATTTCACTTGATTGAAAAACAAATCCTCTTCTTTTTGCCAGGGACACTACCTTCTCTATTACATCATTCCGGTTTTTATTTGCCTTTTCGATGATTCATTCTCCTAAAAATTTTTTTTAAAAATGAGTACAAATATAGCAAAAAGGCCGGATAATCGGATGTGAAGAAAATTTATACTTATATTGCGCAAACTTTATGCGGTGTTTTACTGTTATTAACTGAAGTTTTGCAAAATGGAAGAGAGCAAGAGATGGCATCTTTTGTAGAGAGAATAAATATTTATTTTTTGAAAGGAATAATACTTTTATCGAATTCTTCATAAAAAAAGATGCCGTCTCTCTTCCTTCGTAAGTTAAGTTTAAAATATGAACGAGAAATGAAAAGGCTTTGTGGTCAGGTAATGCACGAAATGGGAAAAAATTGGAGAAGGTATAGCTTAGAGCACTCTATGCGTTTTTCTTTTTGCGCTATGCAGAAATTATAGCTTTTAGGTCCCGGCCTGCCTGCGCGAAGCCGCTTCGGCATAGGCAGGCTTGTCCGGTTTATGAAGTATCGTTTAAGGTTTCGATAGTTTAAGTTTGTCCATGGGTTACTTCATCCGTAAAAGGCGGCAGAAAGATATCCTACTACCTGATGATCATCCCCCGAGGTATCGCCGGAGTCGCTTCTATCCAGTATAACGGATTTGTTTTTATCCAGCAGTGAAGAAGCTTTCATCATAGCTACAATAGGGCCGCCGCCGCAGGCTTCGCATTTGAACTGCTCAAGTTCCAGGCGAAGGCCTTCGTAGTCAAATGCTTCAATTCTATTTTCAATAATTGAATCCATTTCATAAGCTTCATTTTTATTGTGGTAATGAGACAGGTCTGAACTTGCAACCATAATTGTTCTGTCGTCAACTACTCCGGCTAATTTATTTGCAAGCTCGTCAATGTAAGTCTTTCCCTGGTCTCCCATAACAATTGGAACAATTGAAAAATTATTCAGCACAGACTGCAAAAACGGGATTTGTACTTCAACAGCATGTTCATCTTTATGGCCGGCAATTCCGAGCGAAATCAATTTGCTACCTTCAACCAGTTTTTCAGAAACATCCCGGTTTATGGGAACTTTACCAAGCGGAGTTTCAAATGAGTCTCCATTATAAATTGAAATCCCGGGAAAGTATTCCCTATGGCTTGGTGCAATTATGACGACGGTTCTGTAATTTTTATTTCTTAATAAATTATATGCAAAGGCTGCGGTACGGCCGGAATAAACATAACCCGCATGCGGAGAAATTATGCCGCTTATATTTTGCAGGCTTATTTCCGGTTTTGATACAGATAAAAGTAAATTTATTTCCTCCTTTAATTGACGTGCACCGGAAGGATAAAAATATCCTGCCGCCGCAGGTCTTCTAACCTTGCTCATAAGTTCTCTTTCTGCTGCCCATTTCCGAAAAAACTTCTGCCGTAAATGTTTTAATATTTAGCTCATTGTTTTCCCATGCATACGAATTAAGACCCGCCTTTTCACATAAAGCGGAAAGGAATTGAGAAGTATCAAACTGGTTTTCTACCGCAACCTGAGGTAGTAAAAGAGCATGGTTAAATTCTTCTTCCAATACCAAGCCGTGAACGCCAAGCTGAATCTGATTGTAATCTGTAATTGGCGTCAGCGGGGATAATATGGAAATCTCTATGCTTATACGGGGCAGTTCATCTTCGGTTAACGGATAGAACCTCGGATCGTTTGCAGCCGCTTGTTTTGCCGCATCGCAAACCGTATCGAAGATAGTCAGATTAGAAGTTATGTACCCGATGCATCCTCTTAAATTATTATCCAGAAGAAGAGTAACAAAAGCGCCCGGTCCTACCTGGGATAGCTCGGGGTAATAAACATAATCAATTATAGGCGGAAGCTTTTCTCCGAACAAAGATTGTATGGAATCTCTGGCCGCCAGCATTAACACTCCTTTGGATCCTTCTGATAAGCTCATAGTTTCCCTCGCTTTTAATTTGTTAGTGAACAAACAATAAGAGAATTTTTTTCTTTAAGCAGAAATAAAAAATTATCTTTTATAAAAAAGGAATCGGGAATAAATGTCTTTGTTTCTGTATTCAATATTTCTTCAAAAATAATCTTTTTAGACAAAATATCAATACCCCTGAATGTATTTTTTAAATTGCCGCCGTTAAGCACTTCATGAGTATTTATTAGTATTAAATTGTTAAACTCAATAAAGGAAATATTCCCGGCAATTACATGCTCTTCTTTAACCCGAGTAATTAAATTTTGCAGTTCGGTATTTGTATTTTTACCGCTTTCAAACGGCTCCGGGAAAAGATAACTGCTGTAATCTATTGAGTCGGCAGACTTCTCTCTTAATACATTTATACTTGCCGCATCTTCACCAAGGTCTTCCATAAAATTACCTGAATTTAACTCTATCGTAAAAAATTTTCTTCCTTCAAAAGTAGTTTTGAAACAATAGATTTTATCTTCAAGAATAAATAAAAAAACATACTCTTCACTTTGCCATAATATTTTTTGTCCGTTAATATCATAAGCAATTATTCCGGAATGAACAGGCATTTCCCTGTTAGAATAAGTATGAAAAAGTATGACATCGTTGTAAATGGTTTCTATTCCAATCCAATATTTTTCTTCCAGTTGAAGGGAATGAAAAATTTTTTTACCGGAAGTAATATCAAGGCATTCAAAAAAAACTTCTTTGTTACCGGTGTCTCTTTCTTCAATAACCAGTTTACCCGATTCCGTCGGCAGTAAACGCCATATCTGTCGTTTGTTCGAATATTTATAAAGTCTTTTTATTTTCATATTTCTTCAAACCGTGCCGTAAAGTGCCTTAACATCGGAGCCTGATAAGTAATTTTAAATCCTTTAAGTGAATTTCTTTTTTTGAAAACTTCCAGGATCACTTCAAGTACATAATCAATATGACTTTGAGTGTAAACTCTTCTAGGAATAGCAAGCCTTACCAGCTCCATCGGCGGCGGGATTAATTTTCCGCTGTTATCGTATTTACCGAACATTACGCTGCCGATTTCCACACTGCGAATTCCGCCTTCAACATACAATGCACAAACAATGGACTGCCCCGGAAATTGTTCCGGCGGAATATCAGGCAGGAATCTTTTAGCATCCAGGTAAATTGCATGCCCGCCGGGCGGCTCTATAATTGGCACGCCTGCATCAACAAGTTTTTCTCCCAGGTATTCAATGCTTCTGATTCTATATTCCAGGTAATGTTCATCAAGTACTTCATCCAAACCTTGAGCAACGGCTTCCAGGTCTCTTCCGGCAAGCCCGCCGTATGTAGGAAATCCTTCTGTTACAATTAAAAGATTTCTGCACTGCTGGGCAAGGCCTTCGTCATTCATTGCAAGAAATCCTCCTATGTTTACAAGTGCATCTTTTTTAGCGCTCATGGTTGCACCGTCTACATTCGAAAACATTTCCTGTGCAATTTCCAAAACCGATTTATCGGCATAACCTGCTTCTCTCTTTTTTATAAAATAAGCATTCTCTGCAAACCTGCATGCATCGAGAAACAACGGAATATTGTATTTGCTGCAAACTGCTTTTACTTCTTTAATATTTTTCATGGATACCGGCTGCCCGCCTCCGGAATTGTTTGTTACCGTAAGAAAGCAAACCGGAATATTTTCTTTACCTGTTTTTTCAATGAAGTCTTCAAGTTTTTCTACATCCATGTCTCCTTTAAAGTCGGCACGTATTTCGGGATGTTTTCCTGTTTCATTTAAAAGATCAATCGCTTCCGCGCCCGTAAATTCTATATTTGCACGTGTAGTATCGAAGTGGGTGTTGTTTGGAAAATATTTACCCGGGCCGCCGACTGTGGAAAACAAAATTTTTTCCGCAGCTCTTCCCTGGTGAGTGGGGATAATATAATTCAATCCGGTAATTTTTTTAACTGCTTCTTCAAACCGGTAAAAACTTTTAGAACCTGCGTAAGATTCATCGCCGTCCATAATACCTGCCCACTGTTTGGAACTCATTGCAGAAGTGCCGCTGTCCGTTAAAAGATCGATTAAAACGTCTTCTGCATTTAACATAAATGGATTATACCCGGCTTTCTTAATCAACGATATTCTTTCTTTCCTTGTTGTAAAACGAATGGGCTCAACGGATTTAATTTTAAAGGGTTCAATTATGGTTTTCATAAATTCCTGCCGTTAAAATATTTTTTTATATATAAGAAATATAACTATTTACACGCTTAATTTTGTAATTGAGGGATTGTTATTTTTGAAGATTATAATATTTAACCGATTGTTATTTTTAACAATTTTTTTATTGCCTTTTGCAATAACAATGAATAATTTTTTACCGTTAATTCCTTTAACATTTATAACTAAGGAGAAACTACATGGAGAACGAAGATACTTTATCTGCACAGCCTTCTGCCGAACCAACCGAATCTGAACCCGAAACAGAATTAAGTCATTCGGATAAGTTAATCGGCATCTTTACGGAACCGTCAAAAACTTATGAGCGGATTGCACAATTCCCGCCCAAAACTATTGATTGGTTTCTGCCTGTTATTATTATGCTTGTACTTGTAATTATTTCCCAGTTTTTAATTATGAGCAACAAACAAATTTACTTCCAGATACAACAAAAGCAAATGGACAGAATTGAAAAGAGTTTTAAGGAAATGGTAGCTAAAGGCCAAATGACACAGGATCAGGCAAATCAAAGATTAAATGAAATGCAATCAAGAATGGGCCAGGGTATTTCAACGGTTCAAATGATTATTATGCCGGTTAGTGTTTTAATATTCGGCTTTATTATGTTTTTTATTATGGCAGGAATATATTATTTGTTTGTAAAGTTTGCACTTAAGGGGGAAGGGACTTATGCGTCGGTGCTTGTTGCCAGCGGTTTAACAAGCTACATAGCAATGATTCAAATATTTCTCGCTGCCATTCTTGCATTCATTTTGGGCAGGGCGCTTGGAGATACAAGTTTGGCTGCGTTTCTCGATACCGAACGCACAACTTTTCTGGGTTTCATATTCTCTAAACTTGATATATTTTCAATCTGGATTTATATTGTTTTAAGTATAGGTCTGGCAAAAATGTTTAAATCCGCTACAACGGGAAAATACTATCTGGTAGTATTCGGCATTTGGCTTATAGGAGGTTTGATTATTTACTTTATTACACAAGCTATTCCGTTCTTAAGATTTTTTGGCGTTTAATTTTTTCACAGGTGAGGCTCACTTTAAAAGCAGGTCTCACCTTTGTTTTGTTAAAGTATACTCTGCGGATCAACGTCGTAAATTAATTTCACATCTTTGTATCGGGAATTGCGATTAAAATTTATAAAGGAATTTAATACAGCCTGCCGAAGAATAGCACCACCGGGGTCTACTAATTTTGAACTTTTAATCAGAATCTGAAACCTGTAGCTTCCTTTTAATTTTGATATTATAGCCGAAGCGGGAGAAGAAATATTTAACCATTTTTTATACGCAATTAATTCATTGTGAAAATCCGTAATTGCTCCTCTGGATTTTTCTTCATCGGTATCTTTTGTTTCAATTAAACAAATTCGTGTAAAAGGAGGAAAGCCTAATTTTTCCCTGTCAATTATTTCTTTGTTATAAAATCCCATGTAATCGTTATGCAAAACTTTTTGAAGAGTAAAATGTTTTTCATTTTCTGTCTGGATAATAACTTCTCCTTCAACTTTGCTGCGGCCTGCTCTGCCGGAAACCTGGGTTAAAAGCTGGAATGTTCTTTCGTCGGCTCTGAAATCGGGCAGCCACAATGTTGTTTCTGCAGAAATAACTCCGACTAATGTCAATCTCGGAAAGTCAAGACCTTTGGAAACCATTTGTGTTCCGACGAGAATATCTACATCTCCTTTACCAAACTCAAATAGAATTTTGCTTAACGAGCTTTTCCTGGAAATTGAATCCGAATCTACCCGATTAATTTTTACTCCGGGAAAATAATATTCAAGTTCATCTTCAACTCTTTCCGTGCCCGTACCAAAATATTTAATTGAAAGCGAACCGCAATGAGTGCATGCGCTGGGTACTTTTTTTACAAGCCCGCAGTAATGGCATTGGATAACATTTTGGTTTATATGATAAACCATCGGTACCGAACAATTTTCGCATGTTTCAATTTCGCCGCAGTCCCGGCAGTAAATTTGTGTAGAAAAACCGCGCCTGTTCTGTAAAATTATTATGCCTTCATTTTTCTTAAGCCTGTCTTCAATTTTCTGTAAAAGAATTTTGGAAAAAACATTTTCCATCCTCTTGTTTTTTCTTTCAAGTGAAATATTTACCAGGCTTATTTTGGGAAGCTTTGCATTATCCACTCTTTCAGGCAATGTTAAAAGTTTAAACTTGTCGGATAAAGCATTGTACATGCTTTCAATTGAAGGCGTAGCCGAACCTAGAAGAACCGGGCATTTGTTTATACTTGCAAGCATAATAGCAGAGTCCCGCCCATTATATTTCGGTGCAGATTCAAACTGCTTATAGCTGGCATCATGTTCTTCATCAACTACAATTATACCCAAATTTTCCAGCGGTGCAAATAAAGCAGACCTTGCACCAATTACTACTTTTGATTTCCCTTTTAAGATTCGCCGCCACGAATCATATCTTTCACCAAGAGACATACGGCTGTGAATGACGGTTACAAGGTCACCAAAGTTATTATATAAGCGTGATGTAATTTGAGGCGTTAAAGAAATTTCCGGAACAAGCAATAATGCGGTTTTGTTTATTTCAAGTGCCTTCTTAATAAGTTCTATATAAACCTGTGTCTTTCCGCTTCCGGTTACACCGTAAAGTAAATAAGGTCTAAATTCTTCCTTAAGCAGTATTGTCGATACCTCATCAACAACAGCCTGCTGCTTTTTTGTTAATGTGATTTTATTATGTTCTTCTTTATATTCTTCAAGATATCTTCGTTCAACTTCTTTTTCAAAGACAGTAACTAAACCTTTCTTTTCCAACGACTCTATTGAAGATTGAGAGGCTTCCGCCCTTTTTAATAATTGTGCTGCAGGCAGCGATTTATCTTTTTTATTAATTAACTCTAAAATTATTTTAACCTGCTTGGGGGATTTGCTATCCAGTTCCGGTAAATAAGCATATATCTCCGCAACGGTTTTAGCAAGTTTTACAAACTTTGCCGTTTTTACTCTAACCCTGCCTTCATCAATTTCATCAAGAATATTTATTGCCCCGGCGTTTTCCAAAGCTCTTAAAGAAGAATAAATATTTTTCTTCCCAACCGCTTTTTGTAAGCGGGAAAGATTTATTTCATCTTTATCCAACAGGATTTCCAATATGCGGTACTTTACGGACTTTTTATTTTTCTCTTTTTCCAAAAGCTCTTCGCATATTTCTTCGTGAGCTATAATTTTTCTTTTTGATTCTACATCGGTACCGTATGGAACTGCCAGTTTAAGTGCTTCGCCTAAAGATGAAAGATAGTATTCGGAAAGCCATTCATAAAATTTTAACGCATTTTGAGGGATGATGGGCTTTTCATCAAGGATATCCGTAACCGGCTTTATTTTATCCTTAACTGTTGTGGTTTCACTTTTATTAATAATAAAACCGGTAAGAGTTCTTTTACCGAAAGGCACAACAACCCTGGTACCTACAACAACATAATGTTTGAATTCATCGGGTACGGAATATGTGAATGCATTTCTAAACGGAAGCGGAAATACAACTTCAACATACATTTTTTTTATTTCTTTTTGTTCTGATTGTAATACGGAGCCATGCTTTTAAAATCCGAGCTGCTGCTGAATGAATTCCCCAGCATTGTAAATTTCAGATTCTTAAAAGTACTATCCCACATTATTCTTTTAAATTTTGAAGACTTCACAATCTCTCCGTTCGTCGAAATAACGCTGTCGCTTAAATTAAGATTTAGGTAATGAAATCCTCCGTCGTAAAGAATTCCTTCAACATTATTTATATTGGTAAAATTATATTTTCCCTGCCCATCGAGCTTTTCGTTTTCCAAGAATAGTTTTCGGGAGACAATATCTTTGCCCTGTTTTTTTTGAGCAGTTAAAAATTCTTTACTTTTTAGCATATAGTCGAAAAGATTGGTTTTATCCTGCTGTAATTCGGTATTGGTTTTTGCAGTAGATCTTATATCATACATTGTTACAACAACCGAACCTCCAGTTGGGCTTTTTAAAGAAACATCGTAAGATACTTTGTGGAAAGTTAAGCAGCCGTAAAAATTAGTTATTACGGCGGCAAGTAATGCTGCAGTTAATATTTTTATAGTCCTTTTCATATAAATCCTTTCCTTTAAATTACAGCTGGCTCAAGCAGTGTTAATTTTTGTTCAAGCGAATCAAGCTCGGCTTCAATTCCGAACGGCAGTGTGAATTTATTTGTAATATGTCCGAAAGACATTCCGTAAACTACGGGAATATTAAGATTAAACAAACGATCGAACAAAACTTCCGGAACTGAAAATGAACTTATAATGCCTGACTCATCCGGTTTGGGAACGCAGTTTGAAAAAACTCCCAGCGCTACCCCGGCGGCCTTTTCAAATTTTCCCGATTCCAGCATTTGTGTTAACATTCTATCTATCCGGTAAGGTTCTTCTCCCACTTCTTCAAGAAAGATAATTTTCCCTTCCGTATCTATATCGTAAGGTGTTCCAATTACCGAAACAACCAGCGACAAATTTCCGCCAACCAGTTTGCCCCTTGCTTTCCCCGATCGAATGGTAACCGGCTGATAAGATTTGCCCTTCCCTTGCTCGTTTGCATTGTAAAGCGCAAGCCTGTTATGAGGATAAATCAAAACATCCGTAAAATTATCTACGGAGAATTTATTAAAAGTTGAAATCCCGACAGGCCCGTGAAAGCAAACCAATCCGGTTTCCTTGAAAATACCGAACAATAAAGCAGTAATATCACTATAGCCGACTAAAACTTTCGGGTTATTTTTTATAAGATTATAATCCAGCATTGGAAGAATTCTTGTACATCCGTAACCACCGCGTGCTGAAACTATTCCATTAACATCTTCCCGGGAAAACATTTCGTGCAAATCATCCGCACGCTGTTTATCGGTTCCGGCAAGGTAACCGTTTTTTGCCAGAATGTTTTTACTGTTTACAACTTTAAATCCCATAGCTTCCAGGTTATCCCTGGATTCTTTAAGTTCATTTTCGTTAATAAAACTTCCCGGAGTTACAAGTCCTATTGTATCACCTTCTTTTAATCTTTTCGGTTTAATAATTTTTTTTGCAGAATGTTTTTTATCCTGAATTTCTGCCAGCCCTTTAAAAGGAGATGCCGCTGTAAAAGCAGCTGCGGTTGTTACAGTTCTTAAAAAATTTCTTCTTTGCATTTTTACTCTTACAATAATTTATCTTCGTCCAAGAATAAATTTTCCAAAGATTCCCTGCTTCTAATTAGTTTATAATCATTGCCGTTCACTAAAACTTCAGGAGGTCTTCTTCTTGAATTATAATTTGAAGCCATCGTCATTCCGTAAGCTCCGGCAGACATAACCGCCAGATAGTCTCCTTGCTTACATTCAAAAAACTCCCGGTTCCTTGCAAGAAAGTCTCCGCTTTCGCAAACCGGCCCAACAATATCTGCCACAATATCTTTTGCATCTGTAATTTCCACCGGTTGTATATGATGATACGAGCCGTAAATACTCGGCCGGATTAAATCAGTCATCGCAGCATCGACAATTATAAAATTCTTATTATGATTTTTCTTTGTATAAAGAACACTTGCAGCTAAAATTCCGGCGTTTGCTGTTAAGAACCTTCCCGGCTCAAAAAAAATATCGCAATTAAGTTTCCGAAAAATTGGTATTAGTTTGTTTGCAAGTTCGTTTAATTCAAATGTACTTTCGTTGTTATATGTAATACCTATTCCGCCTCCAACATCCAAATGTTCCAACGGAATTCCCTCCGACTTTAACTGTAAAAATATTTCGGCCAATTTTTCAACTGCCGCAGCAAACGGTTCAACTTTGGTAATTTGAGAACCGATATGCATGTCAATACCGCAGAATTTTATATTCTTTAGATTTTTATATTCATGAAAAAGTTTTACAGTTTCTTTGGATTCGATTCCGAATTTATTTTCCGCAAGCCCGGTAGAAACATAAGGATGAGTCTGTGCATCTACATCAGGATTAACCCTAATCGCAACGGGTGCAATTTTATTCATCGATGCGGCAATTTCATTTATCAGGTAAATTTCCTGCTGCGACTCGGCTTTAATCATAAGTACATTTTTCTCAAGTCCAAATTTAATTTCGTGTGGGGTTTTGCCAACTCCGGAAAATATTATTTTCCCAGGATTAACACCGGATTTAAGGGCTCTAAAAAGTTCACCTTCGGAATTTACGTCAACTCCGCTTCCAAGATCCGCAAATGTTTTAATAACGCTTAAATTGAAATTTGATTTGCATGCGAAAAATATTGAATGATTAATATCTTTAAATGCATCATTAAATTTATTAAAGCTGTCTATAAAAAAATTCTTGCTGTATATATAAACCGGAGTTCCGAATTCTTCCGCAATTTTTTGAACGGGAACATTTTCACAAAATAATTTATTTTCCCGGTAAGTAAAGTAACCCGATTTAAAGCTTTTCATTTTTCTCCAAATAAGTAAATGATTATAGGAATGTGCAAAAATAATGAAAAAATTATATTTATTTTAAAAATTGAAATTCTATTAGGATTCTAATATCTTAATATATTATTTAGCATAATATTTCATACAATTAAAAGGGAAATCAAATGAAAGCCACTACTTTCTTTTTAGTCCTTTCTTTCTTTTTTATATCCGGCATTAATATTTTTTCTCAAAATTCCGGTTTGTATATTCCCTTAAATATACAGAAAGCTTATGATAACGGGACGCGTTCTTACAACGGTATGCCGGGTCCGAATTATTGGCAAAATTTTGCAGACTATAATATAAATGCCAAGCTTGATCCTGAAACCAGGGTAGTTGAAGGAGAAGAAACAATTTTATACAAAAACAACAGCCCGGATTCTTTAAAGTTTCTTGTTTTTAGATTGTATCAGGATATTTATAAGGGGGGAAATAACCGGGACTTTCCGGTTGCTTCATCCGATTTAACCGACGGTGTGAAAATTAAAAAATTAATTATTGATGGAGAAAAATTTGATATAAACGAAAACGATAAAGCTTTTAACCGCAGAGGAACGAATTTATATATTAGGTTAAATAAACCGGTACTCCCAAAAGACAGTGCAAAAATTCTTTTTGAATGGAGCTTTGTTATGCCTGAAAAAACAGGCATAAGAATGGGTATGGTAGATTCTACATCCTTTTATGTAGGGTATTGGTTCCCCCAGGTTTCTGTTTATGATGATATTGACAAATGGGATACATTTAATTATACAGGGCAGCAGGAGTTTTATAACAACTTCGGAAATTTTGATGTTACAATTTCTGCACCGAAAAATTATGTCGTTTGGGCTGCAGGAGTAATGCAGAATCCTGATGAAGTTTTTAACGAAGATATTCTGTCAAAAATAAATGAAGCGAAAGTTTCGGATACGGTTGTTCATATAATTACAAAAAAAGACCTTATGAACGGTAAAATCACAAAAGGTAAATCATCAAATGTGTGGAAATTTAAAGCAGAAAATATAACCGACTTTGCTTTTGCTGCAAGCGACCATTTTTTGTGGGATGGCGGCAGCGTAGTTGTGGATACCACCACCGGACGCAGGACATTTGTAAGTGCAGCTTATGGAGAAAGCGCCAAGGACTTTCCTCAAGTAGCCGATATTGCTTTGAAATCGATTAAATATTTTTCCAATGAAATTCCGGGTGTTCCTTTTCCGTATCCGAAATTAACTGTTGTTAATGGTTCTCATAGAGGAGGAATGGAGTATCCTATGATGGTTAATGATTATTCAGCTCCTAACCATGCTGCAACGGTAGGAGTTACTTCTCATGAGATTGCTCATACCTATT